>NZ_JADYWR010000008.1:0-201665 GCF_015864705.1 Pseudoalteromonas sp. NGC95
TGGTGACAATAGCGTTTTGGACCCACCTGATTCCATGCCGAACTCAGTAGTGAAACGAAACAGCGCCGATGATAGTGTAGCATTTGCTATGTGAAAGTAGGACATTACCAGGCTTCAAATTCAGTCGAAGGACTTTAATCTTAATAATTAAAAACAAGAAAATTGAAAAGAATTTTCTTGGTGACAATAGCGTTTTGGACCCACCTGATTCCATGCCGAACTCAGTAGTGAAACGAAACAGCGCCGATGATAGTGTAGCATTTGCTATGTGAAAGTAGGACATTACCAGGATTTAATTAAGAGAAACCCGTTACAGTAATGTAACGGGTTNTAAGAGAAACCCGTTACAGTAATGTAACGGGTTTTTTGCTTTTTGAAATTAGTAAAACTCTGCATACTAAGAGACGATACGATTAATAATAGTGTAGTATTTCACTGTGACTCTCTATCGCTGTGGGCACTACGACATCCTACTGCGTAGCGCACCGACTTCACATTGTAGAGCGCTCGAATTTAAGATTCGGGCTTTTTTATGTCTGCAGAAAAGTGAAAAACACGCAATTAACACACACTCACATCAACACCTATCACGTAGGTCGGGCGAGCGTAGCGACTCCCGACACTAAAATCATAAAAATCTCCGCTCGACAATGAGTTCGTAGCATTTGCACTGTGACTCTCCACCGCAGTGGGCATCATGACATTACCAGGATTTAATTAAGAGAAACCAGATACAGTAATGTGACGTTTTTTTCTATTTAAATTTAGTAAAATCTCACCGTTAAATTCGACAACAAAACTAGGTGCACCTAATAGCGCGTGTTAAAATCCAATTCTTATGAATGACGATATAGAGGTCTAGATTGCCTACAGCTGATTACCAAAAGGTGCTTGATGAAATAGCACATGAAGTACGTCCTTTATTATCACAAGGGAAAGTAGCTGATTATATACCGGCGCTTGCCGAGGTTGATCCGGAACAATTTTCTATCGCTATTTATACAACTGATGGTGAAACTGTGTGCGCAGGGGATTGTTCTCAACGCTTCACTATTCAATCAGTTTCTAAAGTTATGACACTTACTATGGCACTACAGCGTTATGGTGATGAACTTTGGCATAGAGTCGGAAAGGAACCCTCAGGTACAGCCTTTAACTCGCTTACACAGCTTGAATTTGAAAAGGGGATTCCTCGTAACCCATTCATCAATGCAGGCGCAATTGTAACGTGTGATGCATTATACAGCCGCTTATCTGCGCCAATGCATTCTATGCTCGAAACCTTCAGGTTATTAGCTGGTAATAGAGGCTTAGTAATTGATAAAAAAGTCGCTAATTCAGAGTATGAGTTCAGGCACCGAAATGCTGCGATGGCGCATTTGATGAAATCGTTTGGTAATTTTGAAAACGAAGTAGATGATGTTTTGTGGGCTTACTTTAACTTTTGCTCTATTGAGCTCAACTGTATTGAATTAGCAAAAGCTTATAATTTTTTAGCTAATAAAGGTGTTGATTATAGCTCTGGTAAACCCGTTTTAAGTAGTCGTCAGAATAAACAGCTTAATTCGCTTTTATTCACGAGTGGTTTATATGATGCTGCGGGGGATTTTGGTTACAGAGTGGGTATGCCTGGTAAGTCGGGAGTATCAGGAACTATTTTAGCTGTACTACCAAATAAGTTTACAGTGGCTGTTTATTCACCGGGGCTTAATTCGTTTGGTAATTCGGTTGCAGGAATTGCAGCGCTCGAGCTGTTATCTAAAAAACTCGATATTTCTATTTTTTAGGTAAACAAAAGGGAGCAATAATTGCTCCCTTTGTAATTTATTGTTCCCAGTAAACCTGCTCTAAACAATCTTCACGTTCAGGTAAGCCACGAGATAAACGCGGAGAGTGCTGAACTAATACTTCATAGCTCGCTCGGTTAGCATATTTACTAATTTGCGATAGTGACGAGTAAGTAATAGCTTGTTGCTGATGTTTAGCTGAGTTTGCCACATTAAGCTTATGGTAAACATTCGCTGACAAATCATGAAGCACAGCCGCAAGTGCGCAATCACCTGCACCATTGGTGTTTTTGATTGAATCAGGTCCACCCATAAATGGGGCCGTATGACTATATGCTCTGATAGGTTCATCACACTCATCTTTACGCATAGCTCGTGAGAATTCGTAACGGTTAAAATCAGGTATGGCGCCTGGTAGTAACGGGTATTCGGTTTCACGCTTTAAGCTTTCGTCTACGTAGCCGGCCATAAATAAGCCTTTTTCGCCAGCGGTACAAATAACTAAGTCTACCCAATCAAGTGCTTTATCAGCAGCTAGAAGAGGATCTTCAAAACCTGTAATAGCTAAACCTTCTTCTTCGTTCATAGCAAGAATATCAACATGCTTTTCAACAAAGTTTGCCCACCAAGTAGGGTCTTGTTCAATTAAGAACTTAGTACCGAGTGTAAGCACAACTGGCACACCTGCGTCATTAGCGTATTTTACCGCTTGCATAGTGGCTTCAGTCATTGTTTCGCTACCTTGAGTACGCATAAGATAGGCACTAATCACTAACGCTGATGAATTCTCAATAAGGTCTTTATCGATAGATTCAGGACGTAAGTGATTCATTAGGCCTGCACTTATTGCAAAAGTACGCTCACCGGTTTCATCAATTAATGTAAAACAACGGCCTACAGGCCCATCAACTGGTTGAAGGTAGTTTAAGTCTACACGGCTTGAGGTATTACATAAAAAACGGTAAGCGTAGCTACCTATTTTTATATTTTCGCTCATTACGCCTAATAAAACTGAGCGATCATCTGCAAGTACAGAGTAGTTGTGCATAGTGTTACCAATGGTTCCACCGGCAAACTCAAAATCAACCATATTGTTTAATTTTAAACGATCGTATAAGGCGTTTGTTGTATCGCTATCAATAACTTGCGACATCCCTCTACGTAGTTGAAATTCGTCAAGGAAAGCTTGATCAACTTTTGCCTCTATATCAACAACGATCTGATCGATACCCGTAATATAACTACGTTGTAATCGCTCTGTTGCGTTAAGTTGATTGGTAAGTGGATCTTTGGCTTCCACTGGAAAATAATGTTTATGCCTGCGGCGTCCAGGAAATTTCATTTGCTACCCGTGTTGTGAGCTAAATAAAAAAAGCGTGAGATTATAGCGTAAATCAGCACTAGTGAGCCATTACAAACGGGTAAATATTGTTTTATTTTTGCAATAAAGTAATGAATGGCGCACTTTAGAGTGCTAACTAGGTATAATTACAGCATAAAAGGTTATTTAAGTAGAAATAATGAACGAACCATTTGATGATTCCTACTGGATGGAACAAGCGCTTTTGTATGCAAAGCAAGCAGAGCTGCTTGATGAAATTCCGGTTGGAGCAATTGTAGTCAAAGATAACCAGCTAGTTTCAGTCGGGTATAACCGCTCAATAACGGATAATGACCCATCTGCCCATGCCGAAATGATTGCAGTGCGAGAAGCTGGAAAAGTCCTTAACAATTACCGCTTAATTGATTGCACCCTATACGTAACGTTAGAGCCTTGTTCTATGTGTGCGGGATTGTTAGTGCATAGCAGAATAAAGCGTTTAGTATTTGGAGCAGTCGATGCTAAAACAGGGTCTGCGGGTTCAATTATGAATTTATTACAAGAGCCTAAGTTAAATCATCAAGTTGAGGTGTGCGGTGGTGTTTTGGCACAGCAGTGCGGGGATACTATTTCGAATTTTTTTAAACGTAGAAGAGCGCAAATTAAAGCAGCTAAGAAAGCTGCTCGTGATGATCAAATAAATAAGCCTAGCTAAAGTTAACTAGCGATTGGCTCTATTTCTGATTCAGCCATTTGCTGCATAGCAAACATTCGGCGACGCCAGATGATTTTTTTGTGTAGTTTTCGCAACATAACACGACGACGTGTGGCCGTTGAATAAATGACATTGCGTTTTAATCTTTGTGTGCGTCTACGTTTTAGCATGTTTTCTCCTAATGCAAGAGTGAGAAAGGCACGGGTATATCTTATAAAATAATGATATACAATTAACACACATTAGTGATCATTTGGTGACAAGTAAACAGATATTTAATTTACTTAAATTTTGCTTACTGACATACTCAATAAACGGGTACTTATATTAATCTTAGCCATTGTTTTCACTCGACTGTTCGGGTTCGATTATAGGTTGTTTTTTTCTGTTTGAGCTTCATCGGCCTTACTTTTTACTTCACTTTTCACTTCACTTTTTTCGTTTAGCTTTAGCTCAGTATCAGTGCTCAACTCTGTAATTGGTTCTGGCTCAGGCTCTGCAGCAATAGCATCATTTTCATCTAGCCAAACAAGTGCATCGTAATAGCGACGAATATTATCGACATATTTAACAGCTACATCGCCTCGGGCATAACCGTAGCGAGTTTTACGGTAATAGCGCTTTTTAATTAATAGCGGTAGGCGTTTTTTTACATCAGCCCATTTGTCAGGACTTGCGCCTTGCTGTTCGGTAATTATACGTGCGTCGTTAACGTGCCCCCAACCTACATTGTATCCGGCCAAAGCAAGCCATGTGCGGTCGGGTTGCGGGATACGGTCAGGAATACGTTTAATAAGCTTGCTTAAGTATTTAGCGCCACCACGAATGTTTTGCTCTGGTTCTAACCGGTTAGTAACACCTACTTGTTTGGCTGTACTGCGAGTTAGCATCATGATGCCGCGCACACCTGTTGGTGATTTAGCGCGAGGATTCCACATAGATTCTTGATAGCTTAGTGCCGCTAATAACCGCCAGTCAAGGCTACCTGCATATTGTTCAAACCATGGCTGGTATGTTGGTAAGGTTTCTTTAATTGCTTCGATATAAGCAAGGGTATTTACATAGTTAAATTGGCGTACGTGACCAAAGTATTTTTCTTCAAGTACATAGAGCTGGTTACTTTGCTTAACGTCACCAAAAAATGGCACCAGCAACGCATATAAAGAGTCGTCTTTAGATTTATTAAGTATCCATGCAATCGGGTCGTTATGGCTAACTGAAAAACCAATGCTTAAATTTGGGTGATAACGGCGAAACAGCGATAGCGTGTGCGTATCAGCGAGTGTGTAATCTATCTCGCCATCAATAACTGCTTGAAGTAGTTCTTCTTCATCAAACTCTTCGCTTTCTATCCAAGTGAGATCTGGATTGTTCTTCTTCATTTTTTGTAGAGTAAGCGAGTGGCTACTTTTAGCTATAACAGTAAAGTTGCCATCTAAATCGTCAAATTCTCGAGGACGAACGCGCCCTTGTTTATAAACTAACTTTTGGCTGATTGTTCTGTAAGTTGGTCCGTAACGGTATTGCTCTGCACGGGTTTTATTATAGGTAAGTCCTGACGCTATTAAGTCTAAATCACCGCTTTCAAGGCGTTCAAACATATCAGATAAGTTAAAGAAAGGGACTATTTCAAGCTCTACACCTAAATATTCAGCGAAGGCTTGAGATAACTCATATTCAAAGCCTTGCTCACCTTGAACAGCTTGATAATAATTACTAGCACTGGCAAGGGTACCCACACGTATTTTATTGTGTTCTTTTATTTGGGCGAGTTGAGTTGGCTGCTCTTGCATATCGCATGCACATAACAGCATAACTAAAGTAATGATTATTATTAGTTTTTCTTTGAACATTGAGTGCCCCTTAAGCTCGCCAGTCACCGTTATAGCAAAACTAAGCCATCGCGTCACTTTACCTTTTATTTTATTAACCAAAAGAGGCTATAAATAAAGCTAAAAAGTTAATTTTATGAAAAGCGTAATTTTGAGTTAAATCTGAATGCTAATTGGACTATAATGCGTGCCTAAAATATCGTTCAATCCCTAACCCCGGATGAAATTACCTATGTTGATCCTTCGTGGTGCACCAGCACTGTCAGAGTTCAGAGTTAATAAAATTTTAGCGCGTTGCCAACAATCGCAACTTCCAGTCACTAACGTATACGCCGAGTATGCTCACTTTGCCGATTTAACATCGCCGTTGAGTAGCTCCGAGCAAACCAAGCTTGAAAAACTATTAACTTACGGTCCAACTATTGCTGAGCATACCCCAGCTGGCAAACTTGTACTTGTTACACCTCGCCCAGGTACCATTTCACCTTGGGCATCTAAAGCAACCGATATTGCCCATAACTGTGGTTTAAAACAGGTTCACCGTGTTGAACGCGGTATTGCTTATTATGTTGAAGGTGACTTAAACGCAGAACAACTTGCACAAGTAATTGCGTTATTGCACGACCGTATGACCGAAGCCACGCATAGTGAGCTTGAAGATGCTGCACAACTGTTTCGCAGTGATGCACCGCGCCAAATGTCGTCTGTTGATATTTTAGGCGGCGGACGCGAAGCATTAGCAATAGCTAATGTTGAGCAAGGTTTTGCCCTTGCTGATGACGAAATAGATTACTTGGTAGAAAACTTTATAAAGTTAGGACGTAACCCTAACGACATCGAATTGTTTATGTTTGCACAAGCAAACTCAGAGCATTGTCGCCATAAAATATTTAATGCTGACTGGACAATCGATGGAAAAGAGCAGCCAAAATCGCTGTTTAAAATGATTAAAAATACTTTTGAGTTAAATCCTGAAAATGTATTGTCGGCGTATAAAGATAACGCGGCAGTAATGAAAGGCTCAAAAGCGGGTCGCTTCTTCCCAAATGCGCAAGGTGAATATGCGTATCATCAAGAAGACATTGAAATACTAATGAAAGTTGAAACGCATAACCACCCAACAGCTATTGCCCCATTCTCTGGTGCGGCTACAGGCTCTGGTGGTGAAATTCGCGATGAAGGCGCAACTGGTCGTGGCTCTAAGCCAAAAGCAGGTTTAGTTGGCTTTACTGTATCAAACTTACGTATTCCAGGTTACGAGCAACCATGGGAAAGCGATTTTGGTAAGCCGAGTCGTATTGTTAACGCGCTTGATATAATGACAGAGGGTCCACTAGGTGGCGCTGCATTTAATAATGAGTTTGGTCGTCCTAACTTATTAGGCTACTTCCGTACTTACGAAGAAAAAGTAACAAGCCATAATGGCGAAGAAGTACGTGGTTATCATAAACCAATTATGCTTGCCGGTGGTTTAGGTAATATTCGCTCTGATCATGTTCAAAAAGGTGATATTCCTGTTGGCGCAAAATTAATTGCGCTAGGTGGACCTGCAATGAACATTGGTTTAGGCGGTGGTGCTGCATCAAGCATGGCCTCAGGTCAATCAAATGAAGATTTAGATTTTGCTTCAGTACAACGCGAAAACCCAGAAATGGAACGTCGTTGCCAAGAAGTTATCGATAAATGTTGGCAGTTAGGTGACGAAAACCCAATTGCATTCATCCACGATGTAGGTGCTGGCGGTTTATCAAATGCGTTCCCTGAGCTTGTTAATGATGGCGGACGTGGTGGTAAGTTCCAATTACGTAGCATTCCTAACGATGAGCCAGGTATGGCACCACACGAAATTTGGTGTAATGAATCACAAGAACGTTATGTACTCGCTGTTGGCGTAGAGGACTTTGACCGCTTTGAAGCAATTTGTAAGCGTGAACGTGCCCAGTACGCTGTTATTGGTGAAGCAACCGCTGAACCTCACTTAACAGTGTCAGACAGCCATTTTGAAAATAACCCTGTTGATTTACCGCTGGACGTATTATTAGGTAAAGCACCTAAAATGCACCGCGATGTAACGTCAAAGCAAGTTGTTGGTAAAGCGCTTGATACTACATTAATAAATGCAGCAGATGCAGCGCAGCGCTTAATGCGTTTACCAGCCATTGCAGAAAAAACATTCCTAATAACAATCGGCGATCGCTCAGTTACGGGTTTAGTCGCGCGCGATCAAATGGTCGGTCCTTGGCAAGTACCTGTTGCTAACTGTGCAGTAACTGCAGCAACGTATGATACTTACTACGGTGAAGCTATGTCACTCGGTGAGCGTACTCCTGCAGCATTACTTAATTACGGTGCATCTGCTCGTTTAGCTGTAGCTGAGTCGTTAACTAATATTGCCTGTGCAAACATCGGTAGCCTTGAAAACATTAAGTTATCGGCAAACTGGATGGCAGCAGCGGGTCACCCAGGTGAAGATGCTGGTTTATACGAAGCGGTTAAAGCCGTAGGGGAAGAGCTTTGTCCTGCGCTTGGTTTAACGATTCCAGTGGGTAAAGATTCTATGTCAATGAAAACGACATGGAAAGATGAAGGTGACTCACAAGAGAAGTCAGTAACATCGCCGCTTTCACTGGTTATAACTGCGTTTGGTCGTGTTGACGACGTACGTAAAACAGTCACTCCACAACTGCGCACAGATAAAGGCGATACATCGCTTATATTAGTTGATTTAGGTGCGGGTAAAAACCGCATGGGCGCATCAAGCCTTGCACAAGTTTATAAGCAATTGGGTGATGTAACACCTGATGTTGATAGCCCTGAGTTATTAAAAGGCTTTTATAACGCAATGCAAGCGCTTGTGGCTGATAGTAAGTTACTTGCTTATCATGACCGCTCAGACGGTGGTTTATTTACAACTGTTGCTGAAATGGCGTTTACGGGTCATACCGGTGTAACGGTTGATTTAGCTGGTTTAACAGGCTCTGACATTGAAGCGCTTTATAACGAAGAGCTAGGTGCGGTAATTCAAGTTGCAAATGCTGATTTAGATGCAGTAAATGCGGTGTTTGAACAACATGGTATAGCAGCAATTAGCCACAACATTGGCACGCTTAACAGTGACGATACAATTATATTTAACCGTGGCGAAAATACGGTACTTAATCATACGCGTACTGAGCTTCGTACTATTTGGGCTGAAACAACGTATCAAATGCAAGCACGCCGTGATAACCCTGAGTGTGCTAAGCAGGAGTTTGATGCTAAATTTGATGCAAAAGATCCAGGCTTAAACGTAAAACTAAACTTTGATTTAAACGAAGATATAGCTGCACCATACATTGCAACCGGCGCTAAACCGCAAATGGCTATTTTACGTGAGCAGGGTGTTAACTCTCATTTAGAAATGGCGGCAGCGTTTAATCGCGCAGGCTTTGCAGCCGTTGATGTACACATGAGCGATATTTTAGAAGGTCGTTTAACACTAGAGCAATTTAAAGGTTTAGTGGCTTGTGGTGGTTTCTCATACGGTGACGTACTTGGTGCGGGTGAAGGTTGGGCTAAGTCTATTTTGTTTAACGACATGGCACGCGATCAGTTCCAAAACTTCTTCCACCGTGAAGATACCTTTAGCTTAGGTGTATGTAACGGTTGCCAAATGTTATCAACGTTAAAAGAGTTGATCCCTGGTACTGAACATTGGCCGCGCTTTGTAACTAATAAATCAGAGCGTTTTGAAGCACGCTTTAGTTTAGTTGAAATACAAGAGAATCCGTCTGTGTTCTTTAATGGAATGGCTGGCTCGCGTATGCCTATAGCGGTTTCTCATGGTGAAGGTCATGCTGAGTTTGCAAACGATGCAGCCACTAAAGCGGCGCTTAATAGCGGCACTGTAGCGGTTAAATTTGTAGATAACTACGGCAACCCTACAACGCAGTACCCAGCTAACCCTAATGGTTCTCCAGAAGGTATTACAGGTATTACGTCAACTGATGGTCGCGCCACTGTAATGATGCCGCATCCAGAACGCGTATTCAGAAGCGTTGCCAACTCTTGGCATCCTGATGAGTGGATCGAGGATAGCCCGTGGATGCGTATGTTCCGTAACGCACGTAAAAACGTAGGTTAATTATATTTACGTTTATACAAGTTAGATTCATAATCTTACTGTAAAATTAAAAAGGCTGCATTGTGCAGCCTTTTTTGATTAGTATAGTTTTAGCTAAAAGCACAAAGCATTTAAGGATAGTATGTTTAAGCGAGTTGGTTTAATTGTTGGGGCTGTATTACTAAGTACCTTGCTGCTTGGTTATGTATTTCGTTTACCTTTATTACAGTGGGTTATAGCACCTGAGCTTAAAAAAGCAGGCATTACGTTAAGTTGTCTCGATTTTTCAATTACGTCTGAACTAAATATTCATGCTGATAAAGTGTGTGTAAATTACCAAAATCAACAATTACAACTCACTGGTATTACTGCAAATACAAAGCGTGTAGATATTAAAAATGCAGTGTTAACGGTTAATTCTTTCCCTAAAAGTGATAATGATAATCAACTTGCTAAAAATCTCGATTTAGCGCTGCCTTCAACCCGCCCATTAATTAATATTAAACAGCTTATAGTAAAAAGTGATGAGCTCAATAAGCCACTTAAAATAAGCATATTAGAACCAGAACTAAATAAATTTAATGTCTTGGGTGATATAAACGCGAGTGCAATTTTGACTGCTAATAAAGTAAGTGGCCAGCTTGAAATTAATGACACTTTTTTAAAGCACGTTATAAACACTAAAAATACATTAATTGCAGATACTAATTTTAATTCTCAGCAAGCGTTTAGCTTTGACGGTATAGAGGTTGAGTTAAATGGCGATATTAGCTCCCAGTTTGCTCACACGTATGAGTTTTCTCATACAAATCAGCAGTGCCAGATTAACGTATTAACCACTGGTAAATTGGCGACGCGTTTTAATTTAAATAGCCAAGTGCTAATGTTTAATACCGATTTGTTTAATAACAAAATTAATCTAACACCAAGCTGTGCTGAGTTAATTCCACCGAGTGAATACGCAGGCTTTGTTAGCAAACAAGTTCCTTTAAATTGGCAACTTAAACTCCCTCAATCAATTCGCTTAGAGGGTAGTGAGCTCAGTGTACCTGTAATTAATTTGATGAGTGAAGGCGATAAGCAATTTGATTTTTTAATAACAGATACAACACTAAATATTACATCTCCATTTGAGTACTTACAGACAAATTTATCAGCTCAAATAAATACACCCGATATAAATAATATTAGCGTTAATGCTCAGTTATCTGGCGCTGTTATTAAAGGCGATTACGCCATTATGCTTAAAAGTTTGCCTGAGTTTGCACCTGCAACAGCCAATGGGCTTAGCCTCAGTGGTCACTTTGATATAAGTGAGTTTATAGACTCAAAACCAGTTGGGCTTATAAATGCTAAATTAACGCTTAATAATGTAGATGCGTTTGATATAAGTGTAGTGCAATATCAAGGTGATTTAACTGCAAAAATGGATAAACAGTTAAACGCAGAGGTAGCGTTAACGCAGCAATTAAAAAGCGCAGAATATAAAGAATTTAAAGTCACAGATATAAGTAACACATTAACAGCAAATGCTAATTTAGGCGTAGGTGAGTTATTTGCTGATCTAACAGCAAAAACGAATATAAAGGCTGTTAATAGCCCTGACATAAAACTTAATAATATAAAAGTAGAGTCTACAGGCTTGCAAAGTCGTGCACTAAAAGCCACGCATCACGCATTTATAAACGATGTTGAGTTAGTTGTAAATCATCATATGTCGTCGCAAGCTCATCCGTTTGAAGTCATTATTCCTGAACAAAGTGCGCTGTCGTTAAATGCGTTTATTAGTCAATTTGAGGCACTTGCACAGTTAACAGAGGGCGAATTTAATGGCTATATTAGTGGCGATATAAACTTACAAAATGCACTGTTCAATATAGGGATTAGCCATACAAGTGCATTGTATAACGATTACCTTGCGAGTGATTTAAACAGTGTATTTAGCGGGGAATATAATTCAGGTAAGCTTAATGTAAAACCAACTACCTTTAATTTAAATGAATTTAGAGCAGGTGCTGTAGTTAAAGCGATTGAAGGTCAATGGCAAGTTAATAACAATACCGCGCTTATAAATGATGTAAAAGGAAGTGTGTTTGGTGGCGAGTTTTCATTAGATAGCTACACAGTAGGGAAGCCAAACCAAGTTGCTAATGTTAAGTTTGAAAACATTGATGCAAGTAAACTCGTTACACTCGACGATAAGTCGGGCATTGTATTAACGGGGCGCTTGGCGGGGTCTTTACCGGTTCACTTTGATAGTGGAAAAATTGAAATAATTGACGGTAGCTTATTTAGCCAAGGAACAGGTAATTTAAAAATTACCAATAATGACGCGTTTGATTCAGTAATGCAGCAACAGCAAGAGTTACAACCTGTGTTAGGGCTATTAACTAACTTAGATATTCAAAAACTGAATAGCAGTGTGGCACTAAAAAATGATGGTTGGTTAAAACTAGGGGTTAATTTGCAAGGCTATAATAAAGCAGAGCAGCAGCAGGTTAACTTTAATTATAACCACGAAGAAAACGTATTGACACTTTTACGTGCACTGCGTTTAAGTGACGAAATTACACAAAAAGTTGAGCAACAATACTCACAAAAAGGAAACTAATAATGAGACAGTCGTTATTGATAAAAGTACTGCTCGCGCTGGGTGCTATTAGTGCACTAAGTGCTTGCACGCATCGTGTTGAGGTGTCTGCTAAAGAGCCCATTACTATTAATTTAAATGTGAAGGTCGATCACGAAATTCGCGTAAAAGTAGATAAAGAACTCGACAATTTATTTAGTGACGACAGTGAGTTATTTTAAGGAGCTAGAACATGAATACGAAGAAAAAATTAAATATTATTACGTTAGTTAGTGCAGTATGTATGTCGTTCTCTGCGTGGGCTATTAGCCTTGATGACGCTAAAAACCAAGGTCTAGTAGGTGAAGATAGCTCTGGTTATTTAGGACTTGTTGTACAAAACGCAGAGGCAAAAGCCGTTGTTGATGACATAAATGCAAAGCGTAAAGCGCAGTACTTAAAGCTCGCTAAAAAGAATAACTTGTCGCTTTCACAAGTAGAAGCACTTGCTGCCGCTAAAACAATTGAAAAAACCCAAAGTGGTCATTACGTTGAAGTTAATGGTAACTGGGTTAAAAAATAAGCGTTTTTTTATTGTCTTGTTTTGCACAAACCAAAATAAAACCGAGCATTTAAGCGCTCGGTTTTTTACAGCCTTCAAGTAACTGCTGCCAAAAATCAATCCCCTTACGCCTTGCTAGATTTATATTATGCTCAGGAATAGATTCAGGCTCGTTATAACTATCAAGTGCTTCGCTCATACTTGCTTCGCGGATTAAGTGCAATGTAGGAAAGGGCGCTCTATTTGTGTAGTTTGCGGCATCGGTTTCATCGCTGTCGGCAAATACGTAATCAGGATGAAAGTTAGCAATTTGATACTTCCCTTCAAAGCCTTGCGCGACTAAAAGTGCATTAGCTAAATCGACCAAGTCTAAAAAGTCTTCAAAGTCACTAAAGCCATTGTCAAACATGATAAGGGTTGTTTCGCGCTCTGGTTCACGGTCAAGCTCAACACATTGCTCAAGCATATCCATTACAGCATCATCCATAGTTGCTGCTGGGCTTACTATGTAATGAATACAGTTGTTTTCTACTTCTTTTCGAGCAAATGGGCAAAAGTTATATTTAACAATAACAGATGACACCCATTCACGGGTTTGGCTTATAGCTATGTTGGTCACGGTTTTGGCTCTAAATATTGATTAATAATGGTAAGTGTTTTTTGTATAGCACCTTGGTTTTTAGTTACGCATTGCGCAGCTTTAATACCTAAGGTTTGGCACGCTTTTGTGTTTTGGCTAAACGTTATAAGCTGCTTTGCGAGTTCGTCGTTACTATCAACCACTACAGCACCTTTGAGCTTTGTTAGCTCGGGATAAACATGGTCAAAATTGTATGTGTGTGGACCTGTTATTACACCTACCGAAAACGCTGCTGATTCCAGTGGGTTATGCCCACCTCTGCGAATTAAGCTGCCACCAATAAAGCTCACATTTGCAGCGCCATATAAACACTGTAATTCACCAAGCGTATCAGCAAGAAGTACTTGCTCATTGTTATAGTTATTTTGGCTACGACGGCTAAAGCTAAGTGGGCTTTGCGTTAAAAGCTCTGCCACTTTGTCAAATTGCTCTGGATGGCGCGGGGCAATTATAAGTAATGCGTTCGGTTGTTTTTTTAGTAACTCTTGATGGGCTGAAAGTACCAGCTCATGCTCAACAGGATGTGTTGAGCCTGCTACCCACACAAAGCGCTCATCGTTATTGTCTTCATTACTGTTATAAAGCTGTTTAAGGTTGAGTACTTTGGCTAATTGCTCGTCATTTGGTGTTATATCAAATTTTATAGAGCCTGTTACATGGCTTTTTGAAGCTTCAAGACCAAGTTCAATAAAACGTTTAGCATCTGTTTTATTGTGACTCGCAAGTACCGTAATTGAGCGCATAATAATATGCGTTAATTTAGCGACCTTTTGATAGCCCTGCTGCGATTTCTCTGAGAGTCTTGCATTGATGACAAGCACTGGTATGTTTTTTTTGTGGCTTATCGCCATTAAATTTGGCCATAGCTCTGTTTCTAAAATACACAATGCTTGTGGCTTTATACGCTTTAAAAATCGGGCTGTCGCAAACGGAAAATCGATTGGTAAGTAGCTACACGGCACAGTATTTTTAAACTGGTTAAGTATTTGCTCTCTGCCTGTTGGAGTATTACAGGTTATAAGTATATTTAAATTTGGATGCGCTTTTTGAAGAGCTTTAATAAGCGGCGTTGCGGCTAGTACCTCACCAACAGAAGCACAATGAAAAACTAAAGGTTTGGTTTTAGTCGTAAATAAAGACTTACTGACAAACCCAAAGCGCTCTTTAAAGTGTGCACGATAACCTTGGTTTTTTTTACCTCGTAAAATATAGAGATAAAATACAATCAGTGGGCTAATAAAAATTAATGCTAATGAGTAAAAAATGCGTGCCATACTGATCTTTCTTAAAGGGAAGTGTCGTTAGTTTACCGTGAAATAGCCGTTTTCTAAACATACTCGCAATAAAATATGGTCTGGGTTCAGTTATAACCCGATAAAATGCACACAATTAAATAAAATTATGGAATAATGGATTTAATTTTTCCCTGCTATTTCAGTTCCTAGAGGAATTTTCATGTCAATTATCGATTCAGTGGCAACTAGCTACGTTGAAACATTAAACCGTCATCAAGCATTATTTGAAACGATGGAAGCTTATCATCAAGAATCTATGCAACTGTTAGAAGCATGCCACAGTGCATTACAAGCTGGTGGCAAGATTGTTTGGTTTGGTAACGGCGGTAGTGCAGCCGATGCGCAGCATTTAGCAGCAGAATTTGTAGTGCGTTATAAATTAGAACGTGGTCCGCTTGCCTCAATGGCATTGACTACAGATACATCAATTTTAACAGCACACAGTAACGATTATCACTTTGATACGGTGTTTGAACGCCAAGTTCAAGCGCTATGTAAGCCAGAAGATTTAGTGATTGGTTTAACCACATCAGGTACTAGTAATAATATTAATTTAGCATTAGAAGCTGCAAATAAACTAGGCGCTTTTACAGTGGCATTAACTGGACGTGATGGCGGTAAAGTAAAAGATATTGCTAAGTTACCTATCATTATAAAAAATGACGAAACAGCACGTATTCAAGAAGCTCACATGTTTATAGGTCACTGGTTATGTGAAGCCATGGATATGGTTGTTGCGGAGCAGCAGTAATGGATTTATCGTTATTAAAAAACTTATCAGCGGCACGAATATTAGTTGTTGGCGACGTAATGCTAGACCGTTATTGGTATGGTGATACAGGTCGCATTTCGCCAGAAGCGCCAGTACCGGTTGTTAAAGTGAGTAAATTTGAAGACAAAGCGGGCGGCGCAGCTAACGTTGCAAAAAATATAGCGCGGTTAGATGCAAAAGTTGGCTTACTGGGCTTAATTGGTGAAGATGAAAGCGGGCAGATTTTAGAGACTATTCTAAAAGGTGAAAAAATAAGTTCACAATTAGTCAGTGTATGTGATTTACCGACTATTTCAAAAATGCGTGTTATTAGCCGCCATCAACAACTGGTTCGTCTTGATTTAGAAGAAACATTTACCGAGCAACACAGCCAACTTTTATTAAACCGTTTAGAGCTTGTACTTGATGAATACGATTTTATTGTGTTCTCTGATTACAGCAAAGGATCTTTAAGCTTAATTAAAGAGATGGTAAGCCTTGCTAAGGGCGCCGGAAAAACGGTTTTAATCGACCCTAAATCGCCAGACTTACACTTATACGAAGGTGCTGATTACATTACGCCTAATTTACATGAGTTTAAGTTAGCGGGTGGTCAAACCGATTCAGAAGAAGCTTTAGCAGCAAGTGCACGTGATTTAATTAGCAAAAATGGCATTAAAGCCATGTTGCTTACGCGTTCTGAGCAAGGTATGTCGTTAATTAATGCAGATGAAAAGTTTGATTTTGCAGCACAAGAACTTGAAGTAAGTGATGTGACTGGGGCTGGTGATACGGTTATAGCTACACTCGCGGTTATGCTTGGTGCGGGCATGGAACCTAAAGATGCTGTCGAAATTGCTAACTTAGCGGCAGGTATAGCGGTTAGTAAATTTGGTGCAGCTACTGTCTCGCCAGAAGAGTTAAGTCGTAAGCTTGGTCAGTATTTACATACTACTGGTGAGCATTACCAAACACCATTTGATGATGTACTTCAGCATATTGAATTTGCAAAACAAAACGGCGAAACCATTGTATTTACTAATGGCTGCTTTGATATTTTACATGCTGGGCATGTGCGTTATTTAGCACAAGCTAAAGCCCGAGGCGATAGACTCGTTGTTGGATTAAATAATGATGAATCTATTACGCGTTTAAAAGGGGCCGATCGTCCTATTAACCCACTAGATGAGCGTGCAATGGTACTTAGCGCACTTTCATCAGTTGATTGGGTTATTCCGTTTGGCAGTTTAGATGAAAACGATACTCCCGCTAAATTAATTGAGCAAATAAGCCCTGATATTTTAGTTAAGGGTGGCGACTACACCGTAGAGCAAATAGCGGGTGCTGAGCATGTAATCCGCCATGGTGGGAAAGTTGAAGTGCTTGAATTTTTAGATGGATGCTCAACATCAAAAGTAATTAGTAAAATTAAACAGTAATTACTGATTTAGTTTGCTAAAAAATACAAAAAAGGGATGAAAACACTGTTTTCATCCCTTTCTTACTTTTAATACGTTACTTTATTAAAAGTAACGTATTAAAAGTTATATTCGTACTTAGCAAATGCAGAAGTATCGTTTTCAGCGCCGTCATTGTTAGACGCAAAAGCACCTAAAGTAACGCGGCCGCCCATAGAAAGCATTCTGTAACGTACTTCTAGTTGTTTAGAGTTAACCCCAGTTTTAGTGATGGTATTTCCTAAGTCAGGATTGTTAGGATAACGATCGCGATTGTCACTATTATAATCAACACTGCGCAGTTTTACCTGCCAATCATTACCATTTGACAGCTGGCCTAATAAAGTTAAAACAACTGATTGTGCATCATTATCGTATGTTGAGCCAATAGTGCGACCATGGTAGCGGTAACCTGATCTATAAGTATCATGCTCGTAGTAGCAGCTTTCAATCGTTGATTCAACTTGGCATGAAACACTGGTATCTATATATTCGATATTTACCAATATATTTTGATGGTATATACGCTGTGTTGTTTGCATACCAAATAAATAAGCTCTGTCGGCTGGCTTAAACTGTGAACTGGCATCTTCTCCAATAGTACTGGCATACACAGCATAAGGTCGGTTGAAAAGTGTATCTGACCAACGAATATCGATCCCCCCTAGCTGATTACCTATTTTTGACTCTAACTGGCTATCACAACTTTCATTACCATCAGTGCAAACTGCTTGCCCCGTAATTATATCAATAAAATCGCCTGCAGAGCTTGGTTGTTCGTCACCTGCCCATTGTGCAGACAGACTAAGTGCAATTTCTAGTTGTTGAATAGGGCGAAAATTAATACGAGTACTCCAAAGCAAAGCATCAGGTATAACACGTGTAGATTCAAGTTTTGCCATTTGAGCTGTAAAGCTCCATTGACCAATCCAGCTTAACCATGGTGTTTCAAAAGCTGTACTTTTTTCTCTTGTTACACTTAGTGCAGGTAAAGGTTTCGCATTACCTGACATAATTAAGCTATTATCAACACCAGGTCCCCAAAATTGTTCAACAGCACCGGCTCTAAAAATCCAGTTACCTAAACGGTAAGCTAAGTAACTATTATCAAGTGAGGTATCGTTACAATCGGTTAAAGCTTGCTCGTTGGTTTCAATGTCATCTATCGTTTTTCCATTAACTAAGCACTTCTTACCGTCTTTTCTATAATTTATAGCTACTTTAGCTGCAAAGTTATCGCCTAAATAAGCGTAAGCTGCTGAAAGCTCTGTTTCTTGGGTATCAGTTGCACCAAAACTTGTTGCTATGATTGGATCTGTGGCTGCAAAAGCTGATAATTGAAGACTATGTGAGCTATTATTTTCTGATTTATATCGATGTTTAACGCGAAGTAAAGCATCTTGTAAGCTTGGAGATAATTGCTCCAGCGGCATACTTTCCACATCGCTTATAAAACTTTTCCACATAAGCGGATAGGTAGTTACAGGAGCTAAAATAACACCGGCATCAGCTAATTGTTGAATATCAGCTCTTAGACCATAATCATCGGGTTTTACCCATGGCTCAGCATTAACTGATGCGCTCATAGCGCAAAAAAGAGTAGAAAGTAGAAAAATTCTGTTTCGCAAAGTTCAGATCCTTGTGATTAAGATTGCGGCTAAGTTTATCAATCTAAGTCTGCTATTGCAGTAAATAATCAAATTTATAGAGTTAATTTAATATATTAAAATGTAACCTGTCTATCGTAATAAGTATCTGATTGATATACTGGAGCTCAAATAGGACATTGAGAATGCAATGAGCAACAAACGACTTTTATTTATTCCAGTATCATCACCAGAAGGCATTGGTGAATATATGCGCTCGTTGTTGTTGGCTCAAAGTTTAAAGGCAGAACTTGCAGATTCTCTCGATATTCACTTTATATTAAATAAGCATACAAGCTACGCAAAAGATTGTCCTTTTGAAGCCACACTACTCGAACACTCAGCGACTAAAGAGCTTGATTTTGTTTGCGACTTTATAGAGCAATTTAAACCTGATGTCGTTGTTTTTGATTGTGCAGGACGTGCAGGGCATATGAAGGCGGCTAAAAAGGTAGGCGCTAAAGTTATATTCATTTCTCAGCATGCAAAAAAACGTGCTAAAGGCTTAAAACTTAACAGAATTAATTTAATTGATACACATTGGGTTGTACAGCCTGATTATTGTATTGAGCCACTTACATGGGCTGAAAGTACGAAGTTAGACATGTTTCCCTTGGCACATCCTCGTAATGTAGGTCCTTTTGTTACATTTGCCTCTTGCGCGCAAAAACGTGATGTTTTAAATCGCTATAAATTAGTACCTGAAGGCTATTTTATTGTTAATGCCGGCTCAGGCGGGCATATATTAAATAATATTAATTGTGCTGATGTTTACTTTAAAGCCGCGCTTAAAATTACTAAGCACACTGGTTTAAAAGCAGTTGTTGTGTTTGGTCCCAATTATAAGAAAGCCATTCCGAAAAGCGATGAGGTTACTTGTTTAGCAAGTCTGCAAAGTACTGATTTTTTGGCATTAATGAGCCAAGCTAAAGTCGCATTACTTAGCGGTGGAGATACTTTATTACAAGCAATTGCCGTTAAAACTCCCGTTGTGGCATGTGCTATCTCAAAAGATCAAAATACACGTTTAGATCGTTGTGTTAATACAGGTGTTGTAATTAAAGCAAATTTCGATGTTGATGAAATCATAACAAAAATAGCTCAAGTTATTACTGAGCCTTTTTATAGTAATTTTATTGATAAAAATAACCAGCTTGATAATTCAAATAGTTATGATGTAATCACTAATGGCATAAAAAATATGCTTATAGAGGAGCGCTAATGAATATAGTGATTGTAATTGATTCCCTAGTGGGTGGTGGTGCTGAAAAGTAATGCTTACCCTTGCTGAGGAAATGGCCAAGTTACAGTACTGAATCACTATTTTGTTTCTTGCTAACTCTATTGAATATAATATCCCTGAAGTACTTAACGTGGAGAGTTTATTCGCACATAGGGCATCAAAAGTAGATCGATTTTGGCAGCGTAAAAATAGCATTTTAACACTACAAACTTGGTTTGAAAAAAAACAAAGCGAGATTGGCAATATTGATCTAGTACTTTCTAACCTTGATAGAAGTAATAATTTACTTGCGCGTAGTAATATCAAAAATGTTCACTTTGTTATTCATAACTCTGTCAATGCAGAACTTGCACGTCAAAAAAAGTTAGGTCCATTTTCATACTTATATCTTAAAAAAAGTAAGCAAAATTTAAATGGTAAATCACTTATTTGCGTATCAAAGGGTGTTGAAAAAGAAATAATACAAGGGGATTTAATTAACCCAAGTGCAATTGCGACTATTTACAACCCGTTCGATTTTGAAAAAATAAGACAGCAAGCAAATGAGCAAAATAACAATATCCCAAATGAGCCCTACTTAATTCATGTAGGAAGACTCGCCAAACAAAAACGCCACGATATATTATTTGCAGCATTTGCAAAGCTTGATAAAAAATACAAGTTAGTACTTTTATGTAATAAACCGGCTAAAGCGCTAAAGCTTGCACAGGAATACGGCATAGAAAAATAGTTAGTAGTGCCAGGATTTCAACAAAACCCGTACAACTGGATTAAGCATGCCAAAGCTTTAGTGTTGAGTTCTGATTTTGAAGGACTTCCAACGGTATTAATTGAGGCTTTAGCGGTGGGTACTCCGGTAGTTAGTACTAATTGTACATTTGGACCAAGCGAGATATTAACAGGCGAGCTAAGTAAATATTTAGTACCCGTTCAGCAAAGTGAGGCATTAGCCAATGCCGTTAAGCAGGTGCTAGCAGATAAGCCAAATGTAGAAAACGCAGATATTCTAAAACAAGTACAGGCAGAGCAGGTTGCTCTGCAGTATTTAGCATTGGCTAACTAAGTTAACTTATATTAGGTTAACTTAGTTAGCGAGTGCTTTGAGGTAGTTGCTATGCAGAGTTTGCCAGTCAGTCGCTTGCCAATTAAATGACTCGTTTCGACCTTGTTCTTTTAAAAATGAGCGCTCAAGTCGTTCCATATTACTTTGTTGCCACTGCACATTAGGCATTTTTATTTCACCTCTATCAAAGTCGATAATGTACACATCACCAGTATCATCAAACAAAATGTTATTAATGTTTAAATCGGCGTGATACACACCTTTTGAATGAAATAGCGCGATTGTTTTAGCTATGCGCTCCAACTCATCTTCGGTCAATGGGCGTTCAATTAATACATCGAGTACACTTTTAGCGCCTTTAACAGCCTCGGTAATAATATCACCACGATAAATTAATCCGCTGCGGGTTACTTTAGCTGCAATAGGGGTTGGTACGTTTAAACCAAGCTCTATAAGTTTACTCATTAAGCTAAACTCTTTATACACACGGGTTTGTTCAAGTCCTGGGTATAAATATTGATCGCTTAGCAATTTACCTACGAAGCCACCGCGCCAATAATGCCTAAGTACGGCTGTTAATTCGTCTTGCTTAAAAAACCACGCAGTTGCTCGACCTTTTTTAGCGCCCACAATTTTATTTTGTTGTTGCCAATAATTTGCATCAAACCAATCGAGGGTAATTTGGCTCGTGTATTTAGGGTGGCTTAATACAGTGTGATTGCCTTGCACGTGTTGTTTAAACATAGCTCTGCGTAATTGCTAAATAATGTGCCTATATTAGCGCGTTTTAAAGCTGAGGATAAGTGCTTGCAATAGCGTGATTATAATTTAAGATCGGCTTTTGTATTTAATACCTAAGGGAATGTGTGACTCAAGCTCCTAACTATTCATCTATTTGTATATTAAGACTCTCAGCCATTGGTGACGTATGTCATGGTGTGAGTGCTGTACAAGCCATTCAAAAAGCACACCCAAATGCAAAAATCACGTGGGTTATTGGTAAAATAGAAGCGATGTTACTTGCCGACTTATCGGGTGTTGAGCTGGTGGTATTTGATAAAAAACAAGGTAAAGCAGCACTTAAAAGCTTAAAGCAACGCTTTAAAGATCAACAGTTTGATGTACTACTTAATATGCAAGTTGCATTAAGGGCTGGGTTTGTAGCGCGTTGTATTCCTGCAAAAGTAAAAATAGGGTTTGATTGGGCGCGTTCAAAAGAATTGCACGGCTTGTTTATTAATAAACGAATAGCCCCAGAAGCTCAGGCGCATGTGCTTGAAGGCTTTAAAGGTTTTGCAAAAGCCATTGGTGTAGCTGATTATAAACCGAGTTGGGACATGCCATATACAGAGCAAGACCAAGCGGTTGCTGATGAACTACTAACACCAGAGTACCTAACTAATAAACTGTTAGTAATATCGCCAGCAGCAAGTAAAGCACAGCGCAATTGGCTCGCTGATCGTTATGCAGCATTGGCTGATTATGCAAATGAGCAAGGCTTTAAGGTGGTATTGACGGGGGGGCCAATAGAACTTGAAATTAACCTAGCAAATAGTATTGTTGAGTATAGTAAAACACCTATTTTAAATTTAGTGGGTAAAACGAAACTCAAAGAATTGTTGTGCGTGTTAAAGCGTGGCAGCTTAGTGCTTGCGCCCGATACAGGCCCTGCACATATGGCGGTAACTGTTGGTACGCCGGTTATTGGTTTATATGCACATTCAAACCCAGCACGAACAGGCCCTTACTTATATCAAGATTACGTGGTTGAGGTTTATCATCAAAATTTGCTTAAGCAAACAGGTAAAACAGCTAAGCAAGTACCGTGGGGTACGCGCGTAAAAGGCGATGATTTAATGAGCCAAATTACGGTTGATGATGTAAAAGCAATGTTTGACCATGTTGTACAAAAAGAGTCTTTGCAATGAATGTACAACAAAAAAATAAAGCGCTTTTTTTAGATCGAGATGGCGTGGTAAACGTTGACCATGGTTATGTGTATCAAAGCGATAAATTTGAATTTATTGAAGGTGTTTTTAGCACTTGTAAAGCATTTTATGATGCGGGCTATAAAATCATAATCGTCACTAATCAATCTGGAATTGGTCGAGGTTATTACACCGAAACTGATTTTTTAGCACTAACTGATTGGATGAAAACCCAATTTAGCGATCACAGTATTGAAGTTGCCGATGTGTATTTTTGTCCGCATCACCCTAAAAAAGCGCACCCTGAATATTTGAAAGAGTGCAGTTGCAGAAAGCCTGCGCCAGGTATGTTATTACAAGGCATACAAAAGCATAACATCGACCCTGCTTGCAGCATTATGGTGGGCGACAAACTCAGTGATATGCAGGCTGCGAAAAAAGCGGGCATTACGACCCGCGTTTTAGTGCGTTCGGGTCAAAGCTTTGATGAAAGTGCTAAGCAAGAGGCTGATTTAATTATCGATTCTATAAACAGTTTACCTGCACTTTTAAAGACATAAATAAACTAAACAGATTAGCCTGTAAACTGGCAGGAATTACTTCCAGTCTAGGGTGTTTACGACGAACTGCAAACCGTGCATTTTTCCCATTAAACTTTTACAATACCCCTCATAATAAACAGTCGTTTAAATGTGATTGTTTACCCGTTCAAATATATGGAGAACTTAGATGAGAGCATCTGCTTTTTTTAGCCAGTTACAACAGCAAATTGAAGACGTAAAAACCGAAGGTTTGTATAAAAGCGAACGTATTATTAAATCTCAGCAGCAAGCTCAAATCGAAGTTGCATCAGGTAAAGTAATCAACTTTTGTGCTAATAACTACTTAGGTTTAGCTAATAGCCCAGAGCTAATTGAAGCTGCGCAAAACGGTTTAAATAATCATGGTTTTGGTGTGGCGTCTGTTCGTTTTATTTGTGGCACGCAAGATATTCATAAAACGCTAGAGAAAAAAATCAGTGAGTTTTTAGAAACAGAAGATACGATTTTATATTCTTCATGTTTTGATGCAAATACAGGCTTGTTTGAGACTATTTTAGGCGCAGAAGACGCTATTATTTCTGATTCGTTAAACCATGCATCAATTATTGATGGTGTACGTTTGTGTAAAGCTAAGCGTTTTCGTTATGCAAATAACGACATGGCTGATCTTGAAAAGCAACTTATTGCCGCAGATGAAGCCGGCGTTAAAACGAAACTAATAGCTACCGATGGCGTGTTTTCTATGGACGGCGTTATTTGTAATTTAGAAGCCGTGTGCGACTTAGCCGATAAATATGATGCGCTTGTAATGGTTGATGACTCTCACGCAGTTGGCTTTGTTGGCGAAAACGGTAAGGGTACACCTGAGTACTGTAATGTATTAGACCGTGTAGATATTATTACCGGCACATTAGGCAAAGCGCTAGGCGGCGCTTCAGGTGGTTATACTTCAGGTAAAAAAGAAATTGTTGAATGGTTACGCCAACGTTCGCGCCCATACTTGTTCTCAAACTCATTAGCGCCTTCAATTGTTACTGCATCAATTAAAGTACTTGAAATGCTAGAAAGTGGCGGCGAGCTTCGCGCTAAACTTTGGTCAAATGCTAAATATTTCCGTGAGCAAATGGAAGCTGCTGGTTTTACGTGTGCAGGTAAAGATCATGCAATTATTCCAGTAATGCTAGGAGATGCAAAAGTAGCCTCGTTAATGGCTGATAAGTTACTTGTTGAAGGTATTTACGTAACCGGTTTTTCATTCCCAGTAGTACCAAAAGGGCAAGCCCGCATTCGTACACAAATTTCAGCGGCGCATAGCATTGAGCAACTCGATATTGCTATTGATGCATTTACCCGTATTGGTAAAGAAATGGGCGTTATTTAATTTTATTTTAAACCGAAGCCTCGCTTCGGTTTTTTAGTTGAGTGTGGATTATGAAAGCATTATCTAAATTAAAAGCAGAACCGGGCATTTGGATGACAGATGCACCAAAGCCAGAAGTGGGTCACAACGACTTACTGATTAAAATTCGCAAAACAGCTATTTGCGGCACCGACGTACATATTTACAAGTGGGACGAATGGGCAAGTAAAACGATTCCTACTCCTATGGTTGTTGGTCACGAATATGTTGGTGAAGTCGTTGATATGGGCCAGGAAGTTCGTGGCTTTAAAGTAGGCGACCGCGTATCGGGTGAAGGTCATATTACCTGTGGGCATTGTCGTAATTGTCGTGCTGGGCGTGTACATTTATGCCGTAATACAACGGGTGTTGGCGTAAATCGTGAAGGTGCATTTGCAGAGTATTTAGTTATTCCTGCATTTAATGCATTTAAAATTCCAGATAATATTTCTGATGAGCTGGCTTCAATTTTTGACCCATTTGGCAACGCTGTTCATACCGCATTATCGTTCGACTTAGTTGGCGAGGATGTACTTATTACTGGTGCTGGCCCAATTGGTATTATGGCTGCGGCTGTAGCAAAACACGTGGGTGCTCGCCACGTTGTTATTACCGACGTAAACGAATACCGCCTAGATTTGGCGCGTAAAATGGGCGCATCACGTGCTGTAAACGTCGCAAACGAAAAGCTTGAAGACGTAATAAAAGAGCTAGGTATGACAGAGGGCTTTGATATTGGTCTTGAAATGTCAGGTGTGCCAAGCGCTTTTAATTCAATGCTTAATAACATGAACCACGGCGGTAAAATTGCCATGCTAGGTATTCCACCTTCTGATATGGCGGTTGATTGGAACCAAGTTATTTTTAAAGGTTTAGTGATTAAAGGTATTTACGGTCGCGAAATGTTCGAAACGTGGTACAAAATGGCAAGCTTGATTCAATCTGGTCTTGATTTGAACCCAATCATTACACATCAGTATTCTGTGGATGACTTCCAAGCTGGCTTTGATATGATGATTTCAGGTCAGTCAGGTAAAGTAATTTTAAACTGGGATTAGTTCCTAACTAAATTACAAGAAGGGCGGCTTTAGCCGCCTTTTTTATACTATTAATTAAAGAGACTTCAATGGCATTTAAACACATTTCTATAGCGCAAACGTTAGAACTTCTAGATAAAGAAGACGTTGTAATTGCAGATATTCGCGATCCAAATTCGTATCAAGCTGGTCGTATTCCAGGCTCAGAAGCACTTTCTAACGGTAATATTGCACAATTTATGATGGAAAAAGAATTCGATCAGCCAATTATTATTGTGTGTTACCACGGTATGAGCTCTCAGGGCGCAGCTAGTTATTTAGTTGAGCAAGGTTTTGAAGATGTATACAGCATGGATGGCGGTTTTACTGCTTGGGAAGCGTCTTATAGCGAGAAAGTAGAACGATGATAGAGCTTGGCAGTTTAAATAACCCACGCGCCGCACAAGGCTTTATAGATTATTTAAAAAGCCAAGGCCTAGATGCAAAGATACACTCAGCAGATGGCAGTAATGTCATTATTAGCGTGACTGAGGAGGACTTTCATCAAGTTCAGCCTTTATGGGTTGAGTTTACACAAAACCCTAATCATGAAAAATACCAGCAAGCATCTTGGGATGTAGGCAGCACACAATCGCCGCTTAAATATCAAGGGCAATCACTTAATCTTATGGCGCGGTTTAAAGCGCTTAGCTGGCTTAACCAAACTGTTAGCATATTGAGTATTGTTATTTATGTCGCTTTTTTATTGGGTGGATTTGATGAAATTTATACAGTTCTGCAATTTAATCCATCACAACCACTAAGCTGGCTAACTCCCGCGCTTGTGCATTTTAGCGCGATCCATATTGTGTTTAATTTAATTTGGTGGATGTCGCTTGGCGACAATATCGAAAAGCAATGCGGAAAACTCAGCTTAATAGGTTTGTTTTTAGTGACTGCACTTATTAGTAATTGGGCGCAATACCTAATGGTTGGTCCCAACTTTGGCGGTTTGAGTGGCGTAGTATATGGGTTACTTGGTTTTTGTTGGATTCATAGCTTTTTAAATCCGAACAAACCTGCGCTGGTTAGTACGGCTATTGTTGGTTTTATGTTGATTTGGTTAGTGCTTGGGTTTGCAGATGTATTGTTTGTAGGTATGGCTAATTGGGCGCACTTAGGTGGGTTAGTTAGCGGTATGGCTTTTGCCTACACCGCCAAAGTATTTAACGCAAAACGTTAAATACTAATGATATAAATATTTAGTGAACAAGACTTCACGGATGATCTCTTGTCCTGTTTCTTCTTTTAAGAGGCTTTTTAGTTTTTCGGCGCACTTTGCGCGTATTTCTTCACGGCCAGTAAGGGATTTTATTTTTTCTTCAGGCTCTTTAGATAAAATCTCTACTAGGGCATCACGTAGTAATGGCGTGTGGTGCTCTACTACTGCAATATCTGAAGTGTCATTAAGCATTAAATCAATAGTTACACGCACATAGCCCATTTTTTTACTTGATGCGCCAATGTAGTTGGTGATTATATCGGGCTCAAAACCAAAATAACCAACTGTAGATTCAGCACGAGCTGTAAAGCTTATGACACTTACAAAGAACGTAAAAAGACCTGCGTATACTATTTTTTTCATATTTAAAGCGTTTCTTAAAACTTGTTACAAATAGTTTATACTTAATAGTGGGTAATAAACAGCGCCAAGCTATTATTTATGGTTATAAAACATCACTTTTTCAAAAGCTTTGACAATGGTATCATCTCGTTGTTTTTTATTTTGTTGAGCTATTGTGATTACTTATCCTCTGTCTATATCTGCTAATTGGCAGTCCACTTCATATGTAAGTGACTTATCTCCTCTAGAGCAAGAATGGCTTTTTGAACCTAATTCTTTAACTGCTAAATTAAAAAGTAAATCACAAATTTTTAGTGTAAGAGTATTAAGCGAGCAGTTATTTACTTTAAGTCTAGAGCAAAAGTTATTACTAAACTGTAGCGCTAAAACAGCTATTAATAGAGAAGTACTCTTATTGTGCGATAACAAACCTGTGGTATACGCACAGAGCTGGCTTCCTAAAAATGATTCGAGCAATCCTTTGCACAATATGGGTGAACGACCTCTTGGTGATGTGATTTTTCAAGACCCAGCACTAAAACGAACGGATATAGAAATTGCTTATTTTGATGCCAAGCACCCCGTTCAGCAATTAGTTGCAAAATTAAACCTACCCGAAAAAAACTTACTAGGGCGTCGAAGTGTATTTTCACTCAAAGAATATAAATTTTTAGTGTGTGAAGTGTTTTTACCAGGAGCATATTTATACTCATGAAATTAGCCGCTTTAAAGCCAAAACATATTTCTTACTATATACAGCTAATGCGTATAGATAAGCCCATTGGTACCTTGTTATTACTTTGGCCAACATACTGGGCTTTATGGCTTGCTAATAGTGGGATGCCGAGCTTACTCAACTTTATTATATTTACGCTGGGCGTTGTTGTTATGCGAAGTGCAGGGTGTGTAATTAATGATTTTGCAGATAGGAAAATAGACGGCTCTGTAAAGCGCACAGCTCAGCGGCCGCTAGCTTCAGGGCGGGTTAGTAGTGGTGAAGCACTTAGCCTATTTTTACTGCTCATAGTTATTGCGTTTATTTTAGTATTAATGCTTAGCGTTAATACTCTTTTGCTTTCTTTTTGGGCTTTGGCTTTAGCCTTTTGCTACCCTTTTATGAAACGCTATACACAATTACCACAAGTTGTTTTAGGAGCTGCATTTGGTTGGGCTATTCCAATGGCCTATATGGCTTCAATAAATGCATTACCGCAGCAGGCATGGTTATTATTTATAGCCAACATTTGCTGGACAGTTTCTTATGACACTATGTATGCGATGGTTGATAGAGATGACGATTTAAAAATAGGGGTAAAATCAACCGCTATTTTATTTGGTAAATTCGACCGCCACATAATCTTTTTACTTAATGCTGTATTTATAGCGCTGGTTGCGTTTATTGGTATAAGTAATCATTTAAGTGTCGCGTTTGGCGTTGGTTTGAGTGTAGCAGCTGGTTTATTGGCATATCAACAAACGCTTATTCATAAGCGTGAAAGAGATGCCTGCTTTAAAGCGTTTTTAAATAATCATTATGTGGGCTTGGCTATCTTTATAGGGTTATTACTTTCATACCCAATAGCATTTTAAAGCCTTAGTAAAGGCTGTTAAAATGAGTTATTTAGAGCTATCGGGGCGGATCAATAATACCGCTAATAGAGGCGTTTTTTCTAAACCACCCAGCAATAGAATAGCGTTCGTCAACTGCAGGAAGCACTTCATGAGCAAAACGTTCACTTTCAAACATAACCAATGTGCCAGCAGTTGGTTTAATCGTTATTTCTACTTCTTTACTTTTAGGTTTATATATAACAAGTTCGCCACCTTGCTCTGGCGTATTTAAATAAAGCACCGTTGTAAATACACGATTAGATCGACCTTTAAATGCATCTAAGTGTTTTTTGTAAAAATCACCCTGTGTATATTTTGCATAATGGCATTCGTAATCAAATAGCCCCATAAAAAAGCTACGATTTAACGTGGTTTTTATACTTTGCATTATTGCTTGATACGTAAGCTGTGCTTGAGAGCTGCCGTCAAACCAATAGGTTTTGTCAGTGCGAATAGTTTTATCTATTTGTAAGTTATTTAATCGACCAATACCGGCAAGGCTAAAGTGGGGGTTTATACGGTGACAATCTGCAACTAAATCGTTAACTAAATCGGCAATAAGCGCGTTATGAATTACGGTGTATCCTTGGCGTTCTATATCATCTAAATAGACATCAGGACCAAAAAGTGTGTTCATTCACATCAGCTGTTTAAAAAAGGTGCGACAGTGTAGCCGAAAAGCGATTTAAAGCTACTGTTTATTGTGCCGCACTTTTTCAAAAAGAAGGGTTAGTTAAATGCAGCTCCCGCCTTTTTTATAAGCGACAACAAGTGTTCTACATGTTCGGTAATAGACGTTTGTTGGCTTGTTTGTACAACGAGTTGTTCGTGATTTAAATCTTTATTTGTTTTTAGTTGCACGAGTTCAGAGTTCTCTGCGATTGTGTTTGCATGCTCAATGCTTGCAATAGCAAAGTGATCTGATTTAACTACACCAGCCATTACTTGCTCAATGCTACCCACTTTAATACTTGATGATTTATTTAAAGAATCAATTGCTTCATTAAGCATAGTTTGCACTTGTTTAGATTGAGAGAAGCAGCCAAACATAGGGTAGCTATCAAGATTTTGCTTACTTATATCGTTTTTATGTGCAAGAGGGTGATTTTTTGAAACAAATAATACAAGCTGATCAGGTAAGTGAATGTCACTGCCAATACTATTAATAGCTTGAGAGTATACACTTATGTCTATTTCACCTTGTTGGAGTCTGCGTGTTAGCTCTTGTTGATCTTGTAACTGCATTTCAATTTTTATATGAGGATATTGAGCTAAAAACTGTCCACAAGAAATAGGTACTATGCTGCTTGCCTTATTGGTATAGCCAATAACAAGTTTTTCATTAGCATTACCGTTTACTGATTGAAAAATCCGTTTTTTCGTTAGCTCAAGTTCCGATAGAGTCGTTTTAGCATATTCAAGGAAAAGTTCGCCTTCAGGCGTTAATTTAACAGAACGAGTTGAGCGTTTTACTAACTCATATCCCATTTCATTTTCAAGTGTTTGAATGCTGCGCGTTAGCGCTGAAGTACTAATTTGGGTTTGTTCAGCTGCTTGTCTAAAGTGACGTAATACACCAAGTGCTACAAATTGCTCTAATTGTTCAAATCTCACTTTATAGTCCCTTTTTATAAGTAAGTCGCAGATACCACGGATATCAAATATATTAATTTTTATTCTAAAGTTTAGTAAAATTCTATATTGAAATACGGTTGCAAGTTCATACGTGTTTCCAGCAGGATACCCCCCTTTTAGTATTAATTAAAGAGGAAAGCGACCAAATAGTATTACTTTTTTAATTGATAACTAGTTGTTTATTGTGTTTTGTCTATATTTTTGCAATTAACTATCTAGGCAAAGTTATTTTAACTCAGTGGGTTAGTTAGGAGATTGGAATTTAATTGTTCTAATTAATAAAAAAGTACGCCCCAAAATAGGGCGCACATATAACATGATTATGACAAATAATAGGGTGTTTTATCTATAAGAGTTTATTTTACAAAATTTCTATTTATTCGGCTGCTTAATGGTTTATTTTCAATGCTTTGTAGTTCTATTTCAATCGCATCACAGGAAATATGTATTTCGAATAAAGACGTTAATAACGATAAACTTAAGCAAGCTAAGCTAATGCCAAATAAAATAATCCCTGTGGTATTAAATTCAATAAATAAAGCAAACATCGAAAATGTACACAGTAAAAAAGAGGCTACGCCGTATACCTGCATTGTTCTTATTAAGTTTATTCGTTTACGTAAGTTAGTGATTTGAGCGACTACAACAGGTCGGATAGATTCGCCTTCACGCGCATTTAACTCTCTAATTAATTGCGCTAAAACTAAAAATCGGTTTGTATAGGCTAATAATAGCAGCGATATGGCCGGAAAAAGTAAGCCCGGGGTTGTAAGTGTCATGTTTATTCCTTAAAAGTGCAGCATGCTAATAATTTAGCGCAGGATATTGATAACACAAAATAAATGAGGTGAATATTGCAAAATATTAATAATAAAAATTCAACTGATAGCTCTTTTCAATGGGTTACAATTTATAAAGCCGAAAATACCCTTGAAGCTAATATTATTAAAGGTTTAATACAAACCAGTGGCATTGAATGCAAAATAAAAGGTGAGATGCTCCAAGGCGCATTGGGAGAAATTCCATTTGATCAAGCACAAGTTAGTGTGCAGGTTTATGCGATAAAAGAGCGCCATGCGCGCCAAATATTGTTAAACTATCAACAAGTAAAACAATCCGCTCCAGATTGGGTATGCCCTAACTGTAATGAGCATAATGGATCAACATTTGATTTTTGTTGGTCGTGTGAGACGTTAAAGAATGACTAAAGCAAATAATTTTCAGCGTATTAGAGAGCTTAACTATTTACAAAAAGCTGTTTTAGCAAGTGCTTTAATAGAGCGAATGCTGCCAAATTACGGTTTATTTAGCGAAGCAACGGGGTTTGGTGATGAAACCTTACTTCGTAATTCGCTTAATGTTTGTTGGGAAAAAATATTACTGCCTAAAAGTAAAATAGATCTCGAAAAACAAGTTGAAAAAATAGAACCGAATGTTCCTGAACTTGCTGATTTTGATATGTTTGGTACTTACCCTGCTATTGATGCTGCAACGTCTTTACTTAGCTTAATGCATGGTTTAATGGCGCAAGATGAGCAAGAGTTCATTAGTGTCAGTAAAATATCTCAAGCAACAGTGGCCCGCTTTATTGAATATCAAATGACGGTTGAAGGTGAGGTTGCAGATAACACGGCCGTTAGAGAGCATCCATTAATGCAATACGAAATTGAAGTATTAGGTGAGCTAATTGATTTTGTAGAAAATATGGGGCGTATTACCTCTGATAGCGTGAAGGCACTTAAAAAGTTTGCCCTAGAAGATGGCCAAACAAATATTGGCCTTACGTTATAAAAACAGCGAAGTGAAATATTAAAGGCAGGAGAAGTACAGTGCGAATTTTAGGCATTGAATCGTCATGCGATGAAACAGGTATTGCAATATACGATGACGAAAAAGGCTTGTTAGCTCATCAACTATACAGCCAGGTAAAAGTACACGCTGATTATGGCGGTGTAGTACCGGAACTTGCATCGCGCGATCATGTTCGTAAAACGCTACCACTTATAGACGCAGCTTTTGCACAAGCGGGTTGCGGCCCAGAAGATTTAGACGGTATTGCTTATACTGCAGGCCCAGGTTTAGTTGGAGCATTATTGGTAGGTACTTCTATTGGTCGTTCATTAGCATACGGTTGGGATATTCCAGCTGTTGCTGTTCATCATATGGAAGGGCATTTACTTGCTCCGATGCTTGAAGAAAATATTCCTGAGTTTCCGTTTATTGCATTGCTTGTATCGGGCGGTCATACCATGATGGTTAAAGTAGCGGGTATTGGACAATACGAAGTACTAGGTGAGTCAGTTGATGATGCCGCAGGCGAAGCCTTTGATAAAACGGCTAAGTTACTTGGTCTTGACTACCCTGGAGGTCCGCGCTTAGCTAAAATGGCCGAACAAGGCGTTGCGAAGCGCTTTATTTTTCCTCGCCCGATGACCGACAAACCAGGTCTTGATTTTAGTTTTAGTGGTTTAAAAACTGCAGCATCAATCACTATTCGTGAAAATGACGACGACGATCAAACTAAAGCTGATATAGCGCATGCATTTCAAACAGCGGTTATTGATACGCTGGTTATTAAGTGCAAGCGAGCGCTTAAACAAACAGGTATTAAGCGTTTAGTAATCGCCGGTGGCGTAAGTGCAAATACACAGCTTCGACTGCAGCTTGAACGCGTAATGAAAGGTATGAAAGGCGAAGTTTTTTATCCGCGTACTGAATTTTGTACCGACAACGGTGCAATGATTGCTTATGCAGGAATGCAACGTTTAAAAGCAGGGCAATTTGCCACGCTTGATATGAAAACAAAACCTCGTTGGCCTATAGATAGCCTTGAGCCGATTTAATGACTCATATTTTAGATATTTTTGTTTTCATCGGTGGGTGCTTTTTTAGCACCCACTTTTGGTTCTTCCCCGCTAAATAATCGAATAATATTAGTACGGTGACGAAATATAATTAACAGCGTGATAAAAGTAACGGGAAGAGTATAAAGTGGTTTTATTAGCCATGTATATAAGGGCGCTAAAGATACAGCTACAAGCGCTGCCAGTGATGAATAGCGTGTTATTGCCACTATAACTAACCAAGTGCACACAAGTAAACCAGCCAATGATAAGCCAATAGGTAATAATGAGCCAAATGCCGTTGCTACGGCTTTACCGCCTTTGAAGCTAAAAAACAGTGGGTACATATGGCCTAAACAAGCAGCTACTGCGACTAAACCAAGCTCTAAAGGTTCAACTTCTAAAAAATAAGCTCCCCATACTGGAATAGTGCCTTTTAAAATATCAAACACTAAAACCAAGCAAGCCGGAAATGCTCCGCCTAATCTATAAACATTTGTAGCCCCTGGGTTGTTAGAACCACTATTACGAGGGTCAGGGAGTTTGAACAACCGCGACACTAAAATAGCCGACGAAATCGACCCAAGTAAATAAGCTAAAACAAACATTAAAGTGGCTAACACACGCTTCCTTATTTTTTAATTGCTATACCAATTGATAGTACTTTTAAGCTATTATTGGCAGCAAAATTTATCGTGAAAATTATTAACAGGCTATTTAATAGCTAGTTTGGTTATTTTGCTATTGTAGAAGTTATTTTCACATATTTAAACACTGGCTAAACCATATACAGTATTAATTTTATTGATGCCTTGTATAGTTGCTTAGTCGTTTGTTGTTATTTGGAGTATCAATGGATAAGGTTTTTATATCTCAATTGCACGTCGACACTATTATTGGAGTGTACGACTTTGAAAAAGAAAGTAAACAGAGCCTTTATTTTGATATTGAAATGTTTAGTGATATTAAGCCTGCAGCCGAAAATGACGATATTAATTTAGCACTGGATTACTCAAAAGTAAGCGAACGCGTTATTAAGCACTGCACTGCAAAACCTGTTGAGTTGCTAGAGACTTTGGTTGAGCAGTTGGCTGAGATTATTTTAAGCGAGTTTAATACGCCACAAGTTACTATAAGAGTAAGTAAACCTGCAGCAGTAGCACAAGCACAAACTGTGGGTGTTGAAATTACACGTGTTAAGGCAACTGACTAAATGGCTCAAATTTATATCAGCCTAGGGTCAAATATAAATAAAGCGCATTATATACAATGTGCATTAATTGCACTTAAGCAGCACTTTGAGCACATTGTGCACTCGTCTGTTTTTGAAAGTGAAGCAGTTGGGTTTGCTGGCAATAATTTTTATAATTCAGTAGTTGGCGCTACAACTGATATGTCGCTTGCTGATGTATGCGCTTTATTAAAACAAATAGAGCGTGATAATGGGCGTACAGCGAACGATAAAAAATTTAGTCCACGAACGCTCGATTTAGATTTACTGTTTTATGATGATGTAACTTGCGATTCCCCAGCGCAATTACCACGTGATGAAATAACTAAAAATGCATTTGTATTACAACCTCTGAGTGAGGTTGCCCCAGATTTTTATCATCCTGTAGCTAAGCAAACGATTGCGCAGTTATGGAATGAATATAATAACCCTCAACAAAAGCTATGGAAGGTGGAGTTTTCTAACCTATGAGTATTATCGAAATAATTATTTTAGCCCTCATACAGGGATTTACTGAGTTTTTACCAATATCGAGTTCTGCGCATTTAATTCTCCCATCGCAAATTTTAGGCTGGGAAGATCAAGGGCTTGCGTTTGACGTAGCAGTACATGTTGGTACTTTAATAGCCGTTGTTATTTATTTTCGTAAAGAAGTAGTAGATATACTAAGCGCATGGTTTAAATCTTTTGGTAAGCAAGGCACTACCGATGACAGTAAATTAGGCTGGTGGATTATACTAGGTACAGTGCCTGCCGCTATTTTAGGTTTACTTTTAAAAGACTTTATTGAGTTATATTTGCGAAGCGCTTGGGTAATTGCTACTACCACCATTGTATTTGGTTTGTTGCTTTGGTACGCGGATGCAAAAGGGAAACAAACTAAAACTATTTATCAGCTCAATTGGAAAACGGCACTTATCATTGGTTTCGCACAAGCTGTTGCAATGATCCCGGGTACTTCTCGATCAGGTATCACGATGACAGCTGGTTTAATGTTGGGTATGAATAAGCAAAGCGCAGCGCGTTTTTCGTTTTTACTAGCGATTCCGATTATTTCTATGATGGGGCTTTATTATATTGCAGAGCTTGCACTGGGTGACCATGTAGTTGATTGGAATACATTATTGCTTGGTGTGATGCTATCGTTCTTATCGGCTTATGCATGTATATTTATGTTTTTAAAAGTAATAGAGCGAATGGGTATGTTGCCATTTGTAATATATCGTTTATTACTCGGTGTCGGTTTGATTGTATTTTTAACGCTATAAACAAACTTAATTAGTAAAACCAAAAAAAGCACCTTTAGGTGCTTTTTTGGTTTTAAACTCAGCTTATAAATTTAATAAATAAGCTTCAATAAAGCGGCGTTGGTTAGCGGCTTTTGGCGCTGTTTTAAATATAAGTGTATTACCATTTTTACGTAGTTTTAGCTCATTAGTAAATTTACATTCGATAGCATTGAACTGAGCTATGTCGTTTTTAAAACTTTGGTCTTTTTCGCACATGTATGCCATTTCGTTTGCAACTTGTGCACAAAATGAACCCACTGGATATTCTTTTAGGTTTTCATCATCAATGCTTTCCCAATCAACATTGGTATTTATTTTTAATCCGCATTGCTTATCTATTTCGCTATTAGCGGCAGCTATATTTTTTTGTTGATACCCTAAATGCTTTTCACGATTAAACTTCGCTAGTTTAGCTTGAGTACCTTTATTTAACTGTTGATCGTATTGCGCTTTTAAATCTTCAACAATGGCAGGGTTTGACTCTTCTTTTTTTGATAAGTAAATTCCATCACGAGTGTCTGGAATATAAAGATTGTAAGAGCAACAGCGGTAGCCTTCCTCAACACTTACTAAACTTCTTTGTGTACCATCGTAAGTATATTTGTAAGCTTTATTACTACCATGAGGTTTTAAATCGGTTAAAAATACAATGCCATCAATATCATGGTTTATGCCTGTTACTTTTACTAAAGCTTGTTTTTTATCTGTTGTTGGGGCAATAACAACATTAACGCCTTCGCCCGAACTTAGTTCTATTGGGTACTTAGCAAATTCCAAAGCAAAGCTTTTTTGACTAAGTAAAATACAGGCTATAAAGAATAGTTTTTTCATATTAAGTCCTTTTTAAGTTTTAAAGTTATACAGCAAGCTGGTTTATAACATTGATAATAATTGATTAAAAGCAATACAGGGTAGGTGAGCGTGCCTATTTTTTGATTTTTAGCGTTTAAAAAACTAATTAACGTGTTTTTGGCACGAGTGAATTGTGCAGACGTACATAGTAACTAAGCACGAATTTTGGCATTATAGCGCCATTAAACTTTGCATAGCTGTAAAGTGAGCATACGATTTAAGGAAAGTATATGCATATACATATTTTGGGCATTTGTGGCACGTTTATGGGTGGTATTGCAGCCATTGCTAAATCATTAGGTCATAAAGTAACGGGTTCCGATCAAAACGTTTACCCACCAATGAGTACGCAACTTGAAGAGCTTGGCATTGAACTGACTCAAGGCTACGACGTATCTCAATTAGAGCCAAAACCAGATATGGTAGTTATCGGTAATGCAATGAGCCGTGGTAACCCGTGTGTTGAATATGTGCTTGATAAAGGCCTGCCTTATACATCTGGCCCTGAATGGCTTAAACATAATTTATTACAAAAATCGTGGGTACTTGCTGTAGCCGGTACGCATGGTAAAACAACCACAGCAAGTATGCTTGCGTGGGTATTAGAGTACGCAGGTTTAAAACCAGGGTTTTTAATTGGCGGCATAGTCCAAAATTTTGGTGTATCGGCCAAATTAGGTGAAACGCCATTTTTTGTTATTGAAGCCGATGAATACGACACAGCTTTTTTTGATAAGCGCAGTAAGTTTGTCCATTACCTTCCGCGTACACTTATATTAAATAATCTTGAATTCGATCACGCTGATATTTTCGAAGATTTAAACGCAATAAAAAAACAATTTCATCACTTAATGCGTACATTACCTCAAAGCGGCAAGGTAATTTGGCCTAAGCAAGACGTAGCGCTTAATGACGTAATAGCACAAGGGCTTTGGAGCGAAAGCGAAACACTCGGTGATGACTGGGGCTATGAATTAATAAAAGCCGATGGTAGTGAGTTTAATGTACTTTTAAATAACGAAAAGCAGGGCACTGTTTGCTGGCAAGCAATAGGCGAGCATAACGTTAAAAATGCAATTATGACTATCGCAGCAGCGCGCCATGTGGGTATAGCTGTTGATCATAGTATTGATGCCCTAGGAGAATTTATTAGCCCTAAAAGGCGTATGGAGCTAAAGGCTGATATAAATAATATTAAGGTGTATGACGATTTTGCGCATCACCCAACAGCAATTAAAACTACGCTTGCAGGACTGCGCGCAAAAGTAGGCGATGAAAAAATTATCGCTATTTTAGAGCCGCGCTCAAACACAATGAAAATGGGTGTGCATCAATATACATTATTAGATTCACTGCGTGATGCTGACGACGTACTACTTTTTGAACCAGAGAATCTAAATTGGTCGCTAAAAGAGCAAGCAGATAAAGCTGGTATGCAGTGCTTTAGCAGCACACAAACAATTATTGATACGGTGCTTAAAAATATTGAGCCTAATCAACATATTTTAATTATGAGCAATGGCGGTTTTAATGGCCTTCATCAACACCTTGTTGATGGTTTAGCTGATAAATACAGCGGAGAATAGTGTGCAATTTAAAGATAGAATTACGCTCGCTTTTAGCGGTGCATCAGGTGCGCCTTATGGTTTAAGGTTACTTGAAGTATTGCTTGAGCAGCAATTTCAAGTTTACGTACTTATCTCAAGTGCTGCGCGAGTGGTGCTTGATACAGAATCAAATATTAAGCTCTCTGGTAATGAAGACAAAGCCACTGAGCAGTTAAGTACGCTGTTTAATGCTAAATCTGGGCAGTTAAAAGTATACGGTAAAGATAACTGGTTTAGCCCTGTGGCTTCGGGCTCTGCGGCGCCTAAAAAAATGGTGGTATGCCCGTGTAGTGCTGGGTCGGTTTCTGCAATTGCAGTAGGGGCGTCAGATAACTTATTAGAGCGCGCCGCTGATGTGGTAATTAAAGAACGCGGACAGTTAATTTTAGTGCCGCGCGAAACACCGTTTAACGAAATTCATTTAGAAAACATGCTTAAGTTATCTCGTTTAGGTGTGACCATAATGCCAGCAGCGCCTGGCTTTTATCATAAGCCACAAAGTATTGAAGACTTAGTTGATTTTATGGTGGCGAGAATTTTAGATCATTTAAATATTGAACATAACCTAACAAAACGTTGGGGTTATGGTGAGGGTAAGTAATGAATAAGCAAAATATTGCTTTAAATATAGAAGGCCTTACCAAGGTTTATAAAAATGGTGTTGAGGCTATTAAAGGCGTTGATTTACAAGTTAAAGAGGGCGACTTTTTCGCTTTACTTGGTCCAAACGGAGCAGGAAAATCAACCACTATTGGTGTTATTTCGTCACTTGTTAATAAAACAAAAGGCAAGGTAGAAGTATTCGGTTGTAATATTGATACTGATTTAGAAGCTGCAAAAGCGCATTTAGGCTTAGTGCCGCAAGAGTTTAACTTTAGTCAGTTTGAAACACTTAGCCAAATACTTGTTAACCAAGCCGGTTATTATGGTGTGCCACGTGGCGAAGCCCATAAACGTGCTGATAAGTACTTAGCGCAGCTTGGCTTACTTGAGAAAAAAGACAAACAAGCACGTACGCTTTCAGGCGGTATGAAACGCCGATTAATGATTGCGCGTGCCCTTATGCACGAACCTAAGTTGCTTATACTTGATGAGCCAACAGCGGGGGTAGATATAGAACTTCGTCGTTCAATGTGGGATTTTTTACGCCAAATAAATGAGCAAGGCGTTACTATTATTTTAACTACGCACTACCTTGAAGAAGCAGAGTTACTGTGTAAAAACATCGCCATAATCGATAATGGCCGAATTGTTGAAAACACGACCATTAAAGCACTGCTTGCAAAGCTTGATAAAGAAACCTTTATTTTAGATTTAAAAATGCCAGCAAACCCTGTAACGCTTGAAGGTTATAAATTTACCATGACGGACGATCACACTGTTGAAGTAGAAGTCGCTAAATCTCAAGGATTAAATGCGGTTTTTAGTGCATTAACAACTCAAGGTAATACTGTATTGAGTATGCGAAATAAAGCAAACAGATTAGAAGAGTTATTTGTTGGATTACTAGAGCAAGGGCGGGGCGAATAAATGTTTAAATATGGCGTAGCCTTAAAGAGTTTGTGGATCAAAGAGTGCATTCGTTTTTTACGTATTTGGGTGCAAACTTTAGTACCGCCAGCAATTACGATGAGCTTATATTTTGTTATTTTTGGTAACTTAATTGGTTCACGCATTGGCGACATGGGCGGCTTTAGTTATATGGAGTTTATTGTACCTGGCCTTATAATGATGTCGGTCATTACTAATTCCTATTCCAACGTAGCCTCTAGTTTTTACTCAACAAAGTTTCAAAAAAGCATTGAAGAGCTTTTAGTTGCACCTGTACCTAACTACATCATTGTTCTAGGTTATATGGGTGGCGGTATGACGCGCGGTATTATGGTGGGCTTTATAGTTACCTGTGTATCGTTATTATTTGTTGATATTCAAATTCATAATATTTTTGTAATTATGGCGACGGTTATTTTAACCTCAGCTGTGTTTGCTTTAGGTGGCTTAATTAATGCGATTTACGCAAACAGCTTTGACGATATAAGCATTATCCCCACCTTCATACTAACGCCATTAACTTACTTAGGCGGTGTATTTTATTCAATTACGTTGCTGCCTGAATTTTGGCAGAATGTATCACAAATCAACCCTATAATTTATATGGTTAACGCATTTCGTTATGGTTTTTTAGGTGTGTCGGATGTTGATTTGAGCGTGGCTCTTGGGGTTATTTTAGTATTTATAACAGCGTTATTTACATTAGCGCTTACATTGATCAAAAAAGGTGTGGGGCTAAGACACTAATGAGTGATGCAAATTCACGTAGTATTGTATCTAATCAAGCGGGTATTCACGAAAAGCTTGATGAAATAGTAAATAAGCACTTAGATGCTGAATTTAAAAAGCCAATTGCAGCGCATACCCAAGCCGCATTTGAGGAGGTTAATGCTAAAGTACAAGCCTTTAGTGGCCCGCTTATTTTAGACTCGTGTTGTGGCGTAGGTGAAAGCTCAGCTAACTTAGCTAAGCGCCACCCAGATGCACTTATAATTGGTATTGATAAATCGTCGCACCGATTAGATAAGCACGATGTTGAATATAAGCAAACCGACAGTGGTCAGTACATCTTAGTGCAAGCAGACTTAAATGACTTTTGGCGTTTAGCGGTTGCTGCTAATTGGCAACCTACGCACCATTATTTGTTGTATCCAAACCCGTGGCCTAAATCTAAGCATATTCGTAGACGCTGGCATGGCGCGGCTATTTTTCCATTTATCGTTAAGTTAGGTGGAAAATTAGAAGTGCGCAGCAATTGGGATATTTACGTTAAGGAGTTTGCTCGGGCGCTCGAATTAACAGGCAACCCTTGCGATGTAACGCTTTATGAGTCAGACGATGCAATTACGCCTTTTGAGCGTAAATACTGGGCCAGTGGCCAGCAAAGCCACCGACTCGTTATTAACTTACCTCGCTAAAGTAAGTTAAAGTGCTAATTCTTCTTCTATAACCGTACTAACATGTGACACTGGGTGGGCAAAGTAGTTGCCTTGCATTAGTGTCACATTCGCCTTTTTAAGTGCGGTTACTATGGTTGCATTTTCTACCGACTCTGCCATTAATTGCAAACCAAGTTGATTAGCAAAACTGGCTATATGTTCAATAAATAAATAGATATCTTTGTCATTCACTATTTGCTTTATTAGTGCGCCATCTAGCTTAATACCATCTACTTCCAGCTTAAGTACGTTTGATATATTTGAATAACCACTACCAAAGTCATCAATAATAACCTTAACGCCTTTCGTTTTAACCATTCCAATAAATGCTTTCACCTCAGAAAAGTTGGCAATAGCTTGGGTTTCTAAAAGCTCTAGTGTGATATTACCAGGATGCGGGTAGCGCTTAAGTTCGTCCGCAATAAACTCACTTAAATTAGGGTCGAGCATATCTTGTGCTGTTATATTTAAACTCCAGCAAATATCGGTTTTTCTAAAGCGACTAACACATTGTGAAAATAGAGTACGGGTAAGTATTCCGTCCATTCTTGAGCGAGTAACAACATTTAAAAATGCATCAGGTTTCAACACTTCCCCTTGCGCCGTTACCATTCGAGCTAAACATTCGTATTGAACGACCTTGTTGGTATTTGTATCAATAATGGGTTGAAAGTAAGGCACTATACGGTTGTTATCAAACGCTTCACGCACCTCTTTAGCCATTTCAACATTGTATTGATATTGCGTTTTTACATCGTGTAGCGCTTTTGAGTAGTTAACTACGCTATGCCTGCCTTGTTTGGCTTGCAGTGCCGCTATATGAGCGTTTTCAAGTAGTAGTGATTTATTGCCACTGGCAATACCTGCACATAGGGTTATGTAAATAAAAGGGTCAGTTAACACTGGGGTATTAAAGTTATATGTTTTTACGAGATCGGTAAATTCGTCATTACTCATTTCTTTAGGCGCGAGTAATACTATTTTGTTGGTTGCTAGTCTGTATATATGGCAATGCGCAGAGCTTCTGAGTTTAAAGTGAATGAGTAAGTTTTTCATTACTTTATCACCCACTTCAGTGCCGTAGAAACTGTTTATATCTTCTATTTCATTAACCCAAATAACGGCTAACTGCATGTGATGAGCATTACTTTTTTTAATAAAGTACTCAAGAGCAATATGATTAGAAAAACCAGTACTTGAGTCAGTTGCTAAAGAGCGCTTTAGTAAATAAATATATATGGCGGCAACAAGTATCGCGATAAAAAAGAAGAAGCTCGCCATTGCAGCAGCTTTCGATACACTTTCTTTAAGTTTCTCGTTTAAATTGTAAATAGTTATATCGGCACCCGTTAAATAGGTATTGCCGTTAATAGGGTCAACGTAAGGAATAAAAATAGTTTTAAAGTGGCCCCACTGATCGCTCGATATTTCAAATACAGGCTCGGTTGAGTAAAAAGCACTTATATTTGCATCGGTAGCTTCAGGGTAGAGATCTAAAAATTGAGTTACCTTGCCATTATTCTGATCGTCTTGCGTGTAGCTTGATGAGCTAAAAAGCACCTTACCGTCTTTTAAAATCATTGAATAGACATAAGCAATATCAAGTGCTTGAGCAAACTCAGAGAGTTGTTTACTTTTATCTTGATAGTAAGAAAAACTTATGTTGTCGCCTTGATTAACCGCACTTAAGTAATTTTCACCTAGAATATGTTTAACGCTGGTGGCGGCATTAAGTAAGCGATTATCAACCGACTGCATTATTTCAGCACGCGTGGTTTGGTAAGTGTAGTAAACATAGGTAAGCAAGCTTATTAAAAATAAGCTAAAGCCTGCCACTATCCAACTAACTTTGACTCTTCCTTCTGGCATATGTGTCCCTTTTTTGTTATCAAATTTATTATACCCAAAATAAGTCAATGCCCAATAAATAATTAGGTTTGGTAGAGTTTTAATTAAATTATCATTTTTTTGTCATCGCTTTGATTGCTTTTATAGGTTTAAACGAGACATTTTAGTTATATTGCAGTAAAGTTAGCGCAATTTTTAAAGAAACACGATTGCTCTAAATGTCCTAATAATTAGGCGTTTTTGATGGGTAAGCGCGTGTTTTAGCTACACACACTAGGTATTGAGATGGATCAAAAGCGTTGTGCCGTCGCCTCTAAAGAAAGCCTTAAGCGTATATTTACTGTACCTGAAGCGCCAGACTCAACTTTAAGCAAAATCGAGCTTGAAATTTCGAGTAATTTAGCAGGTTTTCTAAACGAAAATATAGCGGCAATTGAAAAACCATTACATGAAATCGAAAAAGATTTTCAGTCGGCAGTGATCCCAGAGGATCCAACGTTTGTATCTGCTTATGCCCAAGACATAATGGAGCAACTTGTTGCACATTCTGTGCATACAGCTGCGCCTAGCTTTATTGGTCACATGACCTCTGCCTTGCCGCATTTCTTATTACCGCTGTCAAAATTGATGGTAGGGCTAAATCAAAATCTAGTAAAAATAGAAACGTCTAAAGCGTTTACGCCTCTTGAGCGTCAAGTGCTTGGAATGATGCATCATTTAGCTTATGGACAAGAAGACTCGTTTTATTCTAAATGGATGCACAGTGCTAAAACCTCATTAGGTGCATTTTGCTCTGGTGGAACGGTTGCTAATATTACTGCGCTTTGGATTGCTCGAAACCGCTTATTAAAACCCGATGGCGATTTTAGAGGTATCGGCGCACAAGGCCTAATTGCCGGTATGCTGCATTACGGCTATAAAGGTTTAGCAGTATTAATATCAGAACGCGGACATTACTCATTAGGTAAATCGGTTGATTTACTCGGTATTGGCCGCGATAACTTAATTGGCATTAAAACCTGCGAAAATAATAAAGTTGATGTAGGAGCTATGCGCGAAAAAGCACGTGAGCTTGAATCGCAAGGCATTAAAGTAATGGCGATTATTGGGGTAGCGGGTACAACCGAAACCGGTAATATTGACCCTCTTGATGAAATGGCCGACTTAGCACAAGACATTAACTGCCATTTTCATGTAGATGCTGCATGGGGAGGAGCAACCCTTTTATCGAACACGCATCGCCCTTTACTAAAAGGGATTGAGCGAGCAGATTCAATTACCATCGATGCACATAAACAAATGTATGTACCAATGGGAGCGGGCTTAGTTTTATTTAAAGATCCCGCTGCAACTGATGCAATAGAGCATCACGCTGAGTACATATTACGTAAAGGTTCAAAAGACTTAGGTAGCCACACGCTTGAAGGCAGCCGACCTGGTATGGCAATGTTAGTACATGCTTGCTTACGTGTTATTGGTCGTAAAGGTTACGAAATGCTGATTGATCGAAGCATCAAAAAAGCACATTACTTTGCTGATTTAATTAAAGCTGATGAAGACTTTGAGCTTATTTCGGAGCCTGAGTTGTGCTTATTAACGTATCGTTATGTACCTAAGCAAATTAAACAAGCAATAGCCGATGCTGATGCAGCAACTCGGTTAGATATTTTTGCTTCACTGAACCGTTTTACTGCCAGTATGCAAAAACGTCAGCGAGAGTCTGGTCGCTCATTTGTATCACGTACACGCTTAACGCCTTCTAAATACGACAATCAACCAACGGTTGTATTTAGAGTGGTCCTTGCTAACCCGCTTACCTCAGGCGCTATTTTAAAAGAGATATTAGCTGAGCAAAAAGAGTTGGCTGCAACAGATCCGGTATTCAAAAAATACTTAAGAAAGTATATGTAATCTAAATACAAAAAAGGGTCCATAAGGACCCTTCTTAATATCAAAAGTACTTATTAATGTAAAATACGTGCTCTAATTGTACCTTCAACAGCGCTTAGTTCTTTAAGTGCTACTTCAGATTGATCTGTATCTACATCAATAACTACATAACCAATAGATGCGTCTGTTTGTAGGTATTGCGCAGCAATGTTAATACCGTGCTGTGCAAACGCTTGGTTAATTTGCGTTAGTACACCAGGGCGGTTGTGGTGCACGTGTAATAAACGGCTACGATTAGCAAGCTCTGGTAGTGATACCTCAGGAAAGTTAACAGCTGTAATAGTTGAGCCATTATCTGAGTATTTAGCCAGTTTACCCGCTACTTCAATACCAATGTTTTCTTGCGCTTCTTGTGTAGAACCACCAATGTGCGGCGTTAAAATAACATTGTCGAATTGGCGCAGTGGCGATACAAATTCTTCATCGTTAGATTTTGGCTCAGTAGGGAACACATCGATTGCTGCACCACTTAGTTTTTTCTCTGTTAGTGCTTCTGCAAGTGCATCAATATCAACAACAGTTCCGCGTGAAGCGTTGATCAAAATAGATCCCTGCTTCATAACAGCAAGTTCTGCGCTACCAATAAGATTTTTAGTTTGCGGTGTTTCTGGTACGTGTAAACTAATAATATCAGAGCGTTGTAATAGCTGAGTTAGGTTGTGAACTTGCTTTGCATTACCCAGTGATAACTTATCTTCGATATCGTAAAACTCCACGTTCATACCGATATTTTCAGCCATAATACCTAGCTGAGTACCAATGTGACCGTAGCCAATAATACCTAATGTTTTACCACGTGCTTCAAACGAACCATTTGCTGTTTTTAACCAGCCACCACGATGAGCCGCTGCATTACGCTCTGGAATACCACGTAATAAAAGTAGGATTTCACCAAGTACAAGTTCAGCAACTGAACGAGTATTAGAAAATGGTGCGTTAAATACAGCAATACCGCGTTCGCGTGCTGCATCTAAATCAACTTGGTTTGTACCAATACAAAAACACCCAACAGCAACTAGCTTGTCAGCTGAGTCTAATACGGCTTGGTTAATATGAGTACGAGAACGAAGTCCTACAAAGTGAACATCTTTAATGCGCTCTTTTAATTCGTCCTCAGGTAAGGATGTTTTAACGTAGTCGATATTGCTGTAACCGTTACGTTTTAGCGTTTCAACAGCGCTTTGGTGAACACCTTCAAGCAAGAGAATTTTAATTTTGTCTTTTGCTAACGATACCTTACTCATAACCTCATCCTATTTAATTTGTGGCCCATTTTTAGTACCGATAATCACTTTATCAGCACCACGCATTGCAAATAGGCCGTTGGTAACTACGCCAACAATTGAATTTATTTGTGCTTCAAGTTGTTTAGCATTGGTAATTTTTAAGTTAAATACATCTAATATAACGTTACCGTTATCGGTAACTACGCCTTGGCGATAAACAGGGTCACCACCAAGCTTTAATAATTCTCGTGCAACGTAGCTGCGCGCCATTGGAATAACTTCTACCGGAAGCGGGAAGTCGCCTAATGTTTTTACTAATTTGGTGTCATCTACAATGCACACAAATTGTTTAGCTACTGCGGCTACTATTTTTTCGCGAGTGAGGGCTGCACCGCCACCTTTAATCATTTCGTTTTGATCGTTTATTTCGTCAGCACCGTCAACGTATACATCTAAAGCAGCAACGTTATTAAGCTCAAATACTTCAATACCTAACGCTTGTAGGCGCTCGGTTGAGGCTTCTGAGCTTGATACAGCGCCTACAATAGTGTCCTTTACTGAACCAAGGGCATCAATAAAGTGATTAACAGTAGAGCCTGTACCCACACCTACAATAGTGTTTTCTTTTACAAACTCGAGTGCTGCCCAAGCAGCTGCTTTTTTTAATTCATCTTGTGTCATTGCTTTGTGCTCATGTATGTCAGAAATATGCGGTTAGTAATCAAATTTAATTGTTACCAACAGTATGTTTTATCTGGGGTGATAATGGTTTTAAGTGGTACATCCCACGACTCGATTGGTAGGGCCTCAACTTTTTGGCATTCATGTGCAAGGCCAATTAGTTGCGGTTTTTGCCAATTTTGTTCATGTAAACGCGCCAATGTCCGGTCGTAAAACCCACCTCCCATTCCTAGGCGATTACCTTGTTTATCAAATGCAACTAATGGCATAAGGAGGTAATCAAGCACTGGTAATGGGCATATTTGAGAGCAGTTCAGCTTAGGCTCCAAGATACCATAGCGATTTGCTCTCATGGGTGAGTTTTTCTCATAGCGCTGAAATAGTAAATTAGCGCCATTGAATGGGTGTATTATAGGTAGGTAAACGGTATGGTTTAAACTCCATAATTCTTTAATTAACAATGAAGTGTCTAGTTCCCCATCGTTACTCAAGTAAATGGCAATATGCTTTGAATTCGTTGTTTTTTCGCTTTTTAAATGTTGAATAAAATTCATTTTTAGCGATTGCGCAGCAATTATTTGCTGATTATTTGACAAGTTTTTACGGGTATTACGAATTTCTGCTCTTATTTTTGCGCGTTTATTACTCATTAAATTAATTAGCCATTCTTAAAAAGAGAATAAATCGGGAAAAATTAAAAAAACAGCCAGTACGACTAGCAAAATGGTGGCAGTCGCAATCAATGAATATAAAAGTAAGTTACTGCGTTTTTTAGGAGGCGCTAAATCATCATCTAGCATTAGATCGTCACCTTGCCATTCGTCAATACTTTCGTCTGGTGCTTTTAATTGAGCTTCAGGAAGGCGTTGCTCTAACTCGTCTAGCTTTTCTTCAAGGCGAATTAAGCTGCTAGTGATGTAATCGAGTGCATCAAAAATACGTTCGTCACGTTGGTTGTTATTTGCAGCAGGGTTTGAGCCATTTTGAATGATGTTTGAAACAGCTTGAAGCTTACTTTTAATGCCTAAGCCTGCTAGTAACTTAGCCTGTTTTAACGCTTTGTCTTTATCGCTTGGTGCAAACAGTGGCTTACCTTTAAAAAAAAGAGCTACTTTTTCATCTGACGTTTTTAATTTTGCAGCTAAATTTGTGCATGCTGTTTTTATGTCAACGTTATCGGCAAGTCCTGCAAATATAACGCGAAAGTTATCGGCCATTTAACTGTCCCTAAAGCTTTTATAATGAAATGAGTATATACCTAAAGTACAAAAGAATTCGAGGTCGATTTAATAGTTATTTTGTAGACGCTCTACAAACAATATAGCGAATAAGTTTTAGATGCAAAAACGGCCCTTAAAAGGGCCGTTTTTAATTTACTACAACAATTTTGGCTTAAAGGCCAGCAGCTGCGCGAAGTGCGTCTGCTTTATCTGTACGTTCCCAAGGGAATTCGTCACGACCAAAGTGGCCATAAGCCGCTGTAGGAAGGTAGATAGGGCGCTCTAAATCAAGCATTTGAATTAAGCCGTAAGGGCGCAGGTCAAAATGTTCACGAATAAGCTCGATTAAACGGCTTTCTTCTAGCTTGCTTGTACCAAACGTTTCAACGCTGATAGAAGTAGGCTCTGCAACACCAATTGCGTAAGAAACTTGTAGCTCACACTTGTCAGCAAGACCAGCAGCAACAATGTTTTTAGCAACGTAACGTGCAGCGTATGCTGCTGAACGGTCAACTTTTGATGGATCTTTACCAGAGAATGCACCACCACCGTGACGAGCCATACCACCGTATGTATCTACAATGATTTTACGACCAGTTAAACCACAATCGCCCATTGGTCCGCCAATAACAAAGCGACCTGTTGGGTTAATGAAAAACTTAGTTGCACTTGTAATAAGTTCTGCAGGAAGTACCGGCTTGATGATTGTTTCCATCACAGCTTCTACTAAATCTTTTTGCGAAATGTCTTCGCTGTGCTGAGTAGAAAGTACAACAGCATCAATACCTACTGGCTTACCGTTTTCGTATGCAAAAGTAACTTGAGATTTTGCATCTGGACGTAACCAATTAAGCTCGCCGCTTTTGCGTACTTGCGCTTGGCGCTGTACTAAACGGTGTGAGTAAGTAATTGGAGCAGGCATTAGTACTTCTGTTTCGTTACATGCGTAACCAAACATTAAGCCTTGGTCGCCAGCGCCTTGCTCTTCTGGGCTAGTACGGTCAACACCTTGGTTAATGTCAGGAGACTGTTTACCAATAGTGTTCAAAATTGCACATGAATCGGCATCAAAGCCCATGTCTGAATTTGTGTAGCCAATGTCACGAATTGTTTTACGTGTAATTTCTTCGATATCAACCCATGCGCTAGTAGTGATTTCACCACCAACCATAACCATACCGGTTTTTACGTAAGTTTCGCATGCAACACGGGCATGAGAGTCTTGCTCTAGGATAGCATCAAGTACCGCATCAGAGATTTGATCGGCGATTTTATCCGGATGACCTTCAGAAACTGATTCAGAAGTAAATAAATGTTTTGCCATTGTAATTCTGCTCACAAATATTGCGCTTCACAAACGTCGGTATTAGCGCTAAAAAATTAAGGGGCGTATTTTATCGAAAACAAAACACCTTGCATAGTGTTTTTACGCCTAGACGTCTAAATAAAATTACTAATAACTTTTTGGTCTTAAAAAATATTCATAATGCCTCACTTTTATAGGGTTTTTAATTGCACACAGCCCCCACAATAAGTAAGAATGGTCGGTATAAACGAACCCAAGTTACTTGGGTGCATAAACAAACACATAAATACCCGCGCAAATACACATAAAGGTAGGAGAATTCATGCCATCTCGCAAAGAACTTGCAAATGCTATTCGCGTCTTGTCAATGGACGCAGTACAAAAGGCCAAATCTGGTCACCCTGGAGCCCCTATGGGCATGGCTGATATCGCAGAAGTATTATGGCGCGATTATCTAAAACATAACCCAACGAATCCAGAGTGGGCTGACCGTGACAGATTTATTCTTTCAAACGGCCACGGTTCAATGCTTATCTATTCTCTATTGCACCTAAGTGGTTACGACTTACCACTGGACGAAATTAAAAACTTCCGTCAAATGCATTCTAAAACACCAGGTCACCCTGAATATGGCTATGCACCAGGAATCGAAACTACTACGGGTCCATTAGGTCAAGGGATCACAAATGCCGTAGGTATGGCAATTGCTGAAAAAGCACTTGCTGCACAGTTTAACCGTGAAGGTCACGATATTGTTGATCACTTTACCTATGCATTTATGGGCGATGGCTGCCTTATGGAAGGTATTTCTCATGAAGCAGGTTCACTTGCAGGCACATTAGGTCTGGGTAAACTTGTTGCATTTTGGGATGACAACGGCATTTCAATCGATGGCGAAGTAGAAGGTTGGTTTACAGATGATACACCAGCTCGCTTTAAAGCATACGGTTGGCATGTAATTAGTGGTGTTGATGGCCACGACAGCGATGCTGTAAGTGCTGCAATTGCAGAGGCAAAAAGCGTTACCGATAAACCTTCACTAATTTGTTGTAAAACAATTATTGGTTACGGCTCACCTAATAAATCTGGTAGCCACGATTGTCACGGTGCTCCACTAGGTGATGACGAAATTAAAGCATCTCGCGAATTTCTAGGTTGGACTGGCGATGCGTTCGAAATTCCTGATGATATTTACGCACAGTGGGATGGCAAAGAAAAAGGCAAGCAGCTTGAATCAAGCTGGGACGAAAAATTTGCAGCATACGCAAAAGCATACCCAGAGCTTGCAACTGAATACAAACGTCGTATTAATAACGAACTGCCTGGCGATTGGGCTGCAAAATCACAAGCGTACATTGAGCAATTACAAGCAAACCCTGCAAACCCAGCGTCTCGTAAAGCATCGCAAAATGCATTAAACGCATTTGGTCCGTTATTACCAGAATTTATGGGTGGTTCAGCCGATTTAGCAGGCTCAAACTTAACAATTTGGGATGGCTCTAAAGGTTTAACACGCGATGATGCAAGCGGTAACTACATTTACTACGGTGTACGTGAGTTTGGTATGTCGGCAATTATGAATGGTATTGCCCTTCATAAAGGCTTTATTCCTTACGGTGCTACGTTCTTAATGTTTGTAGAATATGCAAAAAATGCTGTGCGTATGGCTGCATTAATGAAGCAACCAAGCATTTTTGTATACACGCACGATTCAATTGGTTTAGGTGAAGATGGTCCAACTCACCAACCAGTAGAGCAAATTGCAAGCATGCGTTTAACGCCTAACTTATACAACTGGCGTCCATGTGACCAAGTTGAGTCGGCAATTGCATGGCAACAAGCTATTGAGCGTAAAGACGGCCCTACATCGCTTATCTTTACTCGCCAAGGTCTTGAGCAACAAGCACGTGACGCACAGCAATTAGCAGACGTTAAAAAGGGTGGTTACATCCTTAGCTGTGACGGCAATCCAGAGATTATCTTTATTGCGACGGGCTCTGAAGTGCAACTAGCACAAGATTCAGCAAGCGAACTACGCAGCCAAGGTAAAAAGGTACGTGTTGTATCTATGCCATGTACTGATGCCTTTGAAGACCAAAGCGCAGCATACAAAGAAAGCGTATTACCGGCATCTGTTTCACGCCGCGTAGCAGTAGAAGCTGGTATTGCTGACTACTGGTACAAGTACGTAGGCCTAAACGGCGCAGTAGTAGGTATGACTACCTTTGGTGAGTCAGCACCTGCAGGCGAGCTGTTTGAGCACTTTGGTTTTACAGTGGCAAACATTGTAAGCAAAGCAAACGAGCTTTTTTAATCGCTTTGATTAAATAAAGTAAGTAATTGAAAAACCCGCACATGTTGCGGGTTTTTTTATGCCCTTACATGAAGCAACTTCACCTTGAACAATGCAGCTTTCCTTGCAAGAAAGTAAGCTATCAGGCAAGGTAGTGCGATAAAATTTACAAATAAAAATCTTAAATTAATAGCAGGAGCTAAAAATGCCAAAGTTCGATAACGTGAGTGTAGTAAAAAAAGCCAATGTATATTTTGACGGAAAAGTGTCGAGCCGTACCGTTATTTTAGGTGATGGCGAAGCGAAAACGTTAGGCTTTATGCAACCAGGTGAGTTTGTTTTTGATACAAACCAAAAAGAGTGCATGGAGCTTTTAGCTGGCCAATGGGATATTTTATTACCAGGTGCAAGTGAGTGGAAAACATTTAACGCGGGTGAATCGTTTAATGTTGATGCAAATGTAAGCTTTAAAGTAAAAGTATCTGATTTTGCTGACTACTGTTGTTCGTACACAGATTAATCAGTACAGCTAGACGTCTGAAAGCCCATGCACTATGGGCTTTGCATAAACTTTGCGCAACTCATGATTTAAATCACCAAAAACCGCAAATAAACCTCAAATATCTCTCTTTTTTCCTTGTGTTAATCTAAATAGCCCCCAATACTATTTATGAGGTAACAAATAAAAGGATACCCTATGAAAATTAATCTTTCTGGTCACCATGTTGAAGTTACTGACTCTATTAGAGAGCACATCAACGAAAAATTTTCAAAAATCGAGAGCCATTTCCCATCGCTTATTGCACTCGAAATTATTTTGTCTAAAGAACATCATAAAATCCAAGCTGAAATTAGCACTAATTATGAAGGCACGCGCATATCGGTAAAAGGGGAAAACGAAGTTATGTACCCTGCCATTGCAAGTGCAGCTAAAAAACTCGATGCAGCACTAAAACATCGAAAAGGGCAGATAAAAGCAAACTTACACGAAAAGCCTGTTAGCACTACACCTGAAATCGCACACGAGATCATCCAAGAGATGGATCTTAAATAAAATTTAGTCACAAAGTATTGTAAAAAAGAGCCGTATGGCTCTTTTTTATTGCCTGTAATTTAGGTAAGTTATGCGTTCTTGCAGTTTATTAATTATAAAAATTGATAAAAAGAACACACAACACACATATTTTGAGAAATTAATGCACAAAACAAAAGCAGTATGGAAATCTCGACTAGGTGCGCTTGGGCCTGGGATCCTAATGGCAACGGCCGCTATTGGCGGATCTCACCTAGTTGCGTCTACACAGGCTGGAGCAATATTTGGCTGGCAATTATTTTGGCTTATCCTCGTTGTTAATGTTTTAAAGTACCCGTTTTTTCGCTTTGGTATGGAATACACACTCGCCACTAAAAACAGCCTAGTGGAGGGCTATAAAAGCAAAGGTCCGTTTTACTTCTACAGTTTTATTGGCTTAAACATTGTTGCCGCCGTAGTTAATACCGCCGGCGTATTACTGCTTACCGCAAGCTTACTGCATTACGCCTTACCCGTGGTTATTGAAGTAACCTTGCTTTGTTGGATGCTGCTGGGTGTATGTTTAGTTATATTGCTACTTGGGCACTTTAAAGCGCTTGATAACGTTGCCAAAGGCATTATGGGGCTGCTTACGCTCGCTACTTTGATTGCCCTTGCCATTGCATTTAGTAACGGCCCAATGGCACCTGCTGATTATGTGGGACCTTCACCGTATGAACTTGCCATGCTTAGCTTTATGGTGGCTTTAATGGGCTGGATGCCAGCCCCTATCGAAATATCTGCATTAAGTTCTTTATGGCTAAAAGAAAAACAAGCGCAGCAAACAGTGACTAAAAGCCAAGGCTTGTTCGATTTTAACGTAGGTTACTGGCTTACAGCTGGCTTAGCATTAGTATTTTTTAGCTTAGGTGTATTAGTGCAGTACGGGCAAACCAGTAGTATAGAACTTGGCGGTGTCGCGTTTGCCAAGCAGCTTATTGATATGTACGCATTAACAATAGGCGAGTGGGCAAGGCCGCTTGTATCAGCAATCGCCTTTTTATGTATGTTTGGCACTACACTCACCGTGCTAGATGGCTACGCCCGTACGCTTAACGAATCTCATAAACTACTTGGCTTTAAGCAATCAAAACACAGTCTAAATATTTGGTTAATACTACAAGCACTTGCCGGTATGGCGGTTATTTTATTTTTTAAATCAGCCCTTGGCCCCATGCTTACGTTTGCTATGACACTTTCATTTGTTACAACGCCTGTATTTGCATGGCTCAACTTTAGCCTTGTGCGCTCAGAGCCTGCTATAAAGCACAGCGTGCTATTACGCAGCTTAACGTGGTTAGGGCTAGTGTATTTAGTAGGTTTTGCTGTCGCTTTTGTAGTGTGGAAACTAGCATTCTAAATACAGCCACTTACTTTAGGGTTTTAATTAAAGCCCTAAAGCATTAAATTCTAGGATTAAACGAGATATAAATGGATATTAAAATAGGTGAGCTTTCAAACCCACACGTTATAAAGCTACTACAAGCACACCATAACGATATGCTAAAACAATCACCCGTTGAGAGCGTACATGCACTTGATGTGAGTAAACTCACTCAGCCCGATATAACTTTTTATAGCTTATGGATTGATAATAATTTAGCGGGTGTTGGTGCTTTAAAAGCACTAAATACAACGCATGGCGAAATTAAATCAATGCGCACATCAAGCAGCTATTTACGCCAAGGCATAGCGGCTAAATTGCTCACCCATATTATTGAGCAATCCACACTGCGAGGTTACAAAACGGTAAGCTTAGAAACCGGTACCGCTGAGGCATTTTTACCCGCACAAAAGCTTTACACTCAATTTGGTTTTAAAGAGTGCGAACCATTTGGTGATTATGAGCTAGACCCGTACAGCTTATTTATGAGTAAAGTGCTTTGAACAAAAATGAACGAGAAAGTAAGGTTTTATAGTCAGACGACGTATATATTATTTGTATGGCGGCTCAGAGCGTGAAGCTGACAGTTAAAAATTATGATGTATGAAGTCAAGATTTGATACTTTGCTTTTATAAGGGGAAGCCGAGATTGTGTTATGTTACTAGATGTCTATATAAAGGAAATGTTAAATGCTTAAGCATCTAAAAGTAAAAGTAGGTCGACTTTATATAAATTACTTCTTTTGGCTCGCTCTTTGGCTTTCAATAGCAACTCTTTTATATGGCTCATTTATAATTCTATCAGCAAAGGGAGTGTCTAGTAATATTTTAGCAAACTTTGGAAGCTTTTCTGGTGGAATGGCTACAGTTGTAGCTGCTCTTGTTGCTGTAAGAGAATTTATATTATTTAGGCATAATCAAGGTGTTAAAGAGTTTAGAGAGTTTCTCAGTAAACAGGTACAATCATTGCCTAATTTTGTTCTTGAGATGGCTGATGAGGCTTATTTACTATTTGCTAAGTTGGATCGTAAAGCTCAAGAAGATTTAAAAATACCCGAAATAATTAATGAAATACAAGAGCTTGAGAATGAGTTGAAGCTGCTTGAAGAAGCGGTTTCTATCCGATACCACCAGCTAAGTGCACAGGCTGCTAATATTTTTTCTATGAGTACATACTTAGAAATATTAATAGGCACTAAAACTAAACGTTTGCTTTGTATTTTAGAAGAGTTAGAAGACGCAATTCATAATTACGAGTTGAGAGCTAATTATTATACCAGTGCAGTCTCAAAAATGAGGAGCTCAGAAATAAAGTGTGGTTACGTAGTTAATAATAAAAACGAGTTTATATCGCACTATCCTGGCTTAGATTACAAACGAAAAGGATCACTATTTCATAGGATGCCAAAGCTCCTAGGAGCTAAAAGTAATTCAATAATAGGAGAAGTTTTTAAAATATATGAAGAGTTAGAAAAGTTAAAGATAACTTAAATTTACGACCATAAAAGAAACTTCTATTTCTAAAGAACCACAAGTATGAGAGGTGTTTAGCTTGCATACGATTAACGTGGTAACTCGGGGTGTTTCTAGTAAATTCTTCATTTTTGTCGGATGGCGTGGCTTCGCTACTTATTCGACCTACGTCAAAAGGTAGGTTGGTTAAGCCGAAGGCGCCACCCAACAGAGTTTCAGATACACGCCTAGAAGGTTAGCTGCAGGAACTGAACTGTCGTTAGTTCGCATCTAACTCAGCTCTTTTATCGCTCCACTGACCCCATCTAAACTAAGCGCATACATGCGGTTGTTCATTAGCTTTTTTATAAAGCCAATTGATTGATAGTACAGCCAATGCTCAACGAGTTATGACTTTAGCTAATCTAGCCTAATTGTTACTCATTTGAGTAAACAATAATTTCATCAGAATTTGGTAATTTATAAAATCCAACATTTTTTGATTGCTTACCCATGAAATCAATAGCATATTTCATCTCTGCAATTGTTCTTACTGTAGAAAACTTATCTTTAAAACATGCTGAGAATTCGTATGTGAAAGATGTTGACTGATCATAACCTCCCAGCTCTAAAAGGTTATATTCAGTAAAAGGATCTGGTCCTAAAATTTGATGAGAGGTAATAAAAGGCACCCTAGAGTCTTGTGATTTCCAATCATTCAAGCATTTAGCTTCAACATTGCTTGCTAATAAATAAATGCTTTTATCCTTTTTAGAGTCACTTAGAGAGATAGTAATAAAAACCATATTTATAATAAGTGATGCAAACAAAACTAATTTTAATATATTCCTATTACTCATTTTAACTCAGCTCTTTTATCGCTCTACTTATCCCGTCTAAACTCAGCGCATACATGCGATTGTTCATTAGCTCTTTTATAAAACCAATTGATTGATAGTACGGCCAGTGTTCAACGGGTTGCGGGTTGAGCCAGGCGACTTTATCAAAGTGGTTTGTTATGCGTTGTAACCATGCACTGCCGGGCTCTTCGTTGTAATGCTCTACCGAGCCGCCGGGGTAGGCTATTTCGTAAGGGCCCATAGTGGCATCGCCAACAAATATTACTTTATAGTCGCTGGTGAACTTGTTTATGAGCGTCATGGTGTCAATCACGTTTGAATGGCGGCGCGCGTTGTCTTGCCAAACGTGTTCGTATAAACAGTTATGAAAGTAGTAAAACTCTAAATGTTTAAATTCGCTGTGGGCTGCGCTAAATAATTCTTCGCAGGTATGAATGTAGTCATCCATTGAGCCGCCAATATCAAACAGCATGAGTACTTTTACTGCATTGTGGCGTTCGGGCGCCATTTTTACATCAAGCATGCCGCCTTGTTTTGCAGTAGCGCGAATAGTCTCGTTTAAATCAAGCGTGTCGCTTGCGCCAGTGCGGGCAAACTTTCGTAACTTTTTAAGGGCGAGTTTAACTGTGCGCGAACTAATTTCTCTGTCGGTGTCGAGGTTTTTGTATTCTCGTTTATCCCACACTTTTACCGCTTGGCGGTTACGGTTGCCGTCTTGCCCAATACGCACGCCTTCTGGGTTATAGCCGTATGCACCAAAAGGTGATGTACCGCCAGTACCCACCCATTTATTGCCACCAGCGTGGCGTTTTTGTTGCTCTTCTAAACGCTCTTTTAGGGTTTTCATAAGCTCGTCGAGTCCGCCCATAGCTTTAAGTTGGGCTTTTTCTTCCTCGCTTAGGTTTTTTTCGAATTCTTTACGTAGCCAGTCTTCAGGTAAGTTGTGCTGTTGCTTTAAGCTCTCGAGCAAATCGAGGTCAGCAATACCACTAAAATAGTCGCTAAAGGCTTTGTCAAATCGGTCAAAGTGCGTTTCATCTTTTACCATTATGGTGCGTGCTAAATGGTAAAAGGCGTCTACGTCGGCAAATATAACGCCTTTTTTTAAGGCGTTTATTAAATCGAGTAGCTCGCGCAGGCTTACAGGCAAGCGGTATTCACGCAGTTTGAAGAAAAACGCAATCAACATATTAACGGCGGCTCATAAAGGCGAGTTTTTCGATTAGGCTTATGTCTTGCTCATTTTTAAGTAATGCGCCAAACATGGGCATTAATCCGCCTTTTTTAGCTTTGTCGTGCAGTGTTTTAGCGTCTATGTCTTCTGCCATAAGTAGTTTAAGCCAGTCGAGTAATTCGCTGGTGGATGGCTTCTTTTTAAGGCCGTTAGCTTCGCGCAGGTTAAAAAACACTTCGAGTGCTTGGCGTACTAAATCTTGCTTAACGTTAGGGTAGTGCACGTCAATAATTTGCTGCATTTCGTCGCTGCTAGGAAAATCAATGTAATGAAAAAAGCAGCGGCGTAAAAATGCGTCCGGTAATTCTTTTTCGTTATTTGATGTGATGATCACAATAGGGCGCTCTTTTGCGACAATGCGTTCATTAGTTTCGTAAACATGAAACTCCATTTTATCAAGCTCAAGTAGTAAGTCGTTTGGGAACTCTATGTCGGCTTTGTCTATTTCATCAATTAAAAGCACTGGGCGTTTGCCGTTAAGCTCTGCATATGTAAACGCTTGCCAAAGCTTACCTTTAACGATGTAGTTGCCAATATTGTGTACACGCTCGTCACCTAATTGGCTGTCGCGCAGGCGCGAAACCGCGTCGTACTCGTATAAGCCTTGCTGTGCTTTAGTAGTCGATTTTATGTGCCACTGAATAAGCGTGGTATCTAGGCTTTTAGCCAACTCCTCAGCCAGCATAGTTTTACCTGTGCCAGGTTCGCCTTTAATTAAAAGTGGTTTTTCGAGCATAATGGCAGCATTTACAGCTTGTTTAAGCGCGCTACTCGCTATGTAATTGTCAGTTGAATTAAATTGCACGGTGTACCCTTGTCTGGTCTGAGGAGTAAGTTATTTTGTTATAATGCCATAGTTAAACGGCAGGTCCAAGGTAGGCAAAACGCGGTATGACCTCACCTTCTTTTTCAACAGTTTCTAAAAACATACTAAGTGGGCGCGCCCACATACCAAATTCACCATATAGCGCTTGATAAATCACAAGCTGCTCCTCGGTTTCGCTATGGGTGGCAACATGAACAACTTTGTATTGCGGCCCTTTGTAGTGTTGGTATATGCCTGGTTTGAGTGAAAGTGGTTTTATTGCTGTAGTCATGTTTTGATCTCTTGTATAATTTGGCTTTGCACTTTTAATGTTAACTAATTTGCCAATACTATGAACTATATTTCGCTAGATGATTACAAAAAAGCATGGGTTTTTCGTCATAAAGACTTACCTGTATCAGATGAAGACGCAGTAAAAATAAAGCCTATGGGAGATGAGCGCGCAGCCGTACTTTGGACAACCATGGTAAGCCGTGAGTTTGATCACCCAGATTTTTTTGAAGACACCGATTGGTGTGGCCAAGAAAAAAGCTTTAGCCAAGAAGTAGATTGGCAAGATGCGTGGGAAAATGGGGATGCGCAACCTCCAGAAGCAATCTTAACGTTTTTAGATTGGGAAGCTAACACCACTGTTTATTTTTGTATGGCACGCGATAATATTATCGAAACAACATTTGATGTATTTAAACGCAATTGGCAAAACTTTATGTTTTTAGCTGATGGCAGTTTACTAATTGGTAAAAAGCGTAATACGGTTGTGCAATTTTTAGAATCAGGTAAAGCAAAATTAGGTGAAAAGCCAAGCGCTTAATTAGTGCGCTGCGCTTAAAAAATATTCAATACTGTGTTATAAAACATTTATCTGAATATTTTTGAGTACAGCTTTTGGTCGCTAAAAATCAGTCACTTGGTGCTCAGCAGCAAGTTGAAATTTGGCAAACTGATGCACAAAAAGTGTTGTATGCACAATTGTGCAATGCGTTTTATCAGCGTGAGGTTCAGCGATTAGTTGCAGAGCCTAATGCCGATAAACTGCGCCGTCAGTTAAAAAGCCTACCTTATTATATTGAGCGAGCTGCAACGTTAGTTGCCAATGGTGACACGCCTTTTACGCTGGACGCGCAAAATGGTACGTGGCTTGAAAAGCAAAAACCGACCCCACCCGATGTGAATGTTCAAGCTAATGAACTTTTTTATCAAACGTATGCCAAAGTGGGGCTTATAGTGCCCGTTATATTACATGGCTACGATCAGGTGCATCTTAGAATAGACAGTATCGATCAGTTAGGCGAAAATAAGCTGCATTGTAACGAGCTTGGTTGGTTTGATTTTTTAGGAAATGGGCTAGAACAGCAAAATGCTCAGTTAATAAAGCCAAGTAAAGTGAGTTTAACCGCTGCATGTTGCGGGCATCAGTGGCAATTTTCGAAGCGTTGTATGCCACGGGTTTTATCACTACGCGAAATGCTTTTAGCGGGTAGTATTAATTGGCGCAATTTAAAGCGCCCCTTAGCGTATTAAAGTTAAGGTATTTGGAATTTAAAATAAGGAGTGTTAAATGCGTATTTTTCAAGTTGGCTTACTGTGCTTAGCACTGTTTGTACAATACAGATTATGGTTTGGTCATAATGGTTTACAAGACTACACACGGCTAAAAGGTGCTGTAGCGTCGCATCAAGAAACCAACGAAAAGCTCATTAAACGTAATAAAGTACTTAAAGCAGATATTGAAGACTTAAAGCTTGGCCAAGAAGGCATTGAAGAGCGTGCACGCAACGAATTGGGAATGATTAAACCGGACGAAACATTTATTCGTGTTTTACCGGGCAAACAATATGACAAATAAACAGACTATTGCAGCAATTGTACCTGCTGCGGGCGTTGGCAGTAGAATGCAGCACAATGCGCCTAAGCAATATATACAATTAGCCGGTAAAACCATTTTAGAACACACCTTAGCTAAACTTTCTCAATTATCTCAATTACGCACTATTGTTGTTGCCCTTAGCGACAGCGACCCCTATTTTGACGAACTCCCAACACTTGATAAGCGCATTGTTCGCGCCAGTGGCGGTAAAGAGCGTGCAGATTCAGTACTTAATAGCTTGCTTTTTTTAGCGCCTAACCCGCCTACATGGGTGTTGGTGCACGATGCTGCGCGTCCGCTAGTTAATATTAGTGATATAGAACGTTTAATTGATGAATGTATACGCGCTGATGAAGGCGGTATTTTAGCTAGCAAAGTAAAAGACACCATAAAGCGCGGCCACACTCATGCCCTACAAACTGTGTCACGAGACGATTTATGGCAAGCACTTACCCCCCAATTTTTTAAATATGACGAGCTTAAAAATGCACTTCAAGGCGCATTAGCAAGTGGGGCAACTATTACAGACGAAGCAAGTGCAATTGAATGGACGGGTAAGCCAGTAAAGCTTGTAGCAGGTCGCAGCGATAATATTAAAATAACCACGCCAGAGGATTTAGACTTGGCTGGGTTTTTATTACATAAACAACAAAACGAGAGTGCATTATGATACGAATTGGCCATGGTTTTGACGTACATAAATTTGGCGGCGAAGGCCCGTTAACTATTTGTGGTGAAAAAATTGATTATCCACAAGGCTTTTTAGCGCACTCAGATGGCGATGTTGCTATTCATGCATTATGTGATGCTATTTTAGGCTCGCTTGCAATGGGTGATATTGGTAAGCACTTTCCAGATACGGCTAGCGAGTATGAAAATATCGACAGCCGTATTTTACTTCGCCATGTGGTGAGCTTAGCTAAAGAGCAAGGTTATGTAATTGGCAATGGCGATGTGACTATTGTTGCACAAGCGCCAAAAATGCTGCCACACATTCAAGCTATGCGTGCTAATTTAGCCAGCGATTTAAATTGTGACCTTAGCCAAATTAACGTTAAAGCCACTACTACCGAAAAGCTAGGCTTTGAAGGGCGCAGGGAAGGCATTTCTAGCCATGCGGTGGTTATTATGAGTAAAGAGCTTGCGAGTACAAAAAACGCATGAGCGATTTAAATTATTTATACGGTGCACCGCTTTCTAAAGCTGATTTTAAAACCACTGCTGAAGACTTTATGGTTGATGAAGACCTAGGTATAGAATTTACCGGCAGTGGCGAACACGTGTGTTTACAGGTGGTTAAAAAAGGCGAAAATACGCAATACGTTGCAAAGCTAATTGCACAACGTGCGGGTGTTTCACCGCGAGACGTAAGTTACGCCGGCATGAAAGATCGCCACGGAGTGTGCTCACAGTGGTTTAGTGTAAAAGTACCGATTAAAAAGCCTATCGATTTTAGCGATTTAAATAGCGAGAGTATTTTTATTGTGTCGCAACAGCGCCACGACCGTAAATTACGTACGGGTTGCCACAAAGGTAATAGATTTACTATTACGCTTCGTAATGTAACCAAGCCCCTTGATATTTTATGCCGTATTAATGCAGTACGCGCAGGTGTGCCTAATTACTTTGGTGAACAACGCTTTGGGCATGGCGGTCATAACTTAGTAATGGCTGAAAAAATGTTTGCTGGGGAGCGCATTCGCGATAAAAAACTGCGCGGCATTATTATTTCAGCAGCGCGTTCTCATGTGTTTAATCAAATAGTAAATTTACGTGTTAAAGAGCATGGTTTAGCTAAAACAATGCACCGTGAAGTATTTATGCTCAGCGGCAGTAATGCATTTTTTGAAGATGCAATTAACGACGAAAACATAGAACGATTAGCCACTGGCGATATTATGATGTCGGCACCTATGGTGGGGAAAAGCGAAAAAGGTTTGACCGAACAAGAAAAAATATGGCTTGAACCTTTCCAAACATGGTGCGATGGCTTAGGTGAGCTAGGCCTTAAAAATGAGCGCAGAATGCTGCGTTTAATTCCGCAAAACTTAACGGTTGAGACCATAGATGAAACCAGTTTAAAACTGAGTTTTGGTTTGCCAAAAGGGTGTTTTGCAACTGCATTATTACGTGAGCTGGTGGATTATAAAGATGCTAGCCCTCGAGAGCGTAAAGAAAAGGATAATGACATAAATGAAGATACTGTTAAGTAACGATGATGGCGTAAATGCTAAAGGCATTGCGGTTTTATATCAGGCGCTTATACAAATTGCAGATGTAACCCTTGTTGCACCTGATCGCAACTGTAGTGGCGCAAGTAATTCTTTAACATTAATGAACCCGCTACGAGCGACTACACTCGAAAATGGTTTTATGTCGGTTAATGGCACACCTACTGATTGTGTGCATTTAGGTGTAAATCAGTTAGCTGATGAAAAACCAGACCTTGTTGTTGCAGGTATTAACCATGGTGCTAATTTAGGCGATGACACGCTTTATTCCGGTACTGTTGCCGCTGCAACTGAAGGTCGCCATTTGGGGCTGCCTGCAATTGCAGTATCGCTTTGCTCACATAAGGGCGAGCATTTTGAAACAGCCGCTGCTGTTACCGTAAATATTATTAAAGGTTTGGCTTCGCATCCGCTTCCAAAAGATCAAATAATAAATATAAATGTGCCAGATATTCCATTAAGTGAATTAAAAGGGGTGCAAGTAACACGTTTAGGTGCTCGTCATAAAGCAGAAACCATGACCAAACAAACCGATCCTTGGGGTCGAGATATTTATTGGTATGGGTCGCTGGGCATAGAAAGTGATGCAGGTGAGGGTACCGACTTTTATGCAATCAATAACGGTTATGCTTCAGTTACGCCATTAAGTGTTGATATGACAGCCAAAGACAGCCTAAAAGCAGTAGGAGACTGGTTAGCCGATTTGGAGATTAATCGTGCTCGCTAATTATACCCGCAGTGCAAAAGCGCTATCTGACTTACTAAAGCGCGAAGGCGTTGAAGATACACAAGTACTGAGTGCTATAGCTGATATTCCGCGACATATATTCGTAGACGATGTGCTAAAACACAAAGCTTATGAAAATACGGCGCTACCTATTGGGCAAGGGCAAACTATTTCCCAGCCTTATATAGTAGCGCGCATGACAGAGCTACTTCGCTTAGCTGGTGTACGCAATAAAGTGCTGGAAATTGGTACTGGCTCTGGATATCAAACTGCAATATTAGCCAAAACGTTTACAAAAGTTTATTCGGTAGAGCGTATTAAAACGCTTCAGTGGCAGGCAAAGCGTCGATTGCAACAACTCGATTTATATAATGTAACCATGAAGCATGGTGATGGTTGGCAAGGCTGGCAATCACAAGCACCTTTTGATGGTATTATAGTGACTGCTGCGGCTTCTAAAGTTCCGCAAGACTTACTTGCTCAGTTAGTCGATGGAGGCGTGTTATTAGCGCCCATTGGTGAGAGCGATCAAAAATTAGTAATGGTTATTCGCGAAGGCGATAATTATAAAGAGCATGTTATTGCTCCCGTTAGATTTGTGCCGTTAGTACCTGGCGATATTGAATAGGAATTCATTTTGAAGTTGTTTACCAAGTTATACGATATGGCCCTAGTGTGGGCAAAGCACCGCCATGCGGAACGTTATTTAGCTGCAATGAGCTTTGCAGAGTCAGTTTTTTTTCCGATACCACCCGATGTAATGCTTGCACCTATGTCGCTTGCACAGCCCAAAAAAGCGTGGCGTTTTGCAAGCTTTGCCACAATAGCATCGGTTGTTGGTGGAGTAGTTGGTTACTTGCTTGGGTTTTGGCTATTTGAACCCGTTGTTGAGCCATTGATTGCACAAATGCACTGGCAAGAAAAGTTTGATATCGCATTAAATTGGTTTAAAGATTACGGTGTTTGGGTTGTGTTTTTAGCTGGTTTTTCGCCTATACCATATAAAGTATTTACCATTGGCGCAGGTGTTTTACAAATGGCATTTTTGCCATTTTTACTCGCATCAGCGATTGGACGTGGTGCGCGATTCTTTTTAGTTTCAGCCTTAATGAAGTGGGGCGGGGCTAAAATGGAAGCAAAATTACGTCAATATATTGAAATACTTGGTTGGGGATTAGTGGTATTAATTGCGCTAGCGTACTTTTTATTGCGTTAAGCGTTAAAAATATCAATTGTCTAATTTGGGAGAAAAATACAATGAATAAACAGTTTTTACTGTATGTAACTATATTTGTTGGTGTTTTTCTTTCTGGTTGCTCTTCTCGCCATATTCCAGCGCCTGTTAGCAGCCTAAATAATAATGTTAATGATTTAGGTCACACCATTAACATAAATGGCGATATTTATAAGGTGCAAAAAGGTGATACGCTCTATTCGATAGCCTTTAGCGCCGGTAAAGATTTTAGATTACTTGCAAAAAACAATTCAATTCCATCACCTTACACAATTTTCCCTGGGCAAAACATCTCCTTAATCCCCAAGCCCGAAAAAACAAAAAGGGATGAAAAATATACGAATTCGAGTAAAAAGTCTACAAAAAACACACAAAAAAATAACATAATATTAAAGAAAGAGCTTGATCCTCCAAAACAACGAGAGTATGTTCAGAAACAAGCCAGTAACAAAGTTAGTAATGCTAAACGTTTGTCGAGCAGTAAAGTTAATTGGTTTTGGCCTGCAAAGGGCAAAATTACAAAACGCTTTTCTAATAAGGAAAACGGTTATAAAGGTTTACAGATTACTAATCGTAAAGGGGCTTCAGTCTTAGCTGCGGCACAAGGAACAGTGGTATACGCGGGTAACGCTCTACGAGGTTATGGTAGTTTAATCATATTGAAACATAATGATGATTACCTAAGTGCTTATGCACATAACTCGAAATTACTTGTTAAAGAAAAGCAGAAGGTTAAGGCAGGACAAAAAATAGCAGAAATTGGTAATTCAGAATCTCCGGTCACCGCGCTTCGTTTTGAAATTCGCTACCGAGGGCAAGCTGTCAATCCTGCTAAATACCTACCCTAATTTTCAGGTATTGATAATTGCTCGGGAGAAGGCTTATGGCTAGCGCAGCAAAACTTGACAAACACACTACGACTGACGAAAAATTCGATGACATCGCTGCTGATGAAAGCACAACTTTACTAGATAAAGTAGAAGACGATGAAATCTTTGCAAAAGAAGAAGTAACTAAAAACCTTGATGCAACCCAACTTTATTTAGGCGAAATTGGTTTTTCTCCTTTGCTTAGCGCAGAAGAAGAAGTGTTTTTTTCTCGCAAATCACTTCGAGGTTGTGAAGCCTCACGCAAACGTATGATTGAAAGTAACTTACGTTTAGTTGTTAAAATAGCACGCCGTTACAATAACCGTGGCCTTGCTCTACTCGATTTAATTGAAGAAGGTAACTTAGGCTTAATTCGCGCTGTTGAAAAATTTGACCCTGAACGTGGCTTTAGATTTTCTACTTACGCTACATGGTGGATACGTCAAACAATTGAACGTGCCATTATGAATCAAACTCGCACCATTCGCTTACCTATCCATGTAGTTAAAGAGCTTAATGTTTACTTACGTACAGCACGTGAATTAACTCAAAAGCTTGACCATGAGCCAACAGCTGACGAAATTGCAGCTTGCCTAGACAGACCCGTTGAAGACGTAACTAAAATGCTACGTTTAAACGAGAGAATAGCATCGGTTGATATGCCGATTGGTGGTGAAAACGACAGTGTACTGCTTGATATCATCCCAGATGAAAAAAGTGCAGGCCCTGAAGGCGAAGTACAAAATAATGATATTAATAAACATATTGTAGATTGGTTAGGTGAATTAAACCCTAAACAACGCGAAGTGTTAGCTCGTCGATTTGGATTACTTGGCTACGAGCCATCTACACTTGAAGATGTAGGTCGTGAAATAGGCTTAACACGTGAGCGTGTAAGACAAATTCAGGTAGAAGCATTACGTCGTTTGAAAGACATTTTGCAACAAGAAGGTTTAAGTACAGATAGCTTGTTTAATCAGTTTTCGTAACGGGTTAAATAGTTTAAGAGACTATGTGTGTTAAAAAGCCGAAGAATTTATTCTTCGGCTTTTTTTATGCTTGTAAATTAGATGATATAAATTACAACAATGCTTTTAGTTTATATAATAAATCGTGCGCTTGGCGTGGCGATAAATTATCAGGGTCAATTGCGCTTAATTGTTCTTCTACTTCTGAAGGTGTATTTTGAGCAACTTCATTATTAAAAGTAAAGGCTTGTTGCTCAGTATTTGGTGCAGTAACGCTTTGATGATTTTCAAGTAACTTAAGTTTTTGCTTTGCTTGTGCAATAACAGCTTTTGGCACACCCGCAAGAGCAGCTACCTGTAAGCCAAAGCTCTTGCTTGCTGCGCCATCAAGTACTGTATGCATAAAGGCGATTGTATCGTTATGCTCTATTGCATCAAGGTGCACGTTTACCAGGCCTGTTGTTTGTTCAGCAAGTTCTGTTAACTCAAAGTAGTGCGTAGCAAATAATGTTTTAGCTGATATTTTTGACGCTAAATGATCGGCTGTTGCATACGCAAGCGAGAGCCCATCGTAGGTACTTGTACCGCGACCAATTTCATCCATTAACACTAAAGACTGCGCCGTGGCATTATTTAAAATAGTCGCTGTTTCGGTCATTTCTACCATGAAGGTTGAGCGACCTGATGCTAAATCATCGCTAGCACCAATACGTGTAAATATGCGGTCAATATTACCTATTTTAGCGCTGTCTGCAGGTACATAACTGCCAATGTGAGCCATTAGTACAATAAGTGCTGTTTGGCGCATATAGGTTGATTTACCGCCCATGTTTGGACCCGTAATAATCAACATTTTACGTTGGCTGTTTAATTCAACAGGGTTAGCAATAAACGGTTCTTTCATTACTTGTTCAACAACAGGGTGACGACCTTGCTTAATGCTTATATTGTCGTTATCGCACAGTTCTGGTTTTGCATAATTGAGTGCAAATGCACGTTCGGCCAAGTTATTTAACACGTCTAAATCGGCCAGTGCTGCTGCCATCATTTGCAGCTGTTCAATATGTGGAGCGATAAATCTGAACAGCTCTTCGTATAGTTGCTTTTCAAGCGCTAAGGCTTTTGATTGGCTACCAAGTACCTTATCTTCGTGCTCTTTAAGCTCAGGAATAATATAGCGTTCGTTATTTTTGAGCGTTTGGCGACGAATGTAGTCGGCTGGCACTAAGTGGGCATTGGCGCGGCTTACTTCAATAAAAAAGCCATGTACGCGGTTATAACCAATTTTAAGCGTACTAATACCCGTGCGTTCGCGTTCACGTAACTCTAGTTGATCAAGTACATCGGTTGCACCTTTACTTAAGTTACGCCACTCATCTAGTTCGCTGTTGTAACCAGGGGCAATAACGCCACCGTCACGAATAAGTACCGGTGGGTTTTCTATCACTGCACGTTCTAATAACTCTTGTAAATCAGGGAGCTCAGGCGAGTGCTTGATAATACCTGTAATACGAGGATCGTTAGCATCACCTAACAAAGTATGCAGTGGCGCAAGTGCTTGTAATGCGCTGCGAAGGCGAGTTAAATCGCGCGGGCGAGCTGTGCATAAAGCTAGGCGTGCAATAACACGCTCTACATCACCAATCTCTTTTAATGATTCGTGTAATTCGCCGCACAGTTGTACATCTAAAATAGCGCTAATTGCATTTAAGCGAGAATTTAGCTCGTCTTTATTACGTACAGGTGTATGAATACGGCGCTTAAGTAAACGAGAGCCCATAGGTGTTGCTGTTTTATCAAGTACCTGGGCAAGTGTATTTTCAAACCCACCTGATAAATTAACGGTAAGTTCTAAGTTTTTACGAGTAGCGGCATCTAAAATAACAGCGTGTTCGTTGTGCTCAAGTGTAATTGCACGAATATGTGGCAGTGCAATACGTTGTGTATCTTTTACGTATTGCATTAAACAACCGGCAGCAACAAGCGCGCTGTGGGCTTTATCAACACCAAAACCAACTAAATCTTTAGTACCAAACTGATCGCATAATAAGTGCTCGGCCGTATCTAAGTCGAACTCCCACTCTGGGCGGCGGCGGGCACCTTTTATATGCTCAATTAAATGAAAGTTTTCAAAGCTTTCGCTATACAGAAGTTCTGCCGGAGCTAAGCGCTGAATAGTTGAGCTAAAGGCTTCGTCGGTGTTAACCTCTACAACGTTAAAGCGACCAGAGTTAATATCAAGGTACGCGATACCGTACAGACCTTTTTTACTTTGCCAAACGCTGGTAAGGAGGTTGTCTTGTCGTTCTTGTAAAAGCGCTTCGTCAGAAATTGTACCAGGTGTAACTATACGAACAACTTTACGATCGACAGGACCTTTACTAGTTGCAGGGTCACCAACTTGCTCACAAATAGCCACTGATTCACCCATTTGGACTAAGCGTGCTAGGTAGTTTTCTACTGCATGATAAGGCACGCCCGCCATAGGGATAGGATCGCCACCGGCTTTACCGCGATGTGTTTGCGAAATATCGAGTAATTGAGCGGCGCGTTTAGCGTCATCAAAAAAGAGTTCGTAAAAATCGCCCATACGATAAAACAATAAAATATCGCGATGCTCTGATTTTATTTTTAGATACTGCTGCATCATAGGGGTTTGTTGTTTTATAGTGTGTGGTGCATAAAGATCAAACGACATGTATTTACCCAAAGGCTGAATATGGAATTACATCAAGAGATTAAAACACTTGCTGCGCAATTAGGCGCTATTTTAACGGATAAATGCTTATGGATCACTAGTGCTGAGTCATGTACTGGTGGCGGAGTGAGTTATGCCCTTACAGATACGCCCGGAAGCTCGACTTATATTGACCGTGCATTTGTGACTTACAGCAACCAAGCAAAGCAAGATTTGCTAAATGTAAGTGCAAGCACATTAGCAAAGTACGGTGCTGTGAGCGAAGAAACAGTGCGTGAAATGGCATTAGGTGCTATTAAAGCAACAAATGCAAATATATCTATAGCTGTATCGGGTATTGCAGGACCTGGCGGGGCAACTGATGGCAAACCTGTGGGGCTTGTGTGGTTTGGCATACAAATTAATGACAAAGTACTGACCTTTAAACAAGTATTCTCTGGCGATAGGGCTCAAGTTAGACTGCAAGCTATTGTATTTGCATTGAAAAGTGTAATAGATGAGATAAAATAAAAAAATTAGCTTGATACTGTGATTTCATACAGTATACTTGATTCCATTAGCTGGATTTGGAGAATAAAATGAACGATAACAAACAAAAAGCGTTGGACGCAGCACTATCACAAATTGAACGTCAATTTGGTAAAGGCTCAATTATGAAATTGGGTGATAACAAAGCGTTAAACATTGAATCTGTATCTACAGGCTCATTAGGTATTGATATTGCTTTAGGCATAGGTGGTTTACCTATGGGACGTATTGTTGAAGTATACGGACCTGAGTCATCTGGTAAAACAACGCTTACTTTACAAGTTATCGCAGAAGCACAAAAAGAAGGCAAAACATGTGCCTTTATTGATGCTGAGCATGCTCTAGATCCAGTTTATGCACAAAAGCTTGGTGTTAACATTGATGAGCTTTTTGTATCGCAACCAGATACCGGTGAGCAAGCATTAGAAATTTGTGACATGTTAGTGCGCTCAAGCGCGGTAGACGTTGTTATTATTGACTCGGTTGCTGCACTTACACCAAAAGCTGAAATTGAAGGCGACATGGGCGACTCGCACATGGGCTTACAAGCACGTTTAATGTCACAAGCATTACGTAAGCTTACTGGTAACATTAAACGCTCTAACACGTTATGTATTTTCATTAACCAAATCCGTATGAAAATTGGTGTTATGTTTGGTAACCCAGAAACAACAACAGGTGGTAATGCACTTAAGTTTTACGCATCTGTTCGTATTGATATTCGTCGTATTGGTTCTGTTAAAGAAGGCGATGAAGTTGTTGGTAACGAAACACGCGTTAAAATTGTTAAAAACAAAGTTGCGCCGCCGTTTAAACAAGCTGAATTTATCATCATGTATGGTGAAGGTATTTCTAAGCAAGGCGAGTTAATTGACTTAGGTGTTAAGCACAAAATTGTTGAAAAAGCAGGTGCTTGGTATAGCTACTGTGGCAACAAAGTTGGCCAAGGTAAATCTAACTCAATTAAGTTTTTGAAAGAAAACCCAGAAATTGCAGATGAGATTGAAGGCAAGTTACGCGAAATGCTTTTACTAAAAGCAACTATTGAACCAGAAGATGGTGAAGATAAGTTAGGCGATGACGCTGACCTTTAACAGCATCAAAATGAGTTTTTAAGCTTGATTTGACCCGAGCTTTAAAAAGCGTTAATCAGTAATGATTAGCGTTTTTTTTGTTATTAAAAACTTAAAGCGGATAAAAATATACGGTTACATAGCGCATGAGTAGGCACTGCATTAGTAATTACTATACTAAATGAAGAGCAGAGCGATCATACGCTATACGTTTTAATCAGATAAAAGCATTCTTTAGGGCGTGTTGATCTTTGTGGATTAAAATTTGTTCAATCTAGGGGCGGTTAAATCGCGGCGTGAGATTTGTAACCTAGTGGACTAAGTAAAAATCGAGCAAAGCTTCCGCGTCCTGCTCACGCCCCTTACCTACATCCATGTAGGCAACAAAGAGTTAATCGTCCCTAGAAAGAACCCAAAGGGCAGCGCATATTTGGTATTTATGCTGCGTTATTGCCTATTTATGGGGAGTAACCACACTATATAGGCTCTGCCTTGCCTAAAAACCAAACATGCTGCTGCAAATTCAACCACCAAAGATAAGCACGCCCTAATAGTTAAAGAATGCGACCTAATTAAAATAGAACTTTAAAAGCGATAAGTTAAGCTAACTTTTCCGCTAATAGGAGAGCCATAAAAACCGACATTAGCTAAGCTAGTAATATGTTTTTCATCTGTGATGTTATCAATGTTAGCTTGAATTGATAAGTCTTCGCTAGCATCCCATCGAGCAAATGCGTTCATAAGTAAATAAGAATCCTGCTTAACATTGCTGGCTATATTTTCTGTTTTTGATTGCCATTTACCGGCTAAACCAAACTGAAACTCAGGTAGTTGAGGCAGCGTATAATCTAATGAAAAATTAACAACATTTTCAGGTTCCCATTCATGAGAACTGTCGCCTGCGTCATCATTTATATCTAAGTATGTATATGCAAATACAGCATTTAGATCATCAGTTATGTGTCCGGTTAATTCTAATTCAAAGCCTTGGGTATCTTGATCAGCTCCTTTATAGTAAGTAAATCCAGATGCGTTTAGCCCTGCATAAGTTGCAATATTATCTTGTTTTGCACTAAATACGGCAAAGGTTGCAAGTAGTTGATCATCAAACCATTGAGTTTTCACTCCAACTTCGTAATTAACACCTTTACTTGGATCTAAAAAGTTACCATCGTAATCGTACTGCTCTTGTGGCTGATAAATATCGGAATAGCTTACATATACATTAACATCATCATTAATTGCATACGTTGTTGCAAGGTAAGGGCTTACCTCACTTTCATCATTATCTATATCAACGCCTTGGCTAAAGCCTGTACGCTCATAATCGATAGCGTTAAAGCCCGCAATAACAAATAAGTCACTTGTTAGGTTTAATTTAGTAGAACCAAAAAAACGCTTCAAAGTAACATCAATATCAGCATACTTAGTCCGTTCACCCCAAATAGGTTCAGCAATCGCATCTAATGCGTATGGAAAAGCAGGCGCTAAACCATAAGCTTCAGTTGTTGCTTCATCGTAAGAGTTAGTAAAAGAGTAAGATGTACTTTGTGAAATACTACCACCAAGCATTAACTCATGCTCTTGACCAAACAAGCTGTACTCACCTTTAGCTGTTATATCAAATAAATCAGCTGAGAATTCTGTATCATATCGTCCAGGAATACTGACTAAGCCTAAATTAGTTTCACTATCAAACATTCCATAAGCGTCATAAAGGTAAAGTAATTTACTTTGATCTTCTGAGTCTTGGTAGTTGTAAGTTGTTTTAATTTCCCAGTTATTATCGAATACATAAGTATATTCAATAAAAGCTGTGGTATTGAGAGTATCCCATTTAGTCCACTCTTGGGTTGTACTTGTACTTACATCCCACTGCGCTTGTGTACCATCGGCATATGAAAGTGGTAATCCTCCCCACATGGTTCCATCTGTATTCGCATCTTGATGTGAAGCACCAAATGAAAGTGTTGAATTACCAGTAAGTTGTCCATCAACTACAGCAGAGAAGTAAGTACGATCGTTTTCTAAACCATCAAGGTATGAATCAGAGCTTTCTGCAGCCCCAACAACACGTGCAGCCCAGCTACCAGAATCTGTTAATAAAAATGAATAATCAGCTTGTAAGCGCTTTAAACCATAAGTACCTACAGAAATACCTACTTCACCTTCATTCTCATTTGTTGGGCGTTTTCGAACATAATTAATAGTACCAGCTGCATTACCAACGCCTGTTAATTGCCCATTAGCACCACGAATAACTTCTATTTTTTCATAACCGTAGCTTTCCATAGCACCAGTAACGAGGCCCCAGTTATTAGGTAGACCAACACCATCAACTTGAGTGCTTTTAATATCAAAACCACGAGACGTGTATCGTGTGCGGTTAGTTTCACCTTGTTCTACAGTAATACCCGTAGCCATTTTCAATGCGTCATTAATACTATTTGCTGCAAAGTTTTGAAGTTGCTCTGCGCCAATTACACTAATAGATTGTGGTGTTTCGTTAAGCTCCATAGTTAAACCGGTAGCACCTTGGCTAACTCGATCTTGGCGTACACCTACTATTAATATTTCTTCCATTTGTTCATTGTTATTTTCAACTGTGTTCTTAGTTGGTGTTTCTTGCGCTTGAGCTGAAAAACCCATAGCTAAAACTAATGAAGAAAGTGCAAAAGTGCGATTGAGTTTCATGTTTTCCCTTAATTAATATTTAATATTATTTGAGTTTATTTAAATAATTGGGACATTCTACTATTTAGAATTAACAAACTCAAACAAAAACTATTATCATTTGTAAACGCGTTTACGCTGTTTTAGGGAAAATTACTTAGTCTGTAAATAATATTCTGATTAGGATAAGCGATATGACTTATAAAAATATGGTTGTTTTTTTTAACTTAAATTGAATTATAAAAAAAGCGGCCTAGGCCGCTTTTTTAAAGTAGTTAGCTTTTTAGTTATTAAAAAGAGTATTTAACAGAGAATTGTAAACGATCTAAATCGCCATCTACGCCACTTTCAGTTTCACGCTCAGCATGTTTTAGCTCAGCTCCAAATGTTAGACGTTTAACAGGGGAATATAAAATGTTAGCGCTATAGCTTTGGCTTGATTCAGTTGGATCACCAGAAATAGCTAATAAATCAGTGTTGTTATCAGCAGAGAAGAAAGAGTATAAGAACGTTGAACGCCATTGGCTTGTCCACTTGTGCTGGTAAGCAACAAAACCAGAAGTCGAATCAATGGCATCTAGTTCATCGCCATTAAGTACTGCGCCGTGAGCAACGTTTAAGCCTACGTAACGGCCTAAGCCTTTACCTTGAGTAAGCATAAATTTAAGGTTGTCTTCACCAAGGTTTATTTTACCCGACGCACTAATACCAAAAGATGTTTCATCTGCATCAACACTGCCTACTTTATAAGTTAGTTGGCGAGCAAGCGCTGCAACAACAATGTTACCCCAATCAGCTTTGTGTGTGTAACGAGCTGTAAAGTCAGGCAATGATGCATCATCAGTTACTACCATACCGCTAGTAGTAGAAATTGTACTTTCTGGGTTTTCTAATGAGAAAGACCATGCGCCAGTGGTATATTTAATTTGCGATTGGCGAACAAATATAGTGCCTTCAGCTGGGCCTACAAAATCAAGCGTTTCAGCAAGGGCACCCACGTTTTGAAAGTTAGACCATGTTTGACCAAATAACCAACCGTCGTATGTCACAAACGCATGGCGAATACGTGGAGCATAAGAGTTTGATACACGTTCATTGCCGCCAGCAGCTGAGGCTAAAAAATCAATCTCAATTTTAGTGTTAACGGTCTTACCGTTATCCATAACAGTGGCTGTGCCAAAGTTAAAGCGTGACTCGCGAGCATGCATATCAAACACAGCATCTGAGCTGTTATCGTCGCCAACTGTTAGCGTACTTGGTACGTAAAAGTCACGACCTACGTTTGAACCTGCAGGCGCACCCGCTGAATAATCACTCCACATAGAGTCGAGTTTAATGTATCCACCGTAAGTAAATTCGGTATCACCAATTTTTGCAGCAGTTGCCGCGTATGCAGTACTTGATAGTGCACATAGTACAGCGCTTGCTGCCAATGTTTTTAATGGGGTAAATTTCATTGTGGTGTCCTTTAAAGGCTACTTGTTATTTATTACTTTTTTTTCATAGATATTTGTATTACTTGCTACGAGTATTACTTACGAATAAAAAGGGTTGTTAATTTGGCTTTCAATTCACTTTCTATTTTCATTCGTTAAATAAAGCATTTTAGTAAGTACAACAAAATATCTTTATTAGAGTACGACAACACTGTTGAATATGTGCAATATTTACTCAATTACCTATTGGTCTATAAGACTAAGGTTTGAGAGCAGATTAGTTTGTATTTACTTACATTTAACGCGTTGTATTATTTATGTAAAAAAATTGAAAGCAGAAGGATTATAAACTACAAATGAGGAAATTGAAGGGGTGTACAACTAAGGTCTAATACTTAATGTAGCACTGCTGAGTAATCCTTGATAAAAGCTTAAGGCAAGTAATTTAAATGGAGACTAAGATGTCACAAAGTATCTATCCAGTTCCTGCGCATATTAAAGATGCGACTCTTGTAGATAAAAATAAATATAATACGCTTTACAAGCAATCTATTGATGACCCAGAAAGTTTTTGGCGTGAGCATGGCAAACGTCTTGATTGGTCTACCCCTTATACAAAAGTTAAAAACACATCATTCGACAAAGGCCATATAAATATTAAATGGTATGAGGATGGCTACCTTAATGCTTCGTACAATTGTATCGATCGTCACTTAAAAACCAAAGCAGACAAAACTGCGCTTATTTGGGAAGGTGACAGCCCATCTCAAAGTGAGAATATCACTTATCAACAATTGCATGATGAAGTAGCCAAGTTTGCCAATGGTTTAAAAAAGCTAGGTGTTCAAAAAGGTGATCGTGTAGCGATTTATATGCCTATGACGCCTCAAGCTGTTTATGCAATGCAGGCTTGTGCACGTATTGGTGCTATTCATTCGGTTGTATTTGGTGGCTTTTCACCTTCTGCGATTGCAGATCGTATTCGAGATTCGGGTGCCAAAATTGTTATTACTTCAGATGAAGGGCGCAGAGCAGGTAATTGTGTTCCATTAAAAGCAAATGTAGATGAAGCGGTAGCGCAAGAAACTGTAACCTCAATTGAGCATGTTATTGTGCACCAATTAACCGGCGGTGAAGTTGATTGGAATGAGCACGATATATGGTGGCATGACCTAGTTGCTGATTTACCAGCAAAGTGTGAACCAGAGCCAATGAACGCTGAAGATCCATTGTTTATTTTATATACATCAGGTTCAACAGGTCAGCCGAAGGGTGTTGTGCATACTACTGGTGGCTACTTAGTTTACTCATCAATGACACATGAATACGTATTTGATTTAAAAGAAGACGATGTGTATTGGTGTAGTGCCGATGTAGGTTGGATCACAGGCCACAGTTATATTGCATACGGGCCATTAGTAAACGGTTGTACACAAGTATTATTTGAAGGTGTACCAACTTATCCAACTGCAGGACGTATGGGCGAAATTGTTGATAAACACGGTGTAACTATTTTATATACTGCGCCTACAGCAATTCGTGCGCTAATGGCGAAAGGTGATGAGCCAACAGCTTCGTCACATCGCGATAGTTTACGTATTTTAGGCTCGGTTGGTGAGCCAATAAATCCAGAAGCATGGACGTGGTATTACGAGAGTATTGGTAAATCTAATTGTCCGATTGTTGATACGTGGTGGCAAACAGAAACCGGTGGCATAATGATTACGCCTCTACCGGGTGCAACTGATACAAAGCCTGGCTCTGCGACCCATCCATTTTTTGGTATTGCGCCAGCATTATTTGATGCTGAGGGGAATAACCTTGAAGGTGCTGTGGACGGTAATTTAGTTATTTTAGATAGCTGGCCATCACAAGCGCGAACTGTTTACAACGACCATGAACGTTTTGAACAAACTTATTTTAGCGCCTACCCAGGTGTCTACTTTACAGGTGATGGTTGTCGTCGTGATGAAGACGGTTATTACTGGATCACAGGACGTGTGGACGATGTACTTAACGTATCAGGCCATCGCTTAGGTACTGCCGAAATTGAAAGTGCGTTAGTTGCACACGAAGCAGTAGCAGAAGCTGCAGTAGTGGGTTACCCGCATGATATTAAAGGCCAAGGTATTTATGTTTATATTACACCTAACGAAGGTGTAACAGTAAGCGATGAGTTAACCAAAGAGGTACGTAACTGGGTTCGTAAAGAGCTTAGCCCAATAGCATCGCCAGATATGATTCAATGGTCTCCAGGTTTACCTAAAACGCGCTCAGGTAAGATTATGCGTCGTATTTTACGTAAAATCGCTGCAAATGAGCACCAACAACTCGGTGATACGTCAACGCTTGCAGATCCATCTGTAGTCGATGAACTAATCGAGAACAGATTAAATCGTTAAATGTGCGTTAAAAACTTGATTACAAGTTGATTCTAAACGTAGTATATCGGCTGTCAGTAAGGGTTTTATACCTAACTGGCAGCCGAATTTATTAGGAGTGAACCATGAGTCAGTTTTTAATAGCGGACGACCATCCGTTATTTCGTGAAGCACTAAAGGGCGCACTGAGCGCAAAATTTGAAGGTTTAGAGGTTTTTGAATCATCCGATTTTGACAGCACACTGCAAGTGTTAAGCGAGCAAGAGGATCTTGATATATTACTGCTAGACCTTCACATGCCAGGTAATGGTGATTTATATGGTCTTATTCGTATTAGAGAAGAATACCCAAGCTTACCTATTGCCGTTGTTTCGGGTAGTGAAGACGCTAATATAGTTTCTAAAGTAATGGGTTACGGCGCTATGGGTTTTATTCCTAAATCGTCATCGTCTGATGATATTGCCAGTGCAATTAACCAAATACTTGAAGGCGATACATGGCTACCAAAAGAGTTAAAAAACAAAGTAGCTGAAATTGAAGGTGAAGACCGAGAAATAGCAGCGCAAGTTGCCTCATTAACACCTCAACAATACCGAGTGCTGCAATATCTGCACGAAGGTTTACTTAATAAGCAAATTGCTTATGAACTGCACATATCAGAAGCAACAGTAAAAGCACACATTACAGCCATATTTAGAAAACTCGGCGTGTACAATCGTACCCAAGCCGTTTTAATTGCCGCTAAATTAAAACTCGAGCCAATAGAGCAGGCATAATTTTTATACAAAAAGAGGCTAAGCCTCTTTTTTTGTCGTTTCATCCTTTTCTTTTCATTTTTATTCGACTAGCTTTTTTTTTGCATGTACTGTAAATAAATAGAGCAATAAGTAATCAAAAAGCAATCAAAAAAATACTTAAAGGGATTATTATGTCTAAAATTAGATTGGGTTATCTATTTTTAATTGCCAGTTTCGTTTCTTTTTCTACCTTAGCAGAGAAAACCGCTTTAGTTGGGGGGCGGTTAATTGATGGTTTTGGTAATCAACCAATCGCAAATAGTGTGATATTGATTGAAAATGGAATCATTCAACAGGTAGGAACTATTGAAAGCTTAGATGTGCCAAGCAGCTTTAAAATAATTTCAACTGAGGGAATGGATGTACTGCCAGGGCTTTGGGAAAATCATGCTCACTTAATGTTAAATGGTCATTCAGATTATGTACATTGGGATAAAACCTATCTAAATCGATTGTCAGATGAAATTATGCCAGCAAGTGCACTGCAATTATTACTCGCAGGTGTTACAAGTGCTCGGGATTTAGGCGCACCACTGGCAGATACCGTTAGCATAAAAAACAGAATAAATAATGGTGATATTCCAGGCCCAAACTTATATGTATCAGGGCCATTTTTACAGCATGAAGCATATTCAGGGGCTAAAGCATTTCGATGGGGTATAAATGGTGTTAGTGATGCAAAAAGAAAAGTTAATAAATTAGCAGACGCTGGAATGGATATAGTTAAGCTAATAGATCAAGATAAAATGACGCTTAAAGAGGCACAAGCGATCGTTGAGCAAGCACATAAGCGAGGCTTGAAAGTTGTAGCTCATTCACATAGGCCTGATGAAATAAGACGAGGGCTTGAAATCGGAGTTGATAACTTTGAGCACACAGGGTTAACTACTGCACCTGAGTACCCTGAAGATATTGTTAATATGCTGAAAGAGCGTACGGCCACAGGTAGAGTTGCCGGTGGTCCATTATTTTGGACTCCAACAGTTGAAGGTTTATGGAATTATCAGCAAACGGTTGCTAACCCGGAAAAGCTAGATAGTAAATGCTGGCAACGAGGTCTAAAATCAGACACGATAAGTGATATCCAGAACTCCCTTAAAAATGTTGGACAACTAGAATATATGCAATTAACCCCATTAAGAAAGCCAACATTAAAACGAAAAATTGCTCAATTAAAAGATGCTGGAGTTGTTTTTTTGATTGGAACAGACAGCGGTATTCCGACAAAGTTTCATTGTCAAAGTACTTGGAATGAAATGGCAGTTTGGGTTGAGCAAATGGATATAAGTGCTATGGATACAATTCGCGCAGCCACATACTGGCCTGCAGTAATGATGGGAGTTAGCAAGAAAACGGGTACAGTCTCTGTTGGTAAAACCGCTGATATCATTGCAGTAAAAGGTGATGTTTTGCGCTATATAAATTTATTGCAAAATGTTGACTTTGTTATGAAAAGTGGAATTATTTATAAAGAACAAGGTTTACCTGTAGAAACGAATTTATAAGCAGGCTCAGTGTCTAAATGAAAGTGATTGAATGCAGTTTTCGATTATTATAATTTAGATATAAGCTCAAACTGTAGTAAGTCTACTCAGGTTAGACATAAAACAGTTAGGGCTTATTTTCGAAGAAGGATATTAGGTTAACTAAACACTACAGTTTTATTACCATTAATAAATAGCTTATGCTCTGATGCAAGTTGGAGCGCTTTACAAAACACTGTTTTCTCTACATCTTTACCCATTTTAGCCATCATTTCGGCGGTATTAGCATGTGTAACGCTTGTTACATCCTGCAAAATAATAGGGCCTTCATCAAGCTCATTATTCACAAAGTGAGCGGTAGCACCAATAATTTTTACGCCGCGCTCAAATGCTTGATGATAAGGTTTAGCACCAATAAATGCGGGTAAAAATGAATGATGAATATTAATTATTTTGCCTTCGAAGCGACCCACAAATTCAGGGCTTAAAATACGCATGTATTTGGCAAGACCAATAATATCAGGGTGGTAGCTGGCAATTAAATCACCTACTTTTTGATCGTGCTCGCTACGAGTTAGTCCTTCGTGCGATACAACATGAAAGGGCACATCAAACCCTTTTGCTAAAGGCTCTAAATCAGCGTAGTTAGCAATAACTGCTAATACTTCAATATTAAGAGTTTGTTCAAATTGCTTTAGCAACATACCACCTAAACAATGGGCTTCTTTAGTTGCAAGTAAAACTACTTTAGTTTTTGCACCGCAATGTAGGGCAAGTTTAGCGCCTTGTGGCAACAGTGCGCGTAGTTGATCTAAAAAGTCGCTTTGTGGCTCGCCTGTAAGCTCTGTGCGCATAAAAAATCGCTGTGCGTCTTTATCTACAAACTCGTTGTTACGCGTAATATTTAAATTATTTTTATGACAAAGCCCTGTGATTTTAGCTATTAAGCCTACGTCGTCAGCACATTGGGTGGTTAGTATATAGCTCATTGTCCTCATTCTTACCCTGTGATTAATACTTCATTATTTGTGTTTTGGCACATAAAGCAAGGGCTTTGTGGACTAATCCAATATTAATCATGTTGTTGAGTATAAAAGAGGTAGTAAAGTTAAAAGGTATTGAATAGAGGTTAATAAAGGATAAAAAAATGCCACCTAATTTACAAGGTGGCATTAATACTAATAATCCAGAGTTTAAGTTAATTAACCCTTTGGCTCGGGAGATAAGTTTTCTTCTTGTCTTAAATACCCTGCAGCTTCTTCGTCATCTTTAGCTATCGCTTGCTGAGTAGGTATAGCACGCGTTTGCTGGTTTAATTGATGTATTTGTGACGCATTACCTAAATCACGCTCACTGGTGATTGAGGCGATAGATTCACGGTCTTTCAAGAACGCGATAACGTCTTTTTTGATTGCTTGTAATTGTCCTTCGTCTTTATGCATTTCCATAATATGGCGAGGATGTTCAAGATTTTTCATACCTGTTGCTGCAAACGTAGTAGAAATAACACGAGAAACAATAATCCAAGGCGTTATGCTACTGCGTACTAAAGTATTTTCTGAGCGAGTACTATCGTGAATACCAGTACCTGTTGATATTTTAGACTCAGTAAATGTGCCTTCGCATTTAAAGTACACTAGTAGTGATTCAAACTGCATTTCAGCAAAAAATAGATGAGCTGTATTTGTAAGCAATTGCGCAAATGCTTTAATAAGTATACCTATTAGCAATAAGTGAAAGCTTGTCATTAATAGCTCACTAAATTGAATAACATGTTGGTTATTAAATGCTTGTTTAAAGCTACTAATATTTGCAGCGTCAACGTAATGATAAATATTAATAAACGAATACGCTAAAAACACAGTAAATGCTAACGCTACAATATAAAGCAAGTTACCACTTACTAAAGCAAGTAACCTTGCTAGCGTAAAGTTTTTACCTAAGTCTATTGAGTGCAGTTTAGGTTGAATCTCTTGGATCATTTCACCTTTAAAACCGCCTTTACCTTCAATTTGTTCTTGAAGCTTAGGATCTAATTCGCGATAAACTCTGTTAGGTACTTCTTTATAACGACGGTTAGCCATTACTAGGTTGTCTAGGTTTATAAAAATTTCGTCTGGATGAACAGACTCTTGCCAGTTTTCACGTAGTTCTGATACTTCAGCAGAAGGGGTAACTGCATTTAAACGCGCTTTAATCATAATAAAAGCAATTGCGCAGCTCAGAGTGGCTAATACAATAATCGCAATTAAGTACATGCCAGCATGAAGACTAGGTAGTTGCTCAATCCAGCCATCTATTTCTTGTTTGCTAATGTGTTGTTCTTTCATCAGCCATGACATCGAAAGGCCAATAGCGATTGGTAGAATAAAAGATAAAGAAATAATTTTAGCGAGTGCACCGGTACCAAGTGCTTCAATATTTTTTTCAGCGTTCCTAGAAATAGGTTTACCCGTAGAGCGCCACGAAAAAAGCACGTAGAACATTAATATGGCACTATAAACAGGAAATGCTAATTCGCCTGCTTCACCGGTAAAACCCGATAAAGATACAAATGCCACAAGGCCATAAGCAATAAGTGCAACAAGGGTACTTACCCATGAGCCAAATAAGCGCTGAGCAACATTACGAATAGGATAAGGTAGGAATAATAACTTAGGGATTAAGCTGTGAAGTAAACGTGATAAAAAACCATTAGGCTCTTTAAACGTACTGTTTTTACGACCAACCAGCATTTCTTCGAGTGATTGCGCGGTGTAGGCTACTTCTTTTTGTTCTTCTTGGGCGGTTGATGCTTGTGATTTGCTGTAGTTATAAGCAAGTGAAGTAGGGTGGTTTCTGCCTACAAAATATTTAAGAGTTGCATAAATACCACTTGAAAGTGAGCGAATGCCGAATGCTAAAATAAGCATGCCAAACACCATTAAAATCCATCCAGCGGTTGTATCTTCTTTTACTGAGCCCGCAGCAATAACAAGTAAACTGATACCCGCTATAGACTCAATGAGTCCTCTTACAGCTGTTACTTTACCTTCAAGTTTGAAGGGGTTTTTTAGTCCAAGATCAATCGATCCATAATCAAAAGCCATTGAATGCTCCTTTTAAACAGCATGCCCAATTAAGGGAGAATATAAGCGTAGTTATAATAACCATTATATATATCGTATTTTTGTTTTTGCTCAATTTTTGATTATATATCAATAAAGTCGTTCAGTTTAAGGTTATTTTAAAGTGGTACATTCTATGCTTTGAAATATAAGCTTAAGCGAGTTAACAATATCTCTTTTAAATGCTTGAGGAGGAATGATGGAATTGATTTACGTTGATGATAGTTTGCCCGGAATTACCCGAAAGCAAAAAAACAAACATTGGCAGTATTTTGACCCAATAGGAAAAATAATTAAAGAGAAGGCCGTTATTGAGCGCTTAAATTCACTCGCGTTCCCGCCTGCTTATAAAAGTGTATGGTTTTGCCCTGAAGAAAATGGGCATATTTTAGCAACAGGTTACGACAGTAAAGGACGAAAACAGTACCGGTATCATCCACTATTTACACAACAACAAGATGCTAAAAAGTATCAAGCTTGTAGTGTGTTTGGACATAAGCTGCCGTTACTTAGGGCTCAATTAATGGAAGCATTGCAAGGTGATGAGCTCGATTATGAACGTACTTTAGCAGCCATTGTTAGATTAATGGATTTAGGTGCTTTACGGGTGGGGAATGAACGTAATGTAAAACAAAATAAAAGTTTCGGAGCGACAACCCTAAGATCAAGGCATGCAAAATTAACAGGTAAAAATATTAGATTAAAATACCGTGCAAAGTCAGGCAAAGAAAGGGAAGTAAATATAACGGATAAAGCATTGAGTAGTGTTATTAAGGAACTTCAGGACTTACCCGGCCAACACTTGTTTCAATATATAGAAGGGGGGGAGCGCTCTAACGTTACCTCTACTGAAATCAATCAGTATATTCAAAATATAATGGGTGAAGAATTTAGCGCAAAACACTTTAGAACATGGCGAGCAAGTGTGATTGCTTTTAAAGAAGTGTATGAAGCAAAAGGCGCTATTACATTAAAAACAATGCTTGATGAAGTGTCTTCAAAGCTTGGGAATACGCCAACAATAGCGCGTAATTCTTATATTCACCCTGATGTTATTGAGCTTTGTAAGAAAAATGAATCAGAACAAACTCATTGGCGCGACAATTTTAAATTACCCCGTAAAACAAAGTATCTTAGTCGGTTTGAGCGCGGTTTATTAGAGTTTTTAACGTAACGATAAAGGCTGTAGCTTACAGCCTTTATGCTAAGTTTTTATATTATGCTATTGCAGCATAAACGTTTCGTATTCTAAATCTTCAAATTGTTTTGAAAGCCAAAACAACCCTACTACCGAGGTAATAATAGTCGCTAATGCAAAGCCATAGCCATAAAACTGCGGTCCAAAAGCAATTGATAACAAAGTTAGAACAACATTGATTACTAAAAATAACCCCGCTAAAAATAGCACTGTTGAGCGTTTATCTAAATAAAACAAAATATTTAAAATAGATAAAAATATAACTTGTACCCCTACACCGACTACATCAATAAATAAAAGCGTTTTATAGTTTGGATCAATGCCAATAAAGGTAAGTATTTGCTCACCCCATAATAATAAGCAGGCAACGGTAATACCTTGAATTTTAAATATATCGTATAAACCGGCACGTGCAGTTTGGATCATATTGTCTTTTAATATGTAGATCTCTTCAAGAGATGAGCCACCACGAATAGCTGTGTAAAAACGGTCGTATTCTTCTACAAAGTCGGTTTCCATTTTTACTAAAAATACTGCCATACCGGGAATAATAGACAAATAGGCTAAAAATATAGGTAAGTCGTAAATTGGGCTAGCTCTTAACGTGCCAATAATTTGAATTGATGTGCTTGGCGAATACCAAAAAATGATTTTATCAGCCCACACACCAATGTTATAAAACAGACCACAAAAGAATAGGCTGTAATACACTTTTTTATTGCTTAAAAAGTCAAAGCTTATAAGTTTTTCACCAGGATAACGGCGAATAATCATAAACAAAAAGCTAAAAAAGAGCAGAGCTTCGCCTGCAAAAAACGCAAAAAATAAGCCATCTAACTGCCAGTCTCTTAATAAGTATGCAAGTAATACCATAAAGGCGTAACCACTTAGCATGGTTATTAAAATTAACCGGTATTCTTTCATACCCGATAGAAAAATAGCGCCAAGCCACTGATTACATAAGCTTACAAAGGCACCTAAAATTATAATCTTAGTAACAACGGGTATAGGGAGCATAGGCCATACAGCTAAGCCGACTAATAGAGCAGCTATTGTTGTTACAAGCTGTGCACCAAGTAAATTAGGGAGTACTTTTGCCTCTTCTTTTTGAAAAAACAAATCGGCAATAAACCGAGTTAGTAATAACTGCAAGCCACCCGTTAAAATAAGTGAGGCGGCCATCATGTAGGTAACAAGTGTTAAAAATTGAATAATAAGTACTTTAGGTAATACAATTCCTAAACTTAAAATACCAATTAGCATTAACGCTACAATAGAGAGCAGCCAGGGGCCTGAGCCTATTAAACCTGCGTAGCCGTATGCTTCAAAAACTGAGAGCAGGGTATTTTTTTTGAGAATTTTTCGTATCTCAAAACCTATTCCGGCCATGCCATTGTATCCTTATAAAGTTTATCGTAACGGGCAAACATGTGGCTCTCGTCATAAAATTTTTGTACGCGGTCTAAACCACTTTTTTGATACTCAAGCCAAGCTTGCTCATTTGTTAGCATGTTTGATATTTGTTGTGCTGTTTCGCTAGGTGAAGCAATTGAGACAACTTCACCGGCTTTACCTAATGCTTTATCTTCATCGGTTCCGCCTTCGATTATTTCGCGGCACGAGCCAACATCACTAGCAAGTACAGGCACACCGGCCGCCATTGCTTCTAAAAGTACTAAAGGCTGCGCTTCGGAAATCGAGGTTAAAGCAACAATTCCGAGCTTAGGCAAAATTTTGGTAATATCTTGCATACCTAAAAACTTAACACTGTTTTGTAAATCAAGGCTGCCTACAAGTAGTTCACACTCTTTGTAATATTGCGGATCTTCTTCATAAGGGCCGATGATCCAGCCTTCGACCTCTGGTAATATCGATTGCGCTTCTTTAATCGCACGTATAAAGGTTTTAATATCTTTTATAGGCACTACACGTCCAATTAACCCAACAACCGGTGGTATCTGTTTTGGACGCTGATCAAGCGCTTCAATAAAGCGCACTGTTTTAATACCATTAGGTACAACAAATGCTTTTTCTGGCGCTGCACCATCTTTTATTTGGCGCTGCCTATTACCGTCGTATAGCGAAATGATCTTATCTGCTTCTTGGTATGTTGTTCGGCCAATTTGCTCAAAAAAGCTGATCCACATACGGCGAATAAAGCCCATCTCGGTATTTAAGTTTTTACCTAGGCTTTGCTCAGACTCTTTGATCCAACTGGCTTGAATAAGATCTATTTTTCTCTCTTTGGTGTAAATACCATGTTCGGTCAACAAAAAGGGAGTATCGCTTATTACACTGGCACCAGATCCTAAAATACCAGCATACCCGGTAGATATTGAGTGAATAAGTTTAACTTTTGGAAGTCCACGTGCAATTTCGGCTATTTTAAATAGCGGTTTATATAAATTGCGGTATGACCAAAAAAAGTCAATAAAAGAGGATTCATCACAAAAAGTTGAATAGTAATTAGTGAGCACTTGCCACGATGATTCACTATATAAAAAGTCAGCTTCGTTAATACCGTCTTTTTTAGCCAAAGTTTCAAATGCAAATTTTAACAATTCAGTCGGGATAGGCTCGTTACAATCTCTAAAATAATTTTGTAGTTGTTGCCAGAAATCAAAGAGCTCTTTTTTATATTTAACGCCATGCTTAGCTTTTATTTCAGAAGTATCATTTTCCACTAAATAATGAACATGCAGCTTGGTAACGTTTTCAGGTAAAGTATATTGAATCTCGCCATAATGCTCTGGTGCTCCACCTATAAAAACAAGCTCAAAGTTATAATGAGGTAACCCTTCAATTATTTGATGAACCCAACTAGATACACCACCACGTACGTAAGGGTAGGTACCTTCCAAAAGCAGTAAAATGTCTGCATTTTTATTACTCATGCCAATACTCCTGCAAATGACGTAATTCACTGCCTTTAGGTTGTTCTGGGAGTTCTTTTAAATAGCGTTTACAGTCGTCAAACTTGTTCATACAAAAGGCAACTTCGGCTTTATAAGGGAGAACATGACGCCTTGCCATACCAAACTCAGTTGCTTTAAGTAAGTACTCATGGGCTATTTCGTATTTGTCTAAGGCTAAAGATATACGGCCTAAAAATATAAAGGTTGCAGGTGTTTTAACGTGTTCAACACTTTGCAATGCAAGTGCTTCGGCTTTTTCTAAAACGTATTTACGAAGTGCTCCTTGGGCTAAGCCCAAATAGCTTAGTTCCCAATACAGTTCTGCTAGTTGTTTTTGTAAATTACTCAATTTAGGCTGCTTAGTCGTAACGGCTATTTCTTGCTGATACAAACTGATTTTTTCGTTGAGTTTGGTTTCTTTACCATCAAGGGTTGAGTAGGCGAGTAGTCGAATATCATCTTCTAAATCTTTAAGTGCTAGCTTTAAAATAGGAATAGCTTGTGAGTCACTCATGTGACGAGCTGCCATTACAGCACTTAAACGTTTATTTGGTTCACTCGCGTGCTTCAAAATTGCTTTAAGTCCGCCAATAGAATAGGTCGGGTTTGCTGATATTGCTCTGGCTTCAAAAGGAAGCTCAGGTATTTTATGCTCTTCTATTTCTATCTCGTCGTTTTTGAGAGGTTTACAAAGAGCAAACGTAAGCGCTACTACAACACCTATAATTCCAAGTACTGGTAATGTAAACAATAATAAAAACATGAGTAGCAAAGAGCTATAAGGAGTCGTTTTGTATTTTTTAGGTATAAAAACATAACTAACAATAGCAAAAAGGATGCTAGCAATAGCATGCAATAATATAGCTAAAAACCAATTAGGTGTTTCCAGTACTTCTATTAGTGCAAAGTACTGGCAAATACACCCTAAAATAGCCGCTACAATAATTATAATCATGAAAGTGAAACCAATCTCTTTATATCATCTGAGCTTATTGGTAGTGCAAGTTGTTGCTCAATAACAATATCAAGCTCAGCTAAAGTGTTACCCGTACGCTCTTTACACCAGGTGTTCATTCGGGCAATAAAGCCTGCTTTTTCAAGTTCATCAGCTAATGGCATTAATAGCAGTAATACCTGATTTTGATTATCATACAAATAAATGTCTAAACCACGGCGTGCTTCACTTAAATAACTCATAAGTTGAGTCGATTTATCAGTAATATTATTGGCTTTTATTTTTAGCAGCTGCGATGGAATATTGTATCGTTTTGCTTCTTTATTCGCGCGTTTAACTTGGCGAATAAAGTATGGAGACTCTTCATACGTCATTACTGGGTTTGTTATTTCATGGCGCAGTAGGTCGCCAATATGCCCAGCCATAACAGCAAGTAGTGTAAGAGTGGTATTTTTAAGCGCAAAAAATTGTACTCTTTCAACTAAAATAGCGCCATAAATTGTATTATTTACGTCGATAAGTGGGATTGCCATATGGTATTTACTTATACCTAACGCAGTTTTTGCGTCTTTTACTGATACTAATTCTTTTTCTTCAATCATCGCTAATATAAGAGGATCATTTTCAGCTATTTGACCCATTTGGCCAATAGAGGCAAGTGGTGGCTCTAAAACAGTGTCGTTTTCAACTTTATATAAACCCGCTCTTTCTAATAAACCATATTCAACGAATAGGTCGATTATTTTTTGCGCTGCGCTATCAAGTCTTCTTTCTTTTAATAGCCCGATAGAGGTTCTTACTGCTTGTAGCGATTCACGCAAACTTAACGTATGGCCAGCAAGCATTTGCTCTATTCTATCGTGAGATGAATTAATTAAGTGATACTGACGAGTAAATGTTTCAAGGCGATCGGTTACGTACTCAAGCTGAATACTTTGTTGTTGATTAGTACGTTCCCACACATCCCTAAATTCGCCAGTGATCATAATTACAATAATGTAGCCAATCATGGCGTTAATATTGAAGTCGCTTTGTGGTGATAAAATATTTGCTTGAAGTAAAAAAAGTTGACCAACAAGCAAACATAAAATACTAATAAAGCCTTTTGAAAAGCCATAACGTAGAGAAACTAAAAGTGGGCCAAGTACAGGCCACGAAAACCCTCCCTCAGTCCAAAATGGGTCCTCTGCGTTAAATAATACAGGCAGCCCTAAAGCAAGCGCGGTAAATATAAATACCTCAGCCCATATTTGTAGCTCAGGAACGTCTCTTGGTCTAAGGAAATGTGTTTTCACTCACTAACCTCTATATAAGAAATTAAATCGGCAATCACATCTTGTGCTGTTGCTGCAATGCTATCGCGGCCCCAACCACTTTTAGCAATAGTACCCGTCCAAATCGGCGTTGTTTGTCCATTTTCAGTGAGTGATAATGTAAGTGCAACAACGGGTTCGCCGTCAAGCCCAGCTTTGTAGCGCCACTCTTCAATGCTGCCTGTTAGTACATAGTCAGCTTGTTGAGTGCTTAACCACTGCATAGCATTGTCTAAACGGTATTGATCGTCCAGTGGTGGAAGCTCTTTGGTGTTTACGCGAGGTGCGCGTATAAGAGTTGGTAATTTATTTTGTTGCCAAATACTGGCTAAAATATCTTCAGCACGCTCACCTGCAAGCGGTGTTTGAGCATGATTAACAAGTGGCATTAATGCCACAATTTTTGAAGGGCTAAGCTCTACATCATCAGCAACTCTGCTGGTGGTACATGCTGATAATAGTAATACCAAACACGGTATAATTAAACGAAACATACTCTCTCCTAACATTAAAAATGTACGTAATAACCTAATTGTAATTGTGTATCTGAGTTACCCACTTTATTACTACTTTGGTAACCCAGCTGTAATTTAAATAAATCATCGCCCAGTACAGACCAACCAGCGCCACTTGAAACTGATACATCTACTGTATCGTTAAGTGTTTGATAGCCAGTACTTATATCAAATAACCATGAAGGGCTTGCGCCTAAATAAGGAGGTTCTAAAGAACCAGTTGAAGCAAATGAGGTCCCTAGTGCAAAACGTCTAAATGGTTGAAGGTCAACTCTTAGCGGTCTTGATTCTGTATTTATTAATGCATTTACACGTTCAAAGTCTTGCCACTGTGCACTAAAATAAGCGTTCCAAATTGGGCGGTCTTTTAAAATGCTGTATTGGTAACGTGCATTATATTCTTGGCCATTTATTAGTGAGCTGCCATCGCTTCTTCGAGAAAAAGACATCGCTGCTGCTGATAGCTGTACGTTTTGTCTACCATCAATATTGTAGTTAACATAGGCCGTGGCTTTATCTAGCTGAGCATAGCTAAGTAGCGCTTCTGATTGGCGGTTTTCAACATTATATTCAAGCTTTAAACCTACCTGTGTACGCGAATCCCATTGATAACGAGAGTCCAAGCTAAAACCTTGACGGCTAACTAAGCTGCCTTGGTGAGAATCTATTTTTGCATCAAAATACCAACGACCAAATGTCATCTTATCTTCTATCGCAAACAGTAATCCGTTGTTATCAAGATTTTGCTGATTACTTAAACTTAATTTCCATTGCCCCTTAGCATAAGGAAAATAAACGTTTACATCGTACTGGCTACTGTTTAAACCAGCCTCTGGCGATAGGTTTATTTCAAGCGCTCTAAAATAGGATGCGCGTGCATTTCTGAGTAAACTCAATTGCGATTCATTTGCCTCGCCAGTGAGTTCTTCGTACCAACGTTGCATGGTGGCATAGGGTTGTTTTAAATAGAGTAGGGCGTTTAGCTCATCTAATTTGCTTAGTGAACCTTCAGCTATAAGCTGTTTCGCTTTATTAAATTCGCCGTTGGTCATATAAAGTTGTAGTTTTTGCCATGGCTCTAATTTTTGTGCAGCCCTGCGCGCTAACCACCAGTTTGTTTGGGGCTCACCAATAGTGTCGGGGGCAAGTTCTTCCATTGTGTTTAATTGCATTAAATGAGGAACAGCCATCGCGCCCGCCCAGCGGAACATTAAGCCTCTGTATGCATATTTATCTTTAGGTAAATGTTGCAGTAAATAGTGATTAAGTTCAGCAGCATTTGCATAATAACCAAGTTGCTTCATTACATCGGCTAAGTTAACCAGTGTTGTTAAGTCACTTGGATCTGCAATGGCTAATTTACGCAAATAAAAGTAAGCACTATTATATGATTTTTCGTGAATAGATAAGCTTGCTAATAGCTGGGTCCACGCATAGGAAGGATCGCTTTGAGAATAGCGAGCTAAAATGCGGCTAATCATCACAGTGTCGTGCATTTGCAGCGCTAACCAACCTTGTGCAAGCACAACATCAGAGTCATATTCACTTAATTTAGCGGCGCGGTTTAAAGTTGTATAAGCTGAATTTAAATCACTTTGGGTTTGATACCAATTAGAAAGAATTAACCAAGCAGGGTAGAGGGCTTTATTGTAGCGCTGCTTATCAAGTTCAGCATGAATACGTGCAACTGATTTAGCATCATTTACTTGTGTGCTTAATAATGCAATTTGAATCAATTGACGGTCAGTTTGCGACGCACTTTTCCATAAATAATCAAGAAGCTCCTGAGGCCGACCTTCAAAGCGTAATTGTTGGTAGTGCAACATGTCGCCTACGCTTAAAGGGCTTATTTTTTGTAACTGCTCTAATGCATATAGCTCATGAGCTTTGTCTTGGACTCGCATTGCCATGTCTACATTGGCGCTCCAAAACTCATCGTCAGAACTTTCTTGCTTGCTTTTTAGTACTTGCAGAGCTGTAGCAAAGTCATCTTCTAGCCAAAATGCGCGGGCAATCCAAAGTAAATCTTCTTCATTTTTAGGCCCTTTATATGTAGGCCACAAGACCCTTAAGGCTTTTAAATTACCAGTATCGTGAAGCACTTTTGCTTTCCAGTATTGTGATAATACACTTTTACCATTTATTTGCTCAAAGCGTTCAATATTGTTTAACTCTTGCTTTGTGTTACCAATAAATTCGTTAGCTTGCATCCAATTAGCAAAACCATTGCCTTTCAGACTTCTGTTTTGCGCCTTGTATTCGTATATATCATTAGCATCTTGGTATAAATATAAAGCGGTGGCATCGTTAATACTGTCGGTAAGCATCGCAGGAGTTACTGCTTTGTTAGACATTAGCCATTTAAATTCTCGAAGAGCTTCTTTAGGCTTGTTTTGCCAGCGCTTTATCTTCCAATTTAATAAATGTAGCTCTTTGTCATCTGGGCTCTGTAGTAATAACTGTGCGAGTAATTGTTCTGCCCCTTTTGCATTTCCATTTGCTAAACGCAGGTGCATAGCTTGTGTTAAGTAGTCGGTGTTATTTGGCTCAGCTTTTAATAAGCTTTCAATGGCCTGAGCTGCATCTTCTGTGTTGCCAGCTAAGTTAGCTAAATAAAGGGTGCGTTTAACATCGGCTTGGTCGCCATAGGTTTTCCACCATGCATAAGCTTGAATCGGGTTATTTGCGCCCAGTGCAGTTTCAATCGCTTTAGCTGCAATGCCAGCATTTATATTTATTTTATAAATTGCGAGTGCTTTGTCAGGTTCCCCTGCGCTTAACCAGTAATCGGCTGCAAGGAGTGGCTGTTTATTTTTTTGATAGTACTGAGCAACTTTTGCGTTTAACCCAACTGCTTTTGCAATAGTTAGTATTTGTTCGTTCCAATTTTTATGAGCACCTATTTTTAAAGATAGTTCTTCAAAGCGGTCGTCAATATTAGCCCCGCTTGCTAGCCATAGTGAGTAAAGCAGCTTTATTTCAAGCGTCGCTTTGCGCTCACCTCTAGGTAGTTTTTCAAGCTCGTTAGTGGCTTGTGAATACTCACTAAGCCCTATATGCAGCTCAACTAATTTTGCGCGTAGCTTTTCGTTGTCGGGCTCTGTGTTGAGCGCTGCATTAAGGTACGATTTTTCAAAGGTATAATCTTGTGAAAGTTCATCATCTTCAAAAAATAAGGTGTGAGGAAATAATGCATAAAGTGCAAAACAACTTACAGCTAATATTGCTAATATTGTTTTTACAGAAATTAACTGAGGGCGCTTTTTAACATTCATTATCGAGCGACTCCATTGCAGTTAAGATAACCATAAAATTGACCCTTTGGTAGATTAAAGTGTGTCACATTAGCGCGTGTTACACCTTTAAAGTGCTCACCCAAATTAGATACAAATTCGCAAGAGCGTGCATTCATTAAATCAAGTGAAGCGGGTACCCACGCTTTAAAACTAACAGGCCCGTTAACTTGCCAGTTATTAATAACAACATTTGCAGACGCTAAATAAGGTTTTTTACTATTTTGGCTGTGATCAAAGCTAAGGCGAGCTATGTTATTTATAATATGTATGTAGTCACCTTTTTCAGTTACACCCGATACACCTTCACTTTGAGCTATGTTTGGCACATCAAAATCGGTAGGTATCCGTAGAGTACGAATGTACTTTGAGCTAAATAACCATTCATTATTATTGTTTTTTGCAAGTGCAGAAAAGTAAAAATCTTTTGCTACTTTTGCATAATGGCTTAAATGCACAGGCGTATTTGGTCTTGCTAAAACATAATCTATGTTGTGTTTAAGAGCGTCTAAACCCGCAAGAACTTCGCCTGAGTAAAAGTGATAGTAAATAGTGTAAGGTTTTAACCTATATGGTTTTTCTGTTATTTCGAAAGTTTCAGTTAAACGTCTAAAGCCGTAATAAGGGCCATGCCATAGGTTTGTGTAAACATTTTCATTTAATATGGGGGCATAAATTTGATACAGCAAATCACGCTCAGGTCGGCCAATAGGTGATATATGTGTAAGGCTAGGATTATCGGCATTTACATCAGTGTTACCACCGTTGACATTTAACACACCTGCATCACGAGCAAGTTCAAGTGCTTTAGGACCAGGAGTTGCATCACCAGACCAAAGTATCATCACTGTTTTTTTATTTTTAGGTGTGAGCTTTTCATCAATGTACTTTATTGAATCTGTAATTTCTTTTTTAAGGCTGATAGTGTTGTAGCCAGGTACATCTAGATGAAAACCGTAATCGGTGTCGTCTTCATCTATTTTTTTTCGCCCAGACAGTGCTGTCCAAAAATAGGGGTGACTATAAGTATGCGAAGCAACTTCTACGTAAGGTAGGTTAAAAATACTACGTGCAATGCCTTCAAGTTTGGCACTTTGTTTAGAGTGAATACCGCCTTCTTCAATGTCAGCTTGGATCACAGATGACGTCAAAGGCAGTTTATAGCGTTTAATTATTTCATCTCGAATTACTTCTGCTGAATAAGGCTTACCTTCGTAATGGGCAACACTTGTAAATCCATCTCCATCGATATGCAGCGTTAGCATTCGCCTGCCACTTTCGGTGGTTGTATCTGGCACTAATATAGGCGGTAGTCCCATAGCCTGAGTTAGTAGTGTACGCGGATCAATAACCCATTTGCTGCCTTCCATCGGAAATGTATCAATTAGCCAAGGAGCAACTACGACTGCACCATATTTAGTTTTAGCAGCTTGTACAACTATTGTGTCATCCGATGATTTTATTGTAATTAAAGGAGTCGCATCAGTTGCTAATTTGAGTAAGTATGGTTTAACAATAGGGGGAGGTGTTGTGGATTCTCCTTTGAGCCAAGGTGCAAAGCTATCTTGTTTATATGGACCTTCAGGCAGTGTGTTTAACGACTCAATACCCAAGCTTAATAATAATTTAGTTGATTGTGGTAACTCGCCTAAAATAAGCTCTGGCACCACACCTAAATTAGCTTCAAGCCAATTGGTAAGTGTTGGAGTGTAAAATGCGTCGCTTGAGGTCCACGAAATAATACCAGCATGTAAGCTAGGGTCAACCAAAGGTAAATCGCGCTTTGCCATATCTATGTAATCAGGTATGTACCCCAAATACTCAATCATGGTCGCAAGCTTTAAATGGACGGTAGTGTAAATGAGTGGCTTTACGTTACTGTTGTACGGAATTAGGATGCGCCTAGGCACTGGTGTAATTGATGATGTTCCCCATGTTTGCAGGTGACCATCGGTTACCCATGGATTAAAACCAGCGTCTATAATATTTTGTGCCATAGCGAGGCGATTATCGGGCTTTGCATAATCAATAACTTGGACGTTGAGGCCTAAGTCTTGTGCTGTTTTTAATTGTGCGCTTAGCCAATCTTGGTCGTTTTTGTTGGTCAGTTTATAGCTATTGTCGGTCGGATTAAAGTGGCTATACAAACCCTCAGCAACTAAGTCTTTGGCTAAATTAGCGAGTTTAGGCAATAACTCAAAGCCCCGGTTAAGAATAAGGTGCTTATCAAAAGTCTCAGATAGTGAGCTTATTATGGTGACTAACCCAGCTTGTTGATCGGGTTTACTGTGTGTAGCATCTAATAGCTGATAGCTATCAAGGGTATCTAAAAATAAGCCGCTAAAGCCACGTGCTTTTAATGCCGCAGCGCTATTTGCAATATATTGTTGCCAATGTGCTGATGTTAAATCCGCAATGTGGCTATTCCAGTTGGGGTTTATGCTAAGTGATGACTCACTTTGATTAAACGACTCACCAACACTTAAATAAGCATAAACAGCAATATTACGCTGTTTAAACCAATTAAGTTCGTGCTCAGTCACAAGATCAGGCTGGACTACAACGCGAGAATAAAAGGTCATTTCGGCTAATGGCATCGGCGCTGAGTAGTAAAAAGCGATACTATTATTTACAGGTGCTGAGAATGCATGAGCAGACACTAAAAGTGCAAGGTATAAAATATATTTCATTAATAATTCATTTTTATTAGATTATAACTGTGGCTCAAAGTGATGCGTTCCGATTTTCTAGTTGTTTGGTATTAGTAATATAGGGTTATTATATGTTAATGGAAGTTTAATATCTATATGTTCATTATTTATATGAACCTAAAATCAATACTAACATGAGTCCTGCGTTAACTCATTACATAGCTGGTGATTAGTCGTCTTAGTACGCTATAAAATTAAGTTTAGATCAATGCAGCTGCTAGAACTTTAAATCTCTAATGAAAGAGTGGCAAATTATATATTAATTAATACGAAGGTCTCAGTGTTTTTAGTGTCCAAATACCTTCCTTGTGACTATAATATCTGCTAATTGAGCATAGTATGAGTTTACTCCCACCAATTTGTTTTTATTTACTATGCTTTTAAACCCAATAAAACAATGTAAACAGCCGTAATTTAATTTTTGGCTATTGTCGCTATATATGCATTTATATACCCCGGAGAAATAATGAGTAATTTAAGCTTGAAAAACAAACTGTTGTTATTAGCTATATTGCCCTTAATGCTACTTTTGATTAGCTTGATGCTGAGTTCTTATTATTTAGAGAATAAAAATCAGCAACAAAATTTTGAAGCATTTCAAACTAAACTAATAAGTGACAAACAAACGTTGCTAAGCACCGAGGTGGAAATTGCCAGTAAAATTGTGCGCTATCAAATAGCAAATGGCTCTGAGCAAGATGCTAAAAACGCTTTAAGAGATTTAACATTTGGTCAAGGTGGCTACTTTTTTATATACGACACAAATGGCGTTAGTGTTTTTCATGCATTATTAGGTGATGCTATTGAAGGGCAAAACAAAATAGGGATGACTGACCCTAACGGTAAAAAAATAATAGTGGGTTTATTAGATCAAGCTAGAAAAGGCGGTGGCGCTTTTAACTATCATTTTCAAAAACCAAATACCACAGGCTTAGTTGAAAAAATGGGCTATGCAGCAATGATCCCAGGTACAAACTGGATGATTGGTACTGGCGCATATATGGATGATATAGACGCAGAACTACTTAAATATCAAACAGCAATGCAAGAGCACATGAATGATAAGGTAGTGACCTTATTGCTAATTGCTTTATTTTGGGTTGTGTTAACTATTATATGTGCGTTAGTTGCCGCAAATACAATGGTAAAACCAATACAGCGTATGGCGCAAAGCCTTGACGACATTGCTAAAGGTGAGGGCGATTTAACCAAACGTTTAGACATTGATACTAACGATGAAATAGGCCAACTTGGCGAAGCATTTAATATGTTTGTAAGTAAGCTACATGGCATTATTGCCAATGTGGTTGATGTAACACACGATGTAAAAACAGCCTCTAGTGATATAAATACACAAACACGATTAATTGAAGACAAACTACTTAATCACAATCATGAAACAGACCTTGTTGCGACGGCTATTACCGAAATGTCGGCTACTTCTCATGAGGTGGCTCAAAATACGAATCAAGTGGCAGAGTCAACCCAAGCGGCAACGCAAGAAGTTGCTAAAGCTCAAGAGTGTGTTGATATTTCACTCAGTGAGGTGTCTAACCTAATGGGCGAGATAAACCTAGCCGCAGAACAAGTTGATTCACTCAGTGATCAATCTAAAAAGATTAATAGTGTACTAAGCGTAATTGGTGGAATTGCCGAGCAAACAAATTTACTTGCACTTAATGCTGCAATAGAAGCTGCACGAGCAGGTGAGCAAGGGCGAGGGTTTGCTGTTGTTGCTGATGAGGTAAGAAGCTTAGCAAGTCGTACTCAAGTTAGCACATTAGAGATTAGTGAAATGTTGAGTGAGTTACATAATTTAGTATCGGATGCTGTAGCCGCAATGCAAGCGAGTCAGAATAGTTGTAATCGCTCAGTAGAATCGTCTCGTGCTATTTCAGAAAGTTTAGGTGCGGTAACAACCTCAGTTAGATCAATTAACGACATGAGTACGCAAATTGCGACAGCGGCGCTGGAGCAAAGTAGCGTTACAGAAGAAATAAACCGTAATGTATTTGCCATTCAAGAAATCGTTAATGAACTAACTATTTCAAGCAAAACTACCTCTTCGGTAGGCCAGCATTTAGCTGCGCGTGGTGAAAACTTAGGCCAGCTTGTTGGCCAGTTTAAAATTTAACAAAGTTTAAAGCTTTACAGTAAAAGCCGCTAATAGCGGCTTTATTTTTGTGGCTTAGTTTTAGCTGCTTAGTTTTTATAAAAATTATTGAATTTTTTGTATGTGTTAAGGTCTATCAGCATGCAAATATACCTATACAGTGGAATAACCATGCAAAACATGCCATCAATTAAACGTTGTACTCGAGAAGAGTTAGCGCCAGAGCAAGACTTGGGGCGTTTAGTGTCTTTTTTACGCTCGAGATTAGCCATTCATGTTGATGCCAAGTTACTTCCTATGGACTTAACTTCTGCGCAATATATTGTGGTTGTACTACTTGCGAGAGAGTCGGTTAATACGCTTGCAGGACTTTGCGAGTATATGGTTTATGATCGTGGCGCTATGAGCCGCTTACTAAACCGACTTGAAGAAAAAGGACTCATTATTAAAACGCAATGTGAGCTTGATAAGCGCTCAACTATTTTGTGTTTAAGTGAAAAAGGTAAAGCTCTTTGTCCTGAAATTATGCCTGTAGTAAACGAAGTCTATGCTCAAGCATTAAATGGTTTTTCAGAGCCAGAAAAAAATCAAATAATAGACTTATTATTTAAAGCTATAAATAATCTAGATACATTACCCGAAATTCCCCCCACAAATAGATTATCAATAAAATAGCGATACTGTTTCAACAGAAAGTTAGCGTGCTAATTAGTTGATCTGATTGTGCGTAGAATCTAACTTTGATAATATAGTTGCCTAGGCAATTAAAGTTATCATCTTGTTAGGTTTGTTATGATTGAAAATAATTTGTTAGTACAATTACAGCAGCAATATCCAGAACATACTTTTATGCAACATCACTTAAGTGTTGTCCATAAGGGACGTTTTGCTAACGCGATTGTGTATCGATATAAAGATAATGAATTTGATTTAATTGTTAAAGATTTTAGCCAAAGCCCGTTATTTATCCGCAAAACATTTGCGCGACTATCTGTAAACCAAGAATATAAAGGATTGAGCCGTTTAGCTGAGCTTGATGCAGTCGCTAACCGCTTTTGTAGGTTATCGCCGATAGCCGTAGCTTATAACTATATTGAAGGCACGCCACTGCGCGCTTTAATTCATGAAGATAAAACGCTACCAGTAAGCTTTTTTAGCGAGCTTGAGCGTCAAGTAGCAAAAATGCATCGTAAAGGCATCGTGCATTTAGACTTGCGTAATATGGGTAACATTTTATGTGGCGCAGACGGTAAACCTTATTTTATTGATTTTCAGTCCACTATTAGCTTTTCACGTTTTCCGCGCTGGTTGCAACGCTTTATGCGAGGGTCTGACATGTCAGGTGTATATAAAGCATGGAATAAATTGGGTGAGCAACCTCTACCACAAAAAAAGCAAGACTATTTAGAGCGCTTTAATCACGTGCGTAAACGCTGGATTTTTAAAGGTTACCCAATACAGCGTGGCTATGCGTGGGGCGCTGCACTTATTACTCAATTTGTAGATTCAGACTTAGTACGAAATATTACTGATAGACTTTAATTTAAAGCACAAACCGTAATTTAAAAACACCTAATTCATTGTGTGATTTTGCCCATATTAGCCTAGCTAATATGGGATTTTTTTTATTATAAGTAATCCCTTTGGTTTGCTTACTTGTTGTTTAATCCCTCAAAAACAATTCCTTTTACTGTTTTTTTAATTTTTTAAAATAAATATTAGTACTGCATTTAGTTTGCCCATACAATGCGCAAAAATAGCTTGCGCATGCTTAATAAGTTCACGTTTTTTCTGCAATTTTTTATTGTTCAAGTAGACTATAAATAATGTGCGCTTTTAAATTTTAAGGTTTTAAGATGATTGAGTATCCGGTAGACCAACTTCCACAGCTCATAAATGATTTATTGCAATGCGATACAACAGAACGCAAAAATAAATTATTAGCAGATGCGCAGTTAACGCTTTCAACAGAGCACCTGTCATTACTTTTTGAGGCGATACCAAAAGAACAACGACTTGAAATTTGGCAGTTGCTTGACGAAGACACGCAACACGAAATTTTTGTTAATTTAAGTGAAGATAGTTGCTTGTGGTTGCTGCAAACACTAGAAGACACTGAGGCTTTTAAACTTCTTGATGAAGTTAATGTAGAAGAGCTACTGGAACTTGAAGAAGTTATACCAGAGCGATTTGTTGAGTATGCAAAAAAGCAACTCGATGAAGCGCAAACCAAACAATATGATTTAGCGCAGCAATACCCGCCAGAACAACTTGGTCACTGGTTAGGTTTTGACTTTTTAAAAGTATCGGAGAAGCTAACAGCCGGTGGTGCTAAAAAATTGCTACATAAAGGTTTACCGCAATACAGTGAAGTTATTTATTTAGTAAGCCGCAAGGGTAGTTTAATAGGTGAGGTTGCGGTAAATGATTTAATAAAAGCCAGCGACACCGATAACTTAATGACATTGGCAAATCATGACTTTTCATCGCTCCATGCTGATGATGATTTATATGAAGCGGCAGAGGTGGTGATTCACAGTGAAAAAATGGCACTGCCAGTGGTTAATGCTGATAACAAATTACTTGGGCGATTAACCATTGCCTCTGCTTATGAATTACGCCAAGAAATTGCTGATGAAGCAGCCGCTAAAGCCGGTGGTTTACGTGAAGACGAAGACCTGTTCGCAAGTGTGCGAAAAAGTGCTAAAAACCGTGGTATATGGTTAGGTATTAACTTAGCTACTGCCTTTTTAGCGTCTTGGTTCATCGGTTTATTTGGCGCAACTATAGAACAGGTTGTAGCACTAGCTGTATTAATGCCAGTGGTTGCTTCTATGGGCGGGATCGCAGGTAGTCAAACATTAACCGTTATTGTGCGTGGTTTAGCGCTTGGACAGGTTACAGATTCAAACCGCAATGCGTTACTTAAAAAAGAGCTACGTGTTGGCGCTGTAAATGGCTTGGTATGGGCGTTTGTAATAGGCCTGCTTACCTTCTTATGGTTTAACGATTTAATGCTCAGTATTACGATTACGGTAGCCATACTATTGAATTTAGTCGCTGCGTCACTAGCGGGTGTTGTTATTCCGTCTATTTTAGACAAAATGAAAATTGATCCTGCGTTATCTGGCTCGGTAATTTTAACTACCGTTACCGATATTGTTGGGTTTGTTACCTTTTTAGGTTTAGGCAGTTTATTGCTTTTATAAGCCTTATACCAATTCGCTTAATTAAGTGCTCTATTTTGAGGGAAGAAAATCGTGTCGATAACAAGGCAAAAATTTCGTTATTTAGTTGTTCTATATCAGAAATTTTTAACGTAGTTAGCGTCAGATTTAACCCCTCAAATTGATTAAGTATTATTGCGGATTGGTATTACTAACAGGAAAATACAATGACCTTTGAAGTCATGATTTGGTGTGCAATTGCTTTGTGTATTTCACAATCGGCAATATTTTCGGGCTTAAACTTAGCGTTTTTTTCACTAAGTAGGCTTCAGCTCGAAATGGAAAGTGCAAAAGGGAACGAGGCGGCCATAAAAGTGATGGCCCTTCGAAACGACTCTAACTTTTTATTATCGACTATTTTGTGGGGCAACGTAGGTATTAACGTACTACTTACACTACTTTCTGATTCGGTATTAATGGGCGCAAGTTCGTTTTTATTCTCAACTATCGCAATTACTATTATTGGTGAAATAACACCGCAGGCTTATTTTTCGCGTAATGCGCTAAAAATGGCGAGCCTACTTTCGCCGTTAATTAAGTTTTATCAGATTCTGTTTTATATAGTTGCTAAGCCAACGGCTTTAATTCTCGATGCATGGTTAGGTAAAGAGGGGATTACGTACTTTGCTGAAAGTGAGCTCAGAGGTATTATTCGCAAACACATAGAAGCAGAAGAGGCTGATGTTCAGCACGTTGAGGGAATAGGCGCGCTTAACTTTTTTAGCTTAGATGAAATAAGCGTAACCAAAGAGGGGGAGATAATTGATCCAGACTCTATTATTGCTTTGCCTACTAAGCTTGATTTGCCTATTTTCCCAGACCTTACATTAACGACTGATAATGAGTTTTTACGAAAACTACATAAGTCAGGTTATAACTGGGTGATCATTACCAATGAAGACGGTTGGCCTTTATTAGTGGTAGATGCTGACGGCTTTTTACGTTCGGCCTTGTTTGAACCAGAGACGTTCGATCCTTATCATTATTGTCATAGACCTATTATTGTTGCTGATGAAGCGATGCGCCTGAGTGAAGTTATTTTAAAAATACGGGCTAGTCATTCTTTAGATAAATCGTTTGATGGGGCCATTGATCACGATGTGGTGTTAGTGTGGAGTGATGTGAAGCGCATTATTACCGGCGCTGATATATTTGGTCGGTTACTCAAAGGTATGAGTGCACCAAAACTCGAACTGCATGAAAATACAGAGAATAAAAAGCCGCTATAAAGCGGCTTTTTTGTATTCTATAGAAAGAGGGGGTTATGCCCAACCTTCGTAGCGCTTACGACGTGACAACACTATCGTTAATATAATACCTAAAAACAGGCCTAAAAACGCAATAGCACCACCGTAAGTAAGTAGCTGACGTTTCTCTTTTGAGCTAGCAGCTTCTTTTTGGGTGCGCTCTTGTTCTAGCGTCGTTTTAAGCTTAGTAATTTGGGCCGATAACTGCAGGTTTTGATCAGTTAAAGTTTGGTTTTGCTCTTGTAGCTGCGGAAGTTCTATTTGAGCTTGGCGCAGGTTTTCTTGCATAGTGCTCATTTCGCTACTGAGTGTTTTGTACTGTTGGTGTAAACCTGCCGTTTTGGTAACAAACTTAGTTTCTATCCAACCTTCGCGGTCTTTATCATCTTTAATTTTTATAAAGCCGTTTTCTTCAGCAGATAACAAGGTTAACTTTGTTCCAGCATCTACAGAGCCGAGTAGTCGATAATTCTTACTCGCACCAGAGCGCATAAAAGTATATAAATTATCGATAATATAAGCGGTGTTTGCATTAGTTGAATTTGCAGGTTTTGCTTCTTCTGCATAACTCATAAATGTGGTGGCTGTTAAAAGTAGCCCTAATAAACAATGTTTTAGCATTTATCTACCTTGTTGATCTAACTGCGTCCGTTATGAACGTGATTTTCATTTCACATAAGTAGTTAGATAGTATGGATTAAATAGCTCAATAGCAAGACTGATATTGTAACCCAGTAGCAGTTACCTAGCCCACTAGGTTACAAACCTCGCCCCGCGATTAAATTGCCTCTAGATAGAACGAATTTTAATCCACAAAGGTCAACAGGCACTAAAATAAGGCTAAAAAATTTGCATTGTTAGTGTGCTTTGTTTATTTTGAGCACTTATTTATTTTAAAGGTAATCCGCAAACCGAATGGATACTGAGATAGAACTGAAATTTTTGGTATCAGATGCCGTTATTCCACTGATCCCCTCGTTAATTACTCAATTTGCAAAAACGGTGAAGAATAAACCGTCACGCAGCTTACAAAATGCATACTACGACACGCCAAGCCGAGAGCTTAGAGCGCTTGACATAGGCTTTAGAACTCGCTGTTCTGACAGCGAATGCGAGCAAACTATAAAGCTTGCAGGTGAAGTTGTAGGTGGTTTACACCAACGTCCAGAGTACAATTTACCAATTGAATCAAGTCGCCCTAATTTAATGGCGTTTGATGCTGATATTTGGCCTCATGGCATGCAAATAAGCGCAATCTCAAAAAACTTGTATCCAATATTTAGTACTAACTTTATTCGTCGTACTTGGTTAATTGAAACCGAAAGTGGCGCTAAAATTGAAGTTGTACTCGATAAAGGTGAAATTGCGGCTTCGGGTAAAATTGAAATTATTAGCGAGCTTGAAATTGAGCTTGTTGAGGGCAGTCGTAATGAGTTGTTTGCGTTTGCAGATGTACTGGTTAGCCAGAACTGTATCCGTTTAGGATTATACTCTAAGGCCGCGCGTGGTTATCGCCTTGCAGATGAAAAACCTTTAACACCAAGCAAATCTATTGGTTTTGTTCAATTACCAAAGTCGACTACCCAAGAGCGTGCTTTAGTTGAAGCCATGAACTTTGGCATTCGCTTTGTGCAAAAGCATGAGCAATGCTATTTCGATAAGCCAAGTTTAAAAACGCTTAAACGCGTAACTGACGGCATTAGCCTAATACGCCATACTTTTTGGCTGTACGACGATATAGTATCCAAAGAAAGTACAGAACATTTACGTACAGAGCTTAAATGGTTATTAAGCGAATTAGCGTGGGTAGAAAACGCGATTCAATTAAAAACGTACACGTCTAAACGCCATGCTTTTTATAAAAAAATTAATGCTGCTCCAGCACTTACTCAAGTCATTGGTGATTTAAAAGAGTTACAGCCAAGCATTGACGATATAAATGCACTGTTTCATAGCGCGCGTTATAATCGTTTATTACTGTCGTTAACTACGTGGTTAATTGATAAACAGTGGCGTAAAGATTGGGGGCAAATAGAGCTTCAAGCGGCTGAGCAAAACGTGTCGTCCATTGCGAGTAGGCTTTTTAATAAAGACTGGAAAAATCTGCACGAATTACTCCCTAAAGAACAAACACTCGATGTCGCTTCGTATTTAAACCTGCGCACTCAACTTGAAAATAGTTTACTGAGCGGTAACTGCTTAGGATCGTTATTTGATAAAGAAGAACGCCTAGAGTTTAGATTGCCTTGGCTTGATATTTCTCATGGTATTTATGAGTTAAGTACGCTTGAGTATTTAAAGCAGTTATGTGCTGGGCAAGAAGACGAACAGCTTGCTAAAATCCAGTCATGGCTTGAACAAAAGTCTGAATATTTGGTTAGTGCGATGGAGCAAAGTCGCCTTGCTTCATTTGACATAGAACCTTACTGGCAAAAATAAATGATGCGCTTTTGTAATGAAATTCAGTTACAAAAGTGCTTATTCGTTATTCTTTTATTAGTTAGTTTTAACACTTACGCTGAGCCAACATGGCATTTGTATAAAAACAAAAATGGCGTAAGTGTGTATTATCAAAGCCACAGTGATAATATTTTTGAAGTAAAAGCGCAGATGAGCGAAATACCAACCAGCTTTGCCTCATGGATCAATCCCTGCTTGGCTAATCAATAAAGCCGGCCTAAAAAGTACTTACGACATCTTTATTAATTTACATCATATGCTCACACATAAAAATACACTCCAAAACTACCTGTAATCAAAGTGGGTCAGTGCTAAATATCGAATATATAATAATTTTATGGTGTGTTGAGTAGTCTTTAACTACGCTTAAACAATAATGACACGCTATTATTTGGAGAATTGATGAAGTATTTAGTGGCTATATTATGTTTGATGCACAGCTCACTCTTATTGGCTCAAGAATATACCTTTGGTGTAGTGCCGCAATATGAGCCGCAAAAGCTAAATGCTATTTGGCAACCTTTGTTAAAGCAAGTAAGTAAGCAAACAGGGGTATCAATAAAGCTAATTACAGTTGAGTCTATTCCGGTATTTGAAAAAGCCTTTGCTAATGGCGACTACGACTTTGCATACATGAATCCATGGCACAGTGTTGTAGCATATGGAAAACAGGGATATTTGCCACTAATAAAAGATGCAGGGCGAAAGCTGCAAGGTATTTTGCTCGTAAACAAAGACAGTGGTATTGATAATTTAAGCCAACTAGAGGGCGCCGAAATAGCATTCCCTGCACCTAATGCATTAGGTGCGTCATTATTAATGAGAGCCGACTTAGCGTTGTTGTATGGGCTAACAATAAAGCCTGTATATGTACAAACCCACCCTTCGGTATATTTAAATGTAGCACTGCATTCAACAATGGCGGGCGGTGGTGTAATGGGCACATTTAAACAACAACCAGAAAGCCTGCAAAATAAGCTTAAAATTCTTTATAAAACGCGTGAAATTAGTCGCCATCCAATTGTAGCCCACCCAAGGGTTGACCCTGCAATACAGTTAAAAGTGCAACAAGCTATTTTAGATATTGGGCAAAGCTCAGAGCATAAACATTTACTTGCAGGTATCCCAATTATTAAACCTAGTATTGCAACTTTAGCAGAGTATCAGCAGTTAACTCAGTGGGGCTTGCGCTCATTTTATGTTGAAAATTAGAGGGTTTCGTAGTCTAAGGGCACAAAGCTTTATTGTTGTATTGCTTTGTGGCTTGCTTATGGCCTGTCTTTTTATGTTTTACGCCTTACCTGAGCAAGCGCGTTGGGTAAACGATGGGCTTTCAAAGGCTGCTCAGCGTTCTTTAGCGCAGTTATCGACTTCTATAACGACTCCGTTGTTAACTAGGCAGTATGCAGAGCTGTATGAAGAAATAGACAGCCAACTCCAAACTCGCCCTAATTGGAAAAGTATTAAAATTGTTGATGTGGATTCAAATAACCAATTATACCCGCTTGAAAACTGGGTTGGAGCAAATGAAAACGGCGACATGTTGTTATCTCAGCAGGTGGTGTTTTTAGATAAACCGCTGGCTAATATTAGCTTGGTTGTTAATTTTACGAATGAGATAAACGAATCTTCAAAACTTCATTACATCCTAATATATATACAATTTATTATTTTAGTTATCGTTTTTATAGGTTTAGCTTGGCTGGTGGATTACAGGGTTACATCGCCTTTGAGGACGTTAAAACGGGGGTTTTCACGTTTAGCCAAAGGTGACTTTGACTGCCACATAGATAAACAACAACAAAACGAAGTGGGCAGTGTAATAAGTGCATTTAATAACATGGTTGATGAGGTTGCTAATAACCATCAAAAATTAAATGTATTACGAATTCAAGCTGAGTCAGCAAGTAAAGCAAAGTCAGATTTTATGGCCAGTATGAGCCACGAATTAAGAACCCCATTAAATGCAATTTTAGGCTTAGCCCAGCTGTATGGATATGATGAGAGTGCTAATAAAGTACAAAAAGAAAACGCGAAAAGCATTTATCAAGCTGGAGAACATTTACTATTACTTATAGACGATGTACTTGATTTAACCGCTATTGAGTCGGGTAATATGCAGTTTAGTTTTTCTTATGTGCCTATTAAAAGCATATTAGAGGAGTCAGTAGAGCTTGTCACTGAGCTTGTTAAAGGGCAATCAATAACACTGCATACCCAAGGTTTCGAGTCCTTAGAAGGGTTGAGTATTTATATTGATCAGCGCCGCTTTAAACAAGTGATGCTTAACTTGCTTTCAAATGCGATTAAATACAACAAACCAAATGGCAGCATTAATATAAATTGCCGGGTGTTAAGTAATAAACAATGCGAAATAGATGTAACAGACACCGGATGTGGATTTGCTCCAGATGATATTTCTCGCTTATTTAAACCTTTTGACCGTTTAGGAGCTGAAACCAGTAAAGTGAACGGTACGGGTATTGGTTTAGTGATAACTAAGCAGCTGGTAGAGCGTATGCAGGGTTCTTTAAGCGCGCAAAGTGAGCAGCACAAAGGTTCTTGTTTTACACTAAACTTTAACAGCTTTGAGCAAACTGACTTGCCAGCACAAGTGCAATCTCCTCAAATAACACTTCAAAGTTTAGATACAGTAACTCTTCCTACGCTTGAGGTTTTAGTAGCAGAGGATCAGGTTACAAATCAGCAAGTATTAAGGCAGCAATTAACCATGCTTGGAGTGTGTTCTACTTTTGTAAGTAATGGGGAACAAGCTTGGGAAACTCTGCAAAATAAGCACTTCGATATTTTACTAACCGACATTCAAATGCCTTTACTCGATGGGTTAGGGTTAGCCAAAAAAATACGCGAAAACACTCATTTTGATAAACTGATTATAATTGCAATTACGGCCAACATTACCAAAAACAATATAGATAATTGTTATGATTGTGGAATGAACGGCTTTTTAACCAAGCCCATTGAGCTTGTTAAATTAAAGTCGTTATTGATGGAGCACTCTCAAACAGTGGTCAACACGCGATCAGAAAAATCTGATGGTGAAAATATAGCTTCAGATAGTTTTGATCAACTAGATATCACGTTATTAAAAGCAATGCTTGGTGATGATCCTACTGTGCACTGCATGGTGTTTAATGCGTTTTTACAAACGGCAGGGGAGCAAATTAAATTAGCTAATGCGTATGCTAAGAGTAAAAATTATGTTGATTTGGCTTTTCAGGCCCATGCCTTAAAGTCGTCGTCAAAATCGGTAGGGGCTATTAAACTGGCTGATATATGCCAGCAGATCGAAACGTATGCAGAAAATGACTCTATTGATAACAATGAAATGCAAAGTCTCGAGACCTGCTTCAACGATGTAGTAACGCAACTTAAAAGCTATTGTTTACGATATGAAAAACGCACATAAAAAATGGCTCATAAAGAGCCATTTTATGTTTTAAATATTTTAGTATTTAGCCGCTTCTCCTTTCTTAGGTAAAGCGTCCTGTATAAAGTCACGTAAATCGTTATTAGAGCTTTCTAAGTCAGCGTGGCGAAGGTACATCATATGCCCACTTCTGTAGCCTTTAAAGCTCAAACGGTCTTTCATTTTACCGCTTGGGTCTAATTGCCATAACGTATATTTAGCGTCAAAGTAATTGGTTGCACCATCAAAGTATCCTGATTGAATCATCACGTTTAAGTAAGGGTTTTGCGCCATTGCCAAACGTAGATTTTCGCCCGTATTATTACCGGTTCTATCCCATGGGTGAACATTACCAAATAAATTATATTTTACATCTGTTTTATAGTTTAGCTCTTCACGTAAGTAGTGATTAATTGCAGGAGTGAAAGAGTGTAACCAAGAGGTAAGTTCAGCCCAGTAGTCTGGGGATTCACCTGCGTCGCGTTTATCTATTCCTAAATAACGAGAATCTAAGCGACCCACAGTTTGACCACGTTCACGTAGTAGCTCTTTCCAGAAAAATTGAGTTGGAATATCCAAGTTATTTTGTTCAACAAACTTTTCTGATAAGCCAGCGTAGTGTGCCATTTTTGTAATAATTCGACGTTTTTCTTCAGCATTAATAAAGCCACCCTTAGCAAGCGCTGGGATTAACTCGTTTACAGTAAACTCTTCAACTTCAGGTAATAACTCATCTAGATCTTTAGCTTGTAAATCGGCTTTAAGTGCTTTGTGATACCAAGCAGTCGCTGCAAAGTAAGGTAGGCGGTTAGCGGCTTTAATCGGGCCGTCGCGCTTAATACCAATATCAGTAGGTGATACGAGAACAACACCGTTTATGTACATCCATTGACTATTTTGAAGCTCATGAGCAAGACCCGATACACGTGTTGTACCGTAGCTTTCACCAATTAAAAATTTAGGCGATCGCCAGCGCTGTGCTCTATTTACAAAAGTATTTAACCACTCAGCAAGGTATTTAATATCGGCATTAACACCAAAAAATAGCTCTTTTTGTTTTGCTTTAGAAGGAAGTTCGCCTTTTTCGTTTTCAAGTACGCGAGAGTAGCCTGTATTTACAGGGTTTACGTAAACAATGTCGGCAATATCAAGTACAGAATATGGGTTGTCTTTTACGCCATAAGGTTGAATTGGATAGCCTTCGTCATCAATTTTTAATACGCGAGGGCCAGTATAAGCAAGGTGCATCCATACAGAAGCCGAACCTGGCCCGCCATTAAACGAAATAAGTAATGGACGAGTTGTCCTGTCGTCAACTTTGTCGCGTGTATAGTAGGTGTATTGCAATGTCGCAACCGCGTCGCCTTTATCATCCCATACAGGTTGTGTGCCTGTGGCAACGGTGTAATTAAAGCGTTGACCGTTGATTTTAGCTTTATGTTGAGTAACAACTTTGCTGTCTACATCAATACGACGTTGGTTATCGGCAAGCGTGCTTGTACTGATTATTAATGCAATAACGGTTATCGGTAAACTGATAATACGACTAAGCTTCATTAGGTGTCCTTATTATTGTTGATACACCATTAAAGACATTAATGAGTTAAATAACAAAAGTATTGAGACTAGTGGCCGATAATACTAGTTAAGTAAGGTATTAATGCGCTTAGAGACGCGTGCTAACCACTTTTATAGTTATTTGGGATTTGGTTTCTTTATTTAGTTAATCACAGAATTCAGGTATATTGCGGGCCTACTTGTATTGATTTTATATACAAGCTATCACCAAAAAAATCTAATGGATTACGCTTTCAAGCACATAAGTGCACTCTACACCGGATGTTTATGACTAATGCTATTGCAGTAATAGCGTTGTATTTGTCGTTTTGTTACAAAATTAATTAAAGGTAAAGAGAAGCTTTATGCAAAGAGTATTAGTGGTTGAAGACAGTAAAGTAGTGCAGCAGGTGCTTCGCCACTTAACTGCACAATACCTTGATGTAGCAATTGATTTTGCTTGGTCTTTAGCAGAATGCGCTACGTTCGTAGAAAAATACGACTATACGCTTGCGTTAGTTGATTTAACTTTGCCAGATGCTCCGCACGGTGAAGTTGCAAAATATACTTTATCTAAAAAAATTCCTACGGTTGTTTTAACCTCAAAAATAGATGAGTACAAGCGCCAACAAATGCTTGAATTGGGCGTAGTTGATTATGTTATTAAAGATAATCGCGATTCTTACCATTATGCCGTTAAGCTCGTTGCGCAATTACTCAGAAATCAAGGCTGTAAAGCACTAATAGCAGATGACTCATTACTAAGTCGCTCGTTAATGAAGCAAATGCTAGAAAAGCAATTGTTTGATGTAACAGATGCCCACGATGGACAACAAGCACTCGAAATATTAAAAGCTAATCCTGATATAAAGCTACTTATGACCGACTACGCTATGCCCTCTATGGATGGCTTTGAACTTGTCAAAGCGGTACGTAATTTTAGAGGCCGAGACGACTTAGCAATTATTGGCTTGTCGGGCGCGGGGAAGCATGGCCTATCAGCACGATTTATTAAATATGGCGCCAATGACTTTTTAACAAAGCCATTTATGAATGAAGAGTTTCATTGTCGAGTACTTCAAACAATGGAGCAACTGTCGTTAATTTCAGATATTAAAGAAAGCGCACATAGGGATCACTTAACAGGGCTTCATAACCGACGCTACTTTTATCAATATGCAGAAAAGCTCCTTAAAAGTAAAAACCAGAAAAATACTTTGGCATTGCTTGATATCGATTTTTTCAAAAACATTAACGATACATTAGGCCATGAAGGCGGCGATCAGGCTTTAAAACAGGTTGGTTCATTAATACGATCTACGTTTTCAAAGTTTACGGTTGCACGGGTTGGCGGGGAAGAGTTTGCCATAATATTACCTGAAATAGAGCTAGAACGCGGTCGTGAATACTTTGAAGCATTTAGGAAAAAGATGGCTAGTTACGATTTTTCTATTAGCGATAAATCAATTAAAATTACCACGAGTATAGGCTTGGCTGACTTTCAAGACACTAGCTTAACACAGGCAATGCGTGTTGCTGACAAAGCATTATACGAAGCTAAAAACCAAGGCAGAAACTGCGTGGTATAACCCTTCTTAAACAAAGCTAGATACGTGATAAATATATAGAGATATAGCACGCACCAATGTAGCTGACTTGTTAAATTAACGCACCTAATTGGTGCGTTTTTTTTGATCTTGAGTTTGTGTTTTTTACTAAGTGGCTGTTTTTAATTGATATAAAATAGTGGCACAAAGGTTGGATTGTTTAACCCAATAGGATAACAATAAAGAGTCCGAGGGGGCCGCTATGAAAATGATTAGTGCAATCATAAAACCATTTAAATTAGACGACGTGCGTGAAGCACTCGCTGATTTAGGAATTGAGGGGATGACAGTAGTTGATGTTAAAGGTTTTGGACGTCAACGAGGTCATACTGAGTTATATCGTGGTGCAGAATACCAAGTAGATTTTATTCCTAAGATCAAACTTGAAATTGCAACTCGTACTGAAAATTGTCAACGCGTTGTTGAAGCAATCACTAAAATTGCATCAACAGGTAAAATTGGTGACGGTAAAATTTTCGTGTACGACTTGGATCAAATTGTTCGTATCCGTACTGGCGAACTTGACGAAGAAGCAATTTAAGGGGGTCTCATGGAAAATACAATAATAGAACTAAAGTTTTCACTCGATACCTTTTATTTTTTAATATCAGGTATATTAGTAATGTGGATGGCAGCAGGTTTTGCCATGCTAGAGGCTGGCTTAGTTCGCTCTAAAAACACAGCTGAAATTTTAACTAAAAATGTCGCGCTATATTCAATTGCATGTACGATGTTTTTATTAGTTGGCTACAACATTATGTATGTAGACAATGCCGAAGGTGGTTTTATTCCTTCAATAGGCGCTTTAATTGGTACACAAGCTGCCGATGCTGACCATTCTTTAGAATCTGACTTTTTCTTCCAAGTAGTATTTGTTGCAACCGCTATGTCGATTGTATCGGGTGCTGTTGCTGAGCGTATGAAACTGTGGGCTTTCCTAGGTTTTGCTGTAGTACTAACTGGTTTTATTTACCCTATTGAAGGTTACTGGACATGGGGTGGTGGTTTCTTATCTGAAATGGGCTTTGTTGATTTTGCAGGTTCTGCAATTGTGCATGGCGCAGGTGCAGCAGCTGCACTAGCTGGTGTATTAATCCTAGGTGCTCGTAAAGGTAAATATGGTAAGAACGGTGAAATATACCCAATTCCAGGTTCAAACTTACCACTTGCTACACTAGGTACATTTATTTTATGGATGGGTTGGTTTGGCTTTAACGGTGGTTCTCAATTACTACTTTCGGATAAAGAAAACGCAACTGCAGTAGGCCAAATATTACTTAACACCAATGCAGCAGCTGCAATGGGTGCTATTGCAGCACTGTTTGTATGTAAAGTACTTTGGGGTAAATCAGATTTAACAATGGTCTTAAATGGTGCATTAGCTGGCTTAGTTGTTATAACAGCAGACCCTCTATCTCCATCACCATTAATGGCATGTCTACTTGGTCTACTTGGTGGTGCACTTGTTATATTTAGTATCATAGCACTTGATAAAGTTAAGATTGACGATCCAGTGGGTGCTATCTCTGTTCATGGTACGTGTGGCGCATTAGGTATTATGTTAGTACCGCTAACCAATGGTGACGCAAGCTTTGTTAATCAGTTAACGGGTCTAGTATGTATTCTTGCCTTTGTATTTGTAGCATCATTTATTGTTTGGACTGTGCTTAACAAAACAATGGGTATACGAGTAACCGAAGAAGAAGAACTAAACGGTATGGATCAACACGATTGTGGTATTGAAGCCTACCCAGAGTTTGTTTCTGTTCGAAATAGCTAATAGTTTATTTAAATAATAGTGTGTTTACACAAAGCCCTACTTCGGTAGGGCTTTTTTTGTTTCAGGGGGGGTTAACTTTTCGGATGTTAGGATATATCCAATATGCTAAGCTCACACTCGTGAATAACCCTTGGAATAAATTACACTTAAATGGCCGACAATAAAAAAACACCTACCAGTAAACCTGCAGTTAAACGTGCAAGTAAATCGTCAAGCAAGACAAAAAAAAGCACCTCAAAGGGCAGTAAAAAAACAGTGGAAACCACTGTTAAACGCTCTTTTATGAGAAAAACATGGTCAGTGTTTTGGAAACTAAGCTTGGCTGTTTTTATTGCAATGGCAATGTATTTCATTTATTTAGATTCAAAAACAACGCGTATATTTGAAGGTAATAAATGGCAACTTCCAGCGCAAGTGTATGCTCGTTCTATGGAGTTTTATCCGGGGCAATTTTTATCAAGTCAGGAAGTAGTGTTTGAGCTAGAGCGTTTAAATTATTCATCGGTTAATAGATTAAGCCGCACAGGGCAGTTTGTTAAAACAGCAGATAGCATCAAGATTTATCGTCGTGATTTTGAATTTTATGATGGCCTTGAAGAATCACATATTATTGAACTTCGCTTTGCAGGGCAAAAAGTTGCGACCATTAAAGATAAATTTGGCAGGCGTTTAAATTCTGCTCGTCTAGAGCCTGTGCAAATAGCACGTATTGGTAATGACTCTAAACAAGATAGAGAATTTGTACCACTAGATAAGTTTCCAGCAATGCTAAAAGATACGCTATTGGTGGTTGAAGACCGTGATTTTTACGAACATCATGGTGTATCAGTGTTTTCTATTTTACGCGCGCTTTATTCTAATATTAAAGCGGGGCGCACCGTTCAAGGTGGTAGTACGCTTACTCAGCAGTTAGCTAAAAATATTTACCTAACACGTGAGCGCTCTTTAGTACGAAAAATAAATGAGGCCTTTATTGCCCTTATTTTAGATTATCGTTATTCAAAAGATCAGATATTAGAAGCTTACTTAAATGAAGTATACCTAGGGCAGTCATACAACCAAGGTGTGCACGGTATGGGGCTTGCTGCTGACTTTTACTTTTCAAAGCCGGTAGATGAGCTTGAGTACGATCAAATTGCTTTGCTGGTGGCAATGGTTAAAGGTCCATCTTATTACAATCCACGTCGCTATAAAGAGCGCACAATGGAGCGCCGAGACTTAGTGCTTCGCCTTATGGTTGAAAACAAGCTACTTAGCACAAAAGAGTACCGTGCATCGCTTAATCGCCCAATTGATATTGCGCCAATGAAAGCGAGTTTACAAAAATCATATCCAGGCTATTTAGAGTTAGTAAACAGAGAACTAAATGAATTATTGCCAGATCAGCAAACACTTGATGCAGGCGTAAGAGTATTTACTTATTTTGACTTACAAAAGCAAACAGCAATGGAAGAGTCTATTGAAAAGAGCTTACCGTACCTGGAAAATCGTCCTAGAACCGAAAAACTAGAAGCAGCCATGATCTCTGTTAATGTAGAAAAGGGCGGTGTATCTGCACTTGTTGCAGGGCGCGATGTTCGTTATTCAGGGTTTAACCGTGTTTTAGATACAAAGCGTAATATTGGCTCGCTGGTAAAACCGGCTGTGTATTTAAGCGCATTGCAATTACCACATTATAATTTAGCTACTTTGCTTGATGACTCGCCAGTACAGGTTACAAATGAGCAGGGAAAAGTGTGGCAACCAGAAAATTTTGATCATAAATACCGTGGAGCAATCCCTCTTTATAAAGCATTTAGTAACAGTATTAATATTCCAGCGGTTAATTTAGGCCTCGATGTAGGTGTTGATAAAGTCGCGAAAACACTAAAAGGATTAGGCGCTAAAGGGGCGATAAACGAATACCCATCGTTGCTTTTAGGGGCTGTTGAAATGTCGAGTTTTGAAGTTGCTCAGCTTTATACGACAATTGCTGCAGATGGCGAATATAAAAAGCTCACTGCAATTTCGGCATTAACTGACTCGGTTGGTAAAGTACTTTATAAGCATAAAGTAAATGCAGAGCCTCGTTTTGATAAATCTGCAATGTATATGACTAAATACGCGATGAAACGCGTAACGAAAGACGGCACTGCTAAACGCTTAAATTTACACTTCCCATCAATCCAACTAGCAGGTAAAACAGGAACTAGTAACGATTTACGTGATAGTTGGTTTGCAGGCTTTGATCAAAATACTGTGACTGTTGCGTGGCTTGGTCGAGACGACAACAAAAGCACGGGTTTAACAGGCAGCGTGGGCGCATTAGAAGCATATATTCGTTACTTAAAGCCACTTAATCCACAAGCAATAGCTGATACGCGTCCTCCATCAATACGCTGGGCATTTGTAAATGAGCAAACGGGTAAGCAGGCACCACCAGGATGTGGCAAGGTGATTCAGCTACCGCTTAGAGCGAGTGAGTTCGAGCCAAGACCACAATGTATTCGTTAATTTAAGATTACTTTAAACAACAAAGCCGCTTATTTAGCGGCTTTGTTGTAAGTTGTAGTTAACGCTTAAGATTTAAAAAACTGCATTGATTTGGTTAAATCATTAGATAAGCGACTTAGCTGTTGTGCATCTTGCAGCGTTGATTGAGCTGATGTTAGCGTTTGATCTGCTAAATTGCTCACCTCTTGCGAATCATTCAATGCCTGTGTTGTCGCATTTGACTGCTGTTTAACACGCTCTGCAATAACTTCACCTTGATGTTTAATGTCGCCCATACTTTGCTCTGCGCTTTGCAATACTTCATTGGTTTGATTGGCTGCTTTTACTGATTGCTCCATTTTTTCAACACTTGAGCGCATTTTTTGCTGAGTGTCGTCAGATGCTTGTTGTAAGGAGCTAATAATTTGATGTATTTCTTGGGTTTGTGTTTGTGTACGCTGAGCAAGAGTTCTTACTTCATCAGCTACAACGGCAAAGCCTCGACCATGTTCGCCAGCTCGTGCAGCTTCAATAGCGGCATTGAGTGCAAGCAAGTTTGTCTGATCGGCTATCTCACTAATACCTTTACTTACTTTGCTAATTTCTTGGCTATCTTGTGCTAGCTTATCGAGCGCTTGTTGGCTCTCTGCAAATTCAATTTGTAGATCTTGCATATATTTAGCAAGCTCCATTGTATTGTCAGAACCTTGCTTTACATGCGCAGCAGCATCTTGCGCAGTAAGCGTTGCTTGATGCGCTGACTCTTCAACAGCAAGTGCGTTTTGAGCCATTTCGCTGAGTGCATTATAAATGGCATTTACTCGAATTTGCTGTTTTGAAACATCATTGCTTGTTTGGCTACTCGCATGTGATAGCGATTTAGTTGCGCCGCATAGCTCTTCTGTACTTGCTTTAACATCAAATAATAAATGTGAAAATGCATTAAGTAATGCATTGTAGCGCGATGCAATAATTCCCATTTCATCATTAGTACTCGAATCGATAGTGGCATTTAAGTCGCCATTCGAGGCTCTGTTAGCGGCATCAGCAAAGCGATTAATAGTATCAACAACTGCAAAATAAAAACCAATCATTAAATAAAATGCAAATAACAAACTAATCAATGAAGCGGCTAAAACAAGATTTCGAGTCCACTGTTGAGTTTGCAGTTTTGCTTCAATAAGGCTCTCAAGCGTTGGAATACTCTTACTAACAAGTTGATTAATACTGCTGTGAACATTGTTTGTTAGTTTAGTAAATTCTGATTGAGTTAATAAAATATCGTCTGGCTCAAGTAGTTTTTCATCTATCGCTTTTTTAAATGCGCCAACAGCACTGTGTAAATTATCTAACGAGGGCATGAGCGCTTTATTTACTGATTTGTCTGCATTGGTGGCTACATTGAGTATTTTATCGAGTTGTTTTTCGTATAAAGGAAGTGACTTACTAAAATTTGAAAGTGCTATAAACGTATCTGGCGTAAAACGATTACTTGCCAAAACAGTATTTGCGCTTTGCGCTGTCGAGTTTATTTGCATTATAAGTGCAGGAATTGGCGTGACTAAAGAGCGGTTTACGTAAGCACTAGCTAACTGGCTATCTAATGCTAAGTTAGACTGAATAGAAACAAGTTCAAGTACATCATTTGCTTGATCGTCTTTTATATCAAAACCGAGTGAGCGAGCTATTTTTATATTTTGATTTGCTTCCCCCTGCATTTGATTTGAGAGTATTGACCTGTAGCCTTTTAAACCTTGTTGCTGCATTTTTGAAACAGCGATACTTTCACTTAATAATGAGACTAAAAAAAACAAGCTAAGTGCGAGAGGAACGAGTAAAATTCCAAACATTAAGCTGATTTTAGTTTTGTATTTTAAATTTGCCATTAGCTGGATAGCGGGAAAAGAAAATTGGCGTAATCCTGACATAAGGCTCTCTTGTATTTTTGTAATTAGGGTAAAGGTGAATAGACCTTGTTATGCTTAATTATCATTCATTTATAGTACTTTACAAATAAAAAAAGCCCTTTCGGGCTTTTTTCAATCTTTAGTCTTAATTACACACTGTAAAAACAAGCGCTTATAAAATATAAAAAGTAATTTTAACTTAAAGTTTAGCAAACGAGCGTTCTGCTGCCGCTATTGTTTCTTTTACTTCTTGCTCAGTATGCGCAGCACATACAAAACCAGCTTCAAATGCTGATGGAGCAAGGTACACACCTTCTTCAAGCATAAGGTGGAAAAAACGCTTGAAGCGCTCTAGGTCGCATTCAGTAGCTTGTTTGTAGGTTGTTACTTTTTCAGCATCAGTAAAAAAGAATCCATACATGCCGCCAGCATAATTAGTTGTTAATGCAATGCCTGCTTTTTTAGCGCCAGCTTCAAAGCCTTCACAAATTGCTTTAGACGTTGCTTCTAACTTATCGTGTAGACCTGGCTCACATAATAGCTCAAGTGATTTTAAACCTGCAGCCATCGCAATAGGGTTACCAGAAAGAGTACCCGCTTGGTAAACAGGGCCCACAGGCGCAATGTAATCCATTATTTCGGTTTTACCACCAAACGCGCCAACGGGCATGCCGCCGCCAATGACTTTACCTAAACACGTAAGGTCTGGTTTAATGTTGTAATACGCTTGAGCGCCGCCAAGTGCAACACGAAAACCCGTCATTACTTCATCAAAAATAAGTACTGATTTATATTCGTCACACACATCACGCAAACCTTCTAAAAAGCCAGGTACTGGTGGAATGCAGTTCATGTTACCGGCTACTGGCTCTACAATAATACAGGCAATTTCGTCAGCGTATTTTGCAAAAATAGCTTTTACTTCATCTAGGTTATTAAACGATACAGTAAGTGTATGCTTAGCAAAGTCCTCAGGAATACCAGGAGAATTAGGTACGCCCATTGTTAGTGCACCAGAGCCTGCCTTAACTAATAACGAGTCAGCATGGCCGTGGTAACAACCTTCAAATTTTAATATTTTATCGCGGCCGGTAAAGCCACGCGCTAAACGAATTGCACTCATTGTTGCTTCAGTGCCTGAGCTAACCATGCGTACTTTTTCGATTGATGGAACCAGCTCTTTTACTTTTTCAGCCATTAGTATTTCGGCTTCAGTTGGCGCGCCATAGCTAAGGCCATTTTCTACTGCTTCGTGCACGGCTTGTTTAATTGCAGGGTGGTTATGGCCCATGATCATAGGCCCCCAAGAGCCAACATAATCAATGTAACGATTACCGTCGGCATCAAATGTAAACGCGCCTTCTGCTTTTGTAATAAATAGCGGCGTACCGCCTACACCGTTAAAAGCACGAACTGGCGAGTTTACGCCACCTGGAATAGAGGCTTGAGCGCGTTCAAATAAGTCTTGGCTAATTGTCATGAAAAATCCTATAAATTGTCACTTAAAGAGGGCTTAGCTGTCGCGTTTGCGGCTAAACCAAGGTACGTCCACTTCATACTTATCGACTTTATTTTCTACGCCGAGTGTTAAAGCAAACAGTGCCATACGAATTAATACGCCATTTTGTACCTGGCGGAATATTGCTAAATTGTCGTTACTGTTTAAGTCGTTATCAAGCTCGTTGGCTTCTAAGCGACTATCACGTGGTAACGGATGCATTAATACAGAGTTAGGTTTGCAATGAGCGCTGTAAATAGATTGGCTAATTCTAAAACCGCCACGGTATTTATTTGCTTCTTCTTGTGAAGGAAAACGCTCTTCTTGAATACGTGTTTGGTAAACAATATCGGCGGCTAAATTACCTTCCATCTTGTTCACTAGCTCAATTTTGTGTCCTGCATTTTCTACGGCATCTAAAATGCTCGTTGGCATTTGTAGGCCATCAGGCGCGACCATCGAAAACTTTACGTTTTTATAATGGCACAATAGCTTTGATAGAGAATGCACTGTGCGACCATATTTTAAATCACCCACAAGCGCTATATGCATGCCATCAATATTTTGATCAAAACGGTGTAATTCACGCTCAATGGTTAATAAATCAAGTAATGCTTGAGTCGGGTGCTCATTTGGGCCGTCGCCGCCATTAATAACTGGCACAGTACAGCCATCAGCAAATTCACTTACTGAGCCTGCATCGGGGTGGCGCATAGCAACAGCATCGGCGTAAGCTGAAATAACGCGCGCGGTATCGTAAAGTGATTCACCTTTTGCAAGCGCTGAGCTTTGCATACCTGTAGTTTCACGTACACCACCGCCTAGTAAGTTAAAGGCTGTACCAAAGCTAACTCGCGTGCGAGTACTTGGTTCAAAAAACAAATTAGCTAAAATAGCGCCTTTAAGCACCGTTGTTTGCTTTTGTTTTTTAGCATAAGGCTCCATTTTTTTAGCTACTGCAAAAATACGTTCAATGCAGTCTCTGTCTAGCTGATTTACAGACAGTATATGTTCGCCTTGGAAACTTAACATGGGGTAATTCCTAATCAATCAAATGGGCGCGATAATCCATAAATGGAGCACGCAATCGCGCGTGTTATAGCAAGTATTGTAAATTGCAGCGCAGTTTAACATGCACCGAAACGCTTATAAATTAGGTTTTATTACCGCAAGTGCCACTATGATGAGCAGCGCAATAACAGGGAGCTCATTAAAAATACGGTAAAAGCGGTCTGTTTTAGTGTTTCGGTCATGTTTAAAGTCACTTAATAACTTAAAACAGTAGCCGTGGTATAGGTATAAAATAATTACCAGTACAAGTTTGTAATGTAGCCACATACTGTATTTAAACCAATCACGACCATATTCAACAATGGTTAACACACCAAATACAGCCGTTAAAACAGCAAATGGGGTTACGAAATAAAGTAACCTGCGCTCCATAACTTTAAGCATAGAGTTACATGATCTTTCTTCGCTCATTGCGTGATATACAAATAATCGAGGCAAGTAAAAAATACCGGCAAACCACGCAATCATAAAAAATATGTGGAGTGTTTTATAAATCAATAATGCGCTCATAATAGTCCTTATTGCTTAAAGTAAGCTGTTACGAATGGTTAAAATATGATGAATTTGATCCCAGCGTAATAGCCCCATAATTTGTTGATTATCTAAAAGGTTATAAACGTAAAGCGCGCCACTTCTTTTATCTTTTAGTATATCGAATGCATCGGCTAGAGTGGCTTGGCTGCTGATGCCCTGCAAGCTAATGTAATTTATATTTATTGCTTCATCAGACATTAGCGTTAAATCGTATTCAGCGAGGCGATAGCCATTTTCTTCGTCAAAAACAATCAAGGGTGTTTGGCTATCCATGGCATCAAGCGTATTTTTTATTTGCTCTTTATCGTCTGAGTAAAGCAATTTAAAGTCTTCATCCATATCATCCATTATTCCCACTTTTTGTAATGCTTCGGTAGCGGGAGATACATGGTACGGCAATCCCTGAAAATCTAATTGCTGCAAAAATATGGAGCGATTTCCAAAAAATTGTAATGCAGTTACATATGCAGTGGTTATAACTATCATCGCAGGAACGATTATTTCAGGTGATGATGTAAGCTCCATTACTGTTGTTAATGCAGCAAGTGGTGCATGCAGTGTAGCCGCTAATAATCCAGCCATACCTAAAACCCCATACGTACCCGCAATATCAGTACCCGGGCTAATATATTGAGCAAAAAAGGCCATTAATGTCCCAATTAATACACCAAGCCCAATTACCGGACCAATTAAACCACCAGGAATACCCAAACCAATAGCAAACAATGTGGCAAGTAGTTTAGCTATTAAAATGGTAGTAAGCAGCTTTACGTTATCAGGCGATTCAACCGCGATAGTAATCGCACTCATACCAGAACCCATAGCATGAGGCACCGCGTAAGCTATCAAGCTGGCAATACAACCTGCGATTAGTAAACGAGGAAACATACTTAAAGGTTTAAATGTTTTAATAATTAGCATTAAGTTTTGATTAAAGCTAAATGCTATAGCGCCCAGCGCCATACCGCATAATATTAAATAAGGGTAATGCCAACCACTTAATGGCGCTATTGTAATGAGTGCAAGTTCAGAGCCTTCACCAAAAACAAACTGCGTAGCGAGTGCACCAGTAACAGCAGCAAGCATGATTGGCACAAATATGTGTACTTTATATTCTCGAAGTACCACTTCCATTACAAAAATAACGGCTGCAAGTGGGGTATTAAACGAAGCGGCTATACCTGCTGCAACGCCGCAACCACTTAAAGTACGCATGGCGTTATGCGGTAAATGTAGTTTATCCGCTAAAATACTCGCACCTGTTGCGCCCATATGTACGGAAGGCCCTTCTCGGCCAACCGAAAAACCGCTAATGAGTGCAAGTGCGCCACCAACAAATTGATTAACCGTATTGTATAAAGGCATTTGCCCGTAATGGCGTTTAATACGATGAATAACAAAAGGAATGCCTAAACGGTAATGTTTAAAGCCAGTAAATGCAGCAAAGCACGCAATTAAAAATGCGGCTATTAATGGCATTAAAACGCGTTCAAGAGTCGGTAGGGTAGTAAAGTCGTCAGGTGTTTCCAAAAATAAGCTTTGAAAAAACAAAATAGTTAAGCGAAATAAAATAATAAAAAATGCAGCAATTAATCCGGCAACTACGCCTAATAAGCATAATTGTACAGATGTTTTAGGTTTTGCCAGTCGACGCCTGAGTTGCTCAAGCCACATGCATTATTTCCTCGCCGCATTTTTCAGCAGCATTTTAGCAAAAGAGTTTAGTTAAGTCCTTGTGATTTTGAATTTTTCGTAACTTATATTAGCAATTTTCAGTAAAGATTAAGACCTATTTTTTATAACTAAAATTTTTAATGAATTTATAGTTTACAAGGGTCGCTTTTAGTTTGCTTAAGTATTATTTTAGTGAGCTAATGTTTAACCACTTTTTTACTAATTTATAGGTATAACTTAGAGTAAAGAGTTGTTTTACTATACTTGATTAAAACACTCGGGTATTAGATAATCACGCCATTGCGATATTGAGGGTTTTAAAATGTCTGAAGAATTACCAATTAAGTTCAGCGATGCAGCTGCTGTTCGCGTTAAACAGTTAATCGACGAAGAAGAAAATCCAGATTTAAAACTGCGTGTTTATGTAACAGGTGGTGGTTGTTCTGGTTTTCAATATGGTTTTACTTTTGATGAAAAAGCGAATCCTGGCGATTTAGAAATTGTAAAAAATGGTGTAACACTCGTTATCGATCCAATGAGCATTCAATATTTGGTTGACGGTGAAGTTGATTACACTGAAGGATTAGAAGGCGCACGCTTTTTTGTATCTAATCCTAATGCAACAACAACCTGTGGTTGTGGTGCAAGCTTTAGCGTTTAACAGCCAAACGCTAAATAGAATGAAGCCGCTTTTGCGGCTTTTTTAATGCCTACAAATCGGTTGGGGCATATTCGGTTATTTGCATTATCAATACAAAAAAGCCAAGTACAAAAGCAGAAAACGCTAAAATGTATATGAAGCCTTTTTTGCCTTGCTTAATTGGTACGCCGTTGTGGCGCAAAAAAAAGTACCAACCCAAGCACAACACAATCGGTAATAAAAAAAGAAGTCTGAACATTATTCGGCCTTTTTGGTGCTAATTATTGCTTAATCATAAACATGTGACGATAAATTGGAACAACATTGTTATAAAAATTCATTTAAATATTTTATAACTAGAAATTAATTTATTAATACTTTTTGAGTACTTAGGTCAATATTCAGCGTTTATAAATATTCACTCGTGTTCATATTTGTACCGAGTATGTAATTAGTTATTTAACCAAAGTGTTAATAGTATATAATGTATCCAAGAATGAGACGGGCAAAATTTCATTCTCAATAAAAACAAATCTTTACCACATTATTAGCGTAGTTTTTTAGCTATATTGGTGGAGTGAGTAGCAACACATGCTTTGTTAAGCAATAGCTTGCTATTGAAAATATGGTATGACTGCTTACTTGCCTACAGCTATTGATAGAGACTACTGCTTTAATAGGTACGTCAAATCATCTAGTAGGAGATGTAAAATGATGGGCAAAACAGTTTCTTCTGAAGAAAATGCAAAGCTAACAAAGTGGCTTAAAAGTAAGCGCCACGAAAAGGGTCATACAATGCGAAGCCTAGCACAAGTGCTGGGAACGCCTCATTCGTTTATCGGCAAGATTGAAAATCAAGAACGCCGTTTAGATGTGATTGAGTTTGTTCGTTATTGTACAGCTCTAGAAGTTGATCCACATGAAGCACTTAGCTTGCTAAAAGTAGATTAACTCAAACATTGCTTAGTACACTTTAAGGGGCACTTGATAGTGCTAAGCAATATGTTAATGCAGGGATGCATTAAATATTTTTATGATAATTTTTCTCAAGCTCATATAGTTTATGCCTAATCAGGTATAAAAATATCAGCGAAGGTATAACCATCAAGGCTGTTAAAACAAAGAACAGCGACCAATTTCCCATTAACCAATCATCAATTACTACACCACTGTAGCTCGAAAGTAACGTTCGTCCTAAATTCCCTAATGACGCCAGTAATGCATAGTGTGTTGCACTAAATGCTCTATCGCATAACATCGATATAAAGGCCACCATAGCGACCAGCGACCATGCTTGCGTAAACCCATCAATAACAATAGCAAAGGCATACAGTCTTAAATCAGGGCCAACTAAAGCAATCCACGAAAAGGCTAAGTTTGAGGCCGCCATCGCAATGCCACTAACAAACAAACCCTTAACAATGCCATATTTTTGATTAAATAAACTGCCAACAAAGGTAAATATGATTGTAAGTACGGCAGTACCTACCTTTGAAAATGTAGCTATATCGCTATTGCTAAAACCAATTTCTTTATAAAAAACAATCGACATTCGCCCTAAAAACGCTTCGCCTATTTTAAATAAGAAAATAAACGCAAGTAATGCCAGTGCCGTTTTAACGCCATTTTTAGTAAAAAAAGCTCTAAAGGGATCAATAACGGTTACCGCGAGCCACGCAACAGTTTTTGTAAGAGGGGTTTGTTTTGCTGAAGAGAGTTTTTCAAGGTACACACGTTCAAGCTCTGCATGTACCGCTTCTCTATTTGATTCAGGTTCTTTTGCAAACAATGCTCCAGTCATTAGCAGCAGCATTACAGCAGCTAAAAAGTAATAAATTTGTGGCCAGTCGAGCGAGGGGATATCAGCCATATAAAATGGAATTGCACCTAAAAGCGCATAACCTGTCCACCAACCAGACGTTGCCATAGCGGCTGCCGCTGTTGCTTTGTGAGATTCGTTTGCTTTAAGTGTGTCTATTCTGAATGCATCAATAGCAATGTCTTGCGTTGCAGAAGCAATGGCAATTAACAAACAAATTGCAGCAACAATTGCTAAATTAGCTTTTAAATCAAGCCCAGCTAATAATAAGGTGCCAATAAAAATAAAGCTCTGGCAAAATAGTATCCAACTACGACGTTGGCCTAGCCATTTATATAAAATAGGGAGTTTTGTACGATCGATTAAAGGCGACCATAAAAAATTTATACTGTAAGCGCCAAATACAATGCCGAATAGGCCAATCATGCTGCGGCTTAGCCCTTCATCCTTTAGCCAAGCCGACATAACAGAGCCAATTAATACCCACGGAAAACCGCTACTCATACCAAATATAAAAATATGGATTAAGCGTTTGTCTTTAAAGTAAGAAAAATATTCGCTAATAGAGAGAGATTTGCTCATAGGGCCTTCATTGGCTTTGATGCAGAGCAGCTAAGCTGCTCTTAAATAAATTACAGTGGAACTTGTTCAAGCATTTTAATATTTAAGATGATCACCGGTTTTTTAGGAACAAAATCGTAACCAATCTTTTCATTAAACCCTGTTTCAACAGCCATGATCTTATCAAGGGTATCGTAGCCATCCATTACATTACCAAATACTGCAAAACCCCAATCTTTCCCTGGATTTAAGTGATCATTATTATCCATGTTAAAAAAGAATTGGCGTGTTCCCGAGTGCGGTTCACGGTCCTGATACGCCATAGCAATGCTATACATATCGTTTTTCATACCGTTACCGCTTTCATTAAAAATAGGGTCATTTTCGTGTAAGCCATCGTAATCTTTATCGTAGCCGCCACCTTGAATAACAAAGTCGCGGTCATTTTCCACATCGCGCTCAATACGATGAAAAACACTGCCTTGATAGCTCTTATCTGACACGTAAGTTAAAAAGTTATTGACCGTAATGGGTGCTTTTGAACGGTCCAGTTCAACAACAATACTGCCCATCGTCGTTACGATTTCGACGCGTGGAAAAATATTGTCTTTTTGCACAAAGCGGCCTTCTTGGGCTGCCAAGCTACTTACACTAAAAAATAGGCCTAAGCAGATTAAAAAAAGTCGTTTCATAGTTAACCTTCTAAAAATTCTATTAATTCAGGGTCAGATACAATGCGGGTAATAATTTGCTCAGTCAACTTATTGAGCTGACCTTCTATTTTTACTCGCTCGTGACTAAACGGACCTTCTAAATTAGCACTGCCTCTATACACTTTACTAAAATTACTTGAGGCGCGAATAACGCGCACGCCAAGCTCTATATGGGCTTCGCTGGTATGGCTCACAAGTTTTTCGGTCACAACAGCCTGCAGTGCATGAATATCTACTTCAAAGCGAACAGTTGCCAAGTTAGAAATGCTGGCACCATTGCGGCTAAGGGCGCTGTCTAAAACACTTTTAACAGATTCAGTAAGACCTTGGCTTGCAAAGGTTTTAGTTTTGTCTGATTCAATAAGTTTAAGTGTTGATGAGTCGCCACGTAAATCAATTACACTGGTGCTTAAGCTACTATTTATAGTACTTATTTGACCACTTTTATAAACAGGATTGAGTATTACTTGGCTAGGCTGATTCGCACAGCCACCAAGTATTAGTAATACACAACACCCAATTATAATGTTTGTTAATTTCATTTATAGCATTCCACTATTTTTAGTTGCACTTAGAACGACAAACTTTTTGTTTGAGCCTAACAACTTACAGTTTCCGAACATACGGTTTAATTTATCGTGATAATCTAAATGACGATTACCAATAATACGCAGCTCGCCGCCTTCTTTTAAAGTATCTTTTGCTTGTTTAAACATTTGCCAAGCAATGTGATCGGTAACAGCTTGAGCTTGGTGAAATGGAGGATTACAAAGCACCATATCCACACTGTCTCTTTCAAAGCCTGTTAAACAATCGTTTTCGATGAACTCACAGTTATCAAACTTATCGCCTAGGTTAATTTCTACATTTAACCGGGCTGACTCTACTGCCATGTAAGACTCATCAACAAAGGTAATTGATGCATTAGGGCAACGAGCAAGCGTCATTAATCCAACAACGCCGTTACCACAGCCTAAATCAATAATGCTTTTAGCTTTTGGTGTTTCTGGTAAGTAGTTAAAAAAGAAGCGCGCACCAATATCCAACGAATCACGCGAAAACACATTTGCATGATTTGTTATATTAAACTCAGTACCTTCAAGCTCCCATGTTATAGGGAAGTCTGCTGCTTTATATCCGCCTTTAGCTGTGCTTAATATAAGACGAGACTTTTTAACTGCTAGGCTTGTTGTTGTTTCACCAATAAATTGCTCAAATGATTTTATTGTTGAATTATGAATTTCTTTTGTTTTACCTGCGGCAATTACTGGCGTACCAGGTGCAAGTACTTCACTAAGTTCACTTAATTGGAACTGTAAAAAACCCACATTACGAGGGATTTTAATAAGTACTAAATCAACATCCTCTGGTAATGCCGATAAACTATCTACTTGCGTAAACTCTGCTGTAGGTAGCTTGTTTTCTTGTAAGTTATAAGCCGCAGCTTGGTGGCTAATATAAGAATCATTAACTGAACAAACCGTTAACTTATTAAAATAACAAGCAAGTGCACCAAAGCTATCGTTTAAAATAAGCAATGAGCGACAATCTGGGTGATGTTCGTTAACATAATTGATAAGGTACTCATCTGCCGAATCCCACGCTTGTAAGCTGCGGTTTTTTTGATCCAATGGAAAGCGTTCAAGAGTAAAGGTTTTATCGCCTAGCTGGGCTTGCGTCGTCATAATGGTTCGTTGATCAGTAATCTAATGTAGGTAAATTCTAACATGCAACGGCAAAACGCCAACCCCCAACAGTTACCAAATGGCTTTTCTTATCAAAGTAGGGCACTTAGTGCACAAAAAAGCCTCGATCTATTTTATTATTTGCAAAAAAACTTACGTTGGCAGCAACCCGATGTAACCGTTTATGGCAAAACGGGGCCTATTCCACGACTGCAATGTTTCATGAGTGATTTAAATATTGAATACGGCTATTCAAGTAGTAAGCAAATAGTAGAACCATGGGATGAATTGTTACTCAATATGCGAAAGCGTTTAGAAGCACATTTAAACCAGCCTCTAAACTCATTGCTCGTTAATTATTACCGAGATGGTAATGATACGATGGGATGGCACAGTGATGATGAAATAGAGCTTGGTGATAAACCAACAATTGTGTGTGTCTCTCTAGGAGCTGATCGGGTTTTAAAGTTAAAGCACAAGGCGAGTAATAAAGTAACCGACTTAAAATTACAAAGTGGCAGCTGTTTAATAATGAATGGACATAGCCAACGAGATTATCAACATGCAATACCTAAGCAAACCACGCTTGCGCATCCGCGAATAAGTTTAACTTACCGATTTATAAAGCACATTAAGCAAAAGCAATTTAGTTAGCCAATCGCTGCGTTAAATTGTTATAGTAAGTGTATAAATTAGCTAATTAAAACGGTCTTTTTATGTCAATGCAGCAACAGATCCAAGAAAAAATAAGCAACGCCATTGCGTGTAAACATTTAAACGTGATTAACGAAAGCCATATGCACAGTGCGGGCACTGAATCACACTTTAAAGTAGTAGTGGTTAGCGAAGATTTTGCGGGTAAGCGTTTATTACAACGTCATCGCGAAATTAATGAAATTTTAAAAGATGAGTTAGCAAATCATATTCATGCACTCGCTATTCATACATATACACCCGATGAGTATGCAGAGCAGGGCGGCGAAGCGCCTGATTCACCCAATTGTATGGGTGGCTCTAAAGTTAGCTAAGTAATGTTTTAGAGTATTTGATGAGTGTTTAACTGATCAGATCAGTGTTTTTAGTATTAGCCTTTAAACTAGCGCTAATTTTTATTGTAAAAGATATAGGATGATCAATGGTCATTAAGCCTAAAATTCGTGGATTTATCTGCACAAACGCACACCCAGCTGGTTGTGCGGAGCATGTTCAAGAACAAATTAACTATGTAAAACAACAAGGCGCATTAAAAAGTGCACCAAAAAATGTATTAGTTATTGGCGCATCAACAGGCTACGGCTTGGCATCGCGCATTACTGCTGCGTTTGGTGGTGGTGCTAAAACATTAGGTATTTTCTTTGAAAAAGAAGGTACAGATCGTAAAACAGGTTCTGCTGGTTGGTACAATACCGCTGCTTTTCAAGAAGCTGCAGACGAAGCGGGTCTTTGGTCTAAAAATATTAATGGCGATGCGTTTTCTAACGAAATCAAGCAAAAAGCAATCGACACTATTAAAGCAGATTTGGGTAAAGTAGATTGTATTATTTACAGCCTAGCGTCTCCTCGTCGTACTGATCCAAATACAGGCGAAGTGTTCTCATCTACACTTAAGCCAATAGGTAATGCAGTAACCACTAAAAATTTAAATACATCAAAGCGTGAAATTGATGAAATTACTGTTGAAGCTGCAAATCAAGACGATATCGACAACACTATTAAAGTAATGGGTGGTGAAGATTGGGAAATGTGGATTGACGCATTAAAAGAAGCGGATGTATTAGCCGATAACTTTAAAACTACAGCGTATACTTATATTGGTAAAGAGCTAACATGGCCAATATACGGACACGCTACTATTGGTAAAGCTAAAGAAGATTTAGACCGTGCAACGGCTGCTATTAAAGAATCAACAAAAGATTTAAATGGTGAGGCGTATGTTTCATCACTTAATGCAGTAGTGACACAAGCAAGTTCTGCTATTCCTATTATGCCGTTATATATTTCTGCTTTATTTAAAGTTATGAAAGCAGATGGCACGTATGAAGGCACCATTGAGCAAATTCACGCATTATTTAGTGAAAACCTATATGGTGAATCGCCTCGCTTTGACGACGGTGGGCATTTATTCCAAAACTATAAAGAGCTAGAAGATGATGTGCAAGCACGCGTTCAAGCTGTATGGGATAGTGTTGATACAAGCAGCATTGATGAGCTAACAGACTATGTTGGTTACCATAATGAGTTTTTACGCTTATTTGGTTTTGGTATAGACGGTGTTGACTACGATCAAGACATAGATTCAGTTAAGCCAATTGCTAATATGATTGACTAACAGAACTTAGGGCCTGTTTATCTTTCGAGTTTAAATTTGCAGCAGTCTGTTTGGTATTTAGGCAAGGCAGAGCCTATGTAGTGTGGTTATTCCCCATAAATGGGCGATAACGTAGCATTAATGCCAAACAGGCGCTGCCCAAAGGGTTCTGCCTAGGGGCTATTTACTCTTTGTTGCTCGGTTTTTACTTAGCCCACTAGGTTACAAACCTCACGCCGCGATTAAATAGCCCCTAGATTGAACAAATTTTAATCCTGAAAGGTCAACAGGCCCTAGTTATTAAAAGCCGCAATAGCGGCTTTTTTTGTATTATGCGATTTGTTTAATTTGCGATGAAATCAGGAACGATAATTGCTTAGGCTACCACTTTGGTCTACCTTGATTTTTATTTAAATCACTTAACAAAACTAAATAAGTGTTTCTGTCGTATAATTTTCATAAATACACTCGCATAGTCATCTAAAATGATGTTAAAATCTCGACAATATGTGATGAGTTTTACTACGTTGCTTGTTTGATATTTCTAGCAAGCTGCTCTTTTGTACCTTGATATAACTTGGAATAACTCAAATGGCGACGTGGTTGATACGATTTTTCAGTTTCTTTCCTTTAATGTAATGCAAGTGCGTATGATCAATATAAAAAAAGGTCTGGATTTACCCTTAGAGGGCGCGCCACAGCAAGTTATACATGACGGTTCTGCTGTCAAACGTGTAGCTGTGCTTGGCGAAGAGTTTATCGGTATGCGTCCAACCATGCATGTTCGTGTGGATGACCAAGTCAAAAAAGGCCAGGTACTTTTTGAAGATAAAAAGAACCCAGGCGTCTTATTTACTGCTCCAGCTTCTGGCACAGTAAAAGAAATAAATCGTGGTGCTAAACGTGTGCTGCAATCTGTTGTTATTGAAGTAACAGGCAGTGAGCAAATCACCTTTGACTCTTTCAAAGCAGACGAGCTTGCGAGCTTAGAGCGTGAAAAAGCCAAAGAAGTACTTATCCAGTCTGGTCAATGGACAGCACTTCGTGTTCGCCCATTCAGTAAAGTAGCGGCTGTGGATGCAAATCCTAGTTCTATTTTCGTGACCGCAACTGACACAAACCCATTAGCTGCAGATCCTGCAGTGATAATTGCCGAAAATGCGCAAGCATTTGAAGCGGGTCTTGCTGTTATTTCGCGTTTGACCGATGGCAAAGTATTTGTGTGTAAAAAAGCAGGTAGCCAAGTTCCTAGCTCATCTATAGCTCAAGTAGAAGTACATGAGTTTGGTGGTGTGCATCCGGCTGGCCTCGTTGGCACTCATATCCATCATCTTGATGCAGTTTCTGTTAGCAAACAAGTTTGGCATATTGGTTACCAAGACGTTATTGCGTATGGTCACCTATTCCTTACTGGTGAAATTTACACAGATCGTGTTATTTCGCTTGCAGGTCCTCGCGTTAAAAACCCACGTTTAGTGAAAACACAATTAGGTGCTTCATTGGATGATTTAGTGGCTGGTGAGCTAGAAGACGGAGATAACCGCGTTATTTCTGGTTCTGTTCTATCAGGTTCTATTTCAAACGGTGTTCATGCATTCTTAGGTCGTTACCACGTTCAAGTATCTGTTTTACTTGAGGGTCGCGAAAAAGAATTGTTTGGCTGGATTGCACCAGGTAGTGATAAATTCTCTGTAACGCGTACATTCCTTTCTCACCTTGCGCCGAGTCGTTTATTTAAAATGACAACGTCAACAGGTGGTTCAAAACGTGCCATGGTACCAATTGGTAGCTACGAGCGCGTAATGCCGCTAGATATTTTGCCTACTCTATTATTACGTGACTTAATTGCACGCGATTTAGACAGTGCAATTTCATTGGGCGCGCTTGAACTTGATGAAGAAGATTTAGCGTTATGTACCTTCGTTTGTCCAGGCAAATACGAGTATGGTTCTATCCTACGCGATTGCTTAACTACGATCGAGAAGGAAGGCTAGAGAGATGGGTTTAAAAAAATATCTAGAAGATATCGAGCCGAATTTTGAAGCCGGTGGTAAATATGAGAAGTTTTATGCACTGTATGAAGCAGCTGCAACTATTTTTTATACACCAGGCTACGTAAATAAAGGCGCGACACACGTACGCGATAATATCGACCTAAAACGCATGATGATTTTAGTGTGGATGGCGACGTTCCCAGCTATGTTTTTTGGTATGTTCAATATCGGTCATCAGGCCGCAGGTGCTTTAGCACAAGGTTTTGAACTAGCAAACACGTGGCAAGTTGGTTTGTTCCAGTTATTCGGTGGTGAATTAACCGCTGATGCAGGCTGGGGCGCTAAGATGTTCTATGGAGCATGTTTCTTCCTACCTATCTACGCGGTAACATTTGCAGTAGGTGGTTTTTGGGAAGTAATATTTGCTTCTGTGCGTAAGCATGAAATTAACGAAGGTTTCTTCGTTACTTCAGTATTATTCGCACTTATTTTGCCTGCAACGATTCCTTTATGGCAAGTTGCGTTAGGTATTACGTTTGGTGTAGTAATCGCTAAAGAAATCTTTGGTGGTACTGGCCGTAACTTCTTAAACCCTGCTTTAGCCGGTCGTGCGTTCTTATTCTTCGCATACCCAGCTCAAATCTCGGGTGACACAGTATGGACAGCAGTAGATTCTTTCTCTGGTGCAACTATGCTAGGCCAAGCTTTCATCGGGCAACTAGACTTTGCAAACATGGAGTTATGGTGGAATGCGTTTTACGGTTTCATTCAAGGTTCTGTAGGTGAAACATCTACACTTGCATTGTTAGTAGGTGGTTTGTTCTTAATTTACGTTCGTATCGCTTCTTGGCGCATCGTACTAGGTGTATTCCTAGGTATGGTAGCAACTGCATTTTTACTAAATGCTGTTGGCTCAGAAACTAACCCTGTATTTGCAATGCCTTGGTATTGGCATTTAGTACTAGGTGGCTTTGCGTTTGGTATGTTCTTTATGGCTACTGACCCTGTATCAGCTGCATTTACTGACAAAGGTAAATTGGCATATGGTCTATTAATTGGCTTTATGGTGGTTATGATACGTGTTGTGAATCCTGCTTTCCCAGAAGGTATGATGCTAGCAATCTTATTTGCTAACTTATTCGCTCCACTGTTCGATCACTTTGTAGTGCAGGCTAATATTAAGCGGAGGTTGGCACGTAATGTCTAGTAATAACGAATCAATCGGTAAAACGTTATCAGTTGTTGTAGCACTATGTTTAGTGTGTGCAATCATTGTATCGTTTGCTTCTGTACAGCTTCGTCCTTTACAGCAAGCTAATAAAAACAAAGATATTCAAAGCAATATCTTGGCTGCTGCGGGTATCGATAAAGTTGAAAATGTTTTAGAAACATTTGATGCAAAAATCGAAGCGCGCGTTGTAAACATGACTACAGGTGAGTTTGTAGATACAGACCCAACAATTTTTGATTTTGAAAAAAGCAAATATGATGCAGCGCTAAGTGTTTCTCTTCAAGAGAAAGGCGTTAAAGATATTGCTGGTATTCAACGTGTGACTAAAGAGTCGCCGGTGTATATCTCTAAAAAAGAAGATGGCTCAGTTGATGCAATTATTCTTCCTATCCAAGGCTACGGCTTATGGGGCTTAATGTACGGTTTTATCTCGCTTGAAAGCGACGCTGAAACAGTTAAGAGCATTATCTTTTACAAGCATAATGAAACCCCAGGTCTAGGTGGCGAAATCCAAAATCCACAGTGGACTGCTACATGGGAAGGTAAAGAACTTCCAATTCAAATTGTTAAAGGTACTGCGGGCAATGATGAGCATAAGATCGATGGTCTTTCAGGTGCTACATTAACGTCTAACGGTGTTGATCATGCAGTTGACTTTTGGACTGGCGAAAATGGCTTTGGCCCTTTCCTTGCGAAAGTACGTAAAGGAGCGTTGAAATAATGGCTGATACTAAAGAAATGAAGGCGGTCCTATTTGGTCCGGTTTTAGCTAACAACCCAATCGCACTACAAGTACTTGGTATTTGTTCTGCGCTAGCGGTAACGTCTAGCTTAAAAAATGCGTTAATCATGTCAATCGCATTGACATTAGTAACTGCATTTTCGAGCTTCTTTATCTCGCTTATTCGTAACCAGATCCCATCATCTGTTCGTATCATCGTACAAATGACAATTATTGCATCGTTGGTAATCGTTGTTGACCAAGTATTACAGGCATTCTCTTACGCTACGGCAAAAGAGCTTTCTGTATTCGTTGGTCTAATTATTACTAACTGTATTGTAATGGGTCGTGCTGAAGCATATGCGATGAAGTCGCCACCAATTATGTCTTTCCTTGACGGTATTGGTAATGGCTTAGGTTACTCTGTAGTACTACTTACTGTTGGTTTCATTCGTGAGCTATTCGGTAAGGGTTCACTATTCGGTGTTGATATTATCCCATTAGTACAAGATGGCGGTTGGTATCAGCCTATGGGTCTATTGATCTTACCACCGAGTGCATTCTTCATCATTGGTTTATTCATATGGGTACTTCGTACTTATAAGAAAGACCAAGTAGAAGCTAAAGCGTAAGGGGCAAATAGTGGAACATTATATTAGTTTATTTGTAAAAGCCGTTTTTATTGAGAACTTAGCGTTGTCATTCTTCTTAGGCATGTGTACTTTTTTAGCAGTATCTAAAAAAGTAACTACATCAATTGGCCTAGGTATAGCGGTTATAGTTGTATTGGGTATTTCTGTACCTGTTAACAACTTGGTTTACCATGCGGTACTTGCACCAGGTTCACTTACTTGGTTAGGTTATCCAGATGCGGATCTTAGCTTTTTACGTTTTTTAACTTTCATTGGTGTTATTGCAGCACTTGTGCAAATTCTTGAAATGGCATTAGATAAGTTTTTCCCTGCACTATACAACGCATTAGGTATCTTCTTGCCACTTATCACAGTTAACTGTGCAATATTTGGTGCGGTATCTTTCATGGTTGAGCGTAACTATGACTTCGGCGAGTCTGTTGTCTATGGTATTGGCGCTGGTGTTGGTTGGGCGCTTGCAATTACATTACTTGCAGGTATCCGTGAGAAACTGAAATATTCAGACGTACCAGATGGCTTACGTGGTTTAGGTATTACCTTCATCACTGTTGGTTTAATGGGACTTGGCTTTATGTCATTCTCTGGTATTTCACTGTAAAGGGTAGCGAGGATAAATCATGGATTATCAGATTTTCTTAGGCGTTGGTGTTTTTATCGCTATCGTTGTACTACTAGTTTTAGTGATCATTGGTGCTAAATCTCAGTTAGTTGCAAGTGGTGACATCATCATCGGTATTAATGGCGATAAAGACAAAGCCATTACTACATCAGCAGGTAATAAGCTTTTAAGTGCATTATCTGAGTCAGGTATATTTGTATCATCTGCTTGTGGTGGCGGTGGCTCTTGTGGTCAATGTCGTGTACACATTAAAGAAGGTGGTGGTGATATTCTGCCAACTGAGCTTGATCACATTTCTAAAGGTGAAGCCCGTGAAGGCTGTCGTTTAGCGTGTCAGGTAAATGTTAAAAACGACATGGAAATTGAACTTGAAGAGTCAATTTTCGGTGTTAAGAAGTGGGACTGTGAAGTTATCTCTAACGATAACAAAGCAACGTTCATTAAAGAACTTAAACTGCAAATCCCTGGTGATGAGTCAGTGCCTTTCCGTGCGGGTGGTTACATCCAAATCGAAGCGCCACCTCATCATGTTAAATATGCAGATTTCGATGTTCCTGAAGAATATCGTGGCGATTGGAACCATTTTGGTTTCTTCGATCTGGAGTCAAAAGTAGACGAAGAAACAATTCGTGCATACTCAATGGCTAACTACCCAGAAGAAGAAGGCATCATTATGCTTAACGTGCGTATTGCTGCTCCGCCTCCAAGAAACCTAAGCTTGCCATGTGGTAAAATGTCTTCGTACATTTGGTCACTTACAAAAGGCGACAAGGTAACTATTTCAGGTCCATTTGGTGAGTTCTTTGCTAAAGACACAGATGCAGAAATGATCTTTGTTGGCGGTGGTGCTGGTATGGCGCCAATGCGTTCACATATCTTTGACCAACTTAAACGTTTGAACTCTAAACGTAAGATGAGCTTTTGGTATGGTGCACGTTCTGAACGTGAAATGTTCTACGTAGAAGATTTTGACGGCCTAGCCGCTGAAAATCCTAATTTCGTATGGCATACAGCACTTTCAGATCCACAACCTGAAGATAACTGGGAAGGCTATACTGGCTTTATCCACAACGTGTTATTTGAGAACTATCTTAAAGATCACGAAGCGCCGGAAGATTGTGAGTACTACATGTGTGGTCCTCCAATGATGAACGCGGCAGTTATTACTATGCTTAAAGATTTAGGTGTTGAAGACGAAAATATCTTACTAGATGACTTCGGTGGCTAACACTAATACCAAAACAGTTTAGTTTTGGTTAAAATACCAGCCTCGTAGCACTTGTGTTACGAGGCTTTTTTTATTCTTTAATTTTATCAATCTATTAAGTAGAGCTGTTATGAATCGAGTAAGTACTTCACAAGGCATAATGGCCTTTTTACTAATCACACTGACCTTATTACTGTCTGGGTGTGGTGAAAAACCAGAGTCGAGGGAAACCTTTTTAGAAGGTAAGACTATGGGCACCACTTATCATATTAAATATTACGATGAGCAGGGCCAGCTATCAGCTTCACAATTACAGCTGCAAATAGACGCTGTTTTAAAAGATGTGAATCAGTCTATGTCTACTTACATAGAAGACTCTGAAATAAATACATTTAACAGATTACCAGCAAATCAAGTTATGCCAATTAGCGAAGATTTTAGGGCTGTTATCAGCGAGTCTATTCGCTTAGGCGAATCAACTAAAACACTCGATGTAACTATGGGGCCTTTAATTGATTTATGGGGCTTTGGTCCTGATAAAAAACCAACCAATCGCCCAAGTGATGAAGAGCTTGCAACTATGGTCGAAAAAATAGGTATTGATAAACTTATTTTAGATGAGCAAGGACTGTCTAAAACAGTTAATGGGTTAGAGCTTTCGTTTTCGGCAACGGCTAAAGGCTATGGTATTGATAAAGTAGCGCAGTTATTAGAAAGCCATAGTATTACCAATTACATGGTTGAGATTGGTGGAGAGCTGCGTATAGCAGGTGAAAAGCCAAATAATCAGGATTGGAAAATTGCGATTGAGCAACCAGATGCTCAACCTGGAGAGCGAAAGGTACACCGTGTTTTATCGCCAGGTACAAACGGTATTGCTACGTCAGGTGATTACCGTATTTTTTATAAAATGGATGGCGAGATCTATACTCATTTAATTGATCCCGTGACCGGCATGCCTATTAAGCACGACTTAGTGTCGGTAACTGTGCTTCATCCAAGCGTTATGACGGCAGATGGTTTAGCGACTGCACTTACTGTGATGGGTATGGAAAAAGCGCAAGCATACGCTCAGCAGCACGATTTACCGGTATACTTAATAGGTAAATCAAATAAGGGTTTAGTTACTTATTCAAGCCCTGCATTTAAACCTTATTTGTAGTATGGTGCTGGCTTGTTTATTTTCGCGTTATTTGGGTATATAATAGCAGTCGCTCAAAAATGTTTGAGTTTAATTAATTGCTGATCAATAGGGGCTAAGCAATGTCACTTTTTCTTCTTACTTTTGGCTTACTAATTTTGATAGTTTCGGCTATGGCCGTTGGTATGATCGTGCAAAAAAAATCTATGGCAAGCAGCTGTGGTGGTTTAGGTTCGGTTGGTATTGATAAAGCCTGTGATTGCGATGATCCATGTGATAAACGCAAAAACCGTTTAGCAAAAGAGCAAGCCTGGAAAGAAAACCAAATTATTTAAGCCCGCCTTAAATATTAAAAAGCGCTTTATAGCGCTTTTTTTGTGTCTGTAAAACTGCTTAACTCGATAGCTTCTAAAGTAATCCAATCTTAATGTATTAGACAAACGTCTATAGTTTAGTTTTTTTCACCTATTAGGTTTATTTTTCTCGTTTGTCAAATTGGAGCTAACACTCTAAAGTTTAACCATAGACACAGAGCAAGGCTCTCGTCATAAGCTTGAGGCAAGTTAGCCTCGCTTAAAAGAATCTTTATATTGTGTGTGAAGATGTTGTCAGTGTGAAAGGCAACTCAAGTTCGGTGGATTCACTTCCATAAAGAACGAGTTTGAGTTGTTTTTATTTCCTTTCAATGCCACGTAATGTAAGCCATGAATCTTTATATTGTGTGTGAAGATGTTGTCAGTGTGAAAGGCGGCTCAATTTCGGTGGTGACTGAATTTGAGCTGTTTTTATTTCCTTGCAATTGCCACGCAGTGTAAACAAAAAATCTTTATATTGTGTGTGAAGATGTTGTCAGTGTGAAAGGCAACTCAAATTCGGTGGTGACTGTATTTGAGTTGTTTTTATTTCCCTACAATGCCACGTAATGTAAACCAAAAATCTTTATATTGTGTGTGAAGATGTTGTCAGTGTGAAAGGCGGCTCAATTTCGGTGGTGACTGAATTTGAGCTGTTTTTATTTGTGCCACACAATTATTATTCCTTCCAAAAAACCTATATTTTTATTAAATATTCTGCTTTAAATCATTTTTAATTCAAGCCAACTCAATGTTTTTTATATTGTTATTTTTTATTAACAAAATAGCTTCGAAAGCTTAACCCAAATTAATTGATTTTTAGTTGAACAGAAAATTCTCTTTGTTATACTCACGTTCGAACTTTCAGTAAGTTTTGAAAGTTTGATTGATACGGATCAATTTTCGCTAGGTAAATATGTGCTAGCTGGATTTGATTGTATTTAGCACCTGGTTTTAGGGCTTACAACAGCAATGTTTTTTAAATTTTTCCATTGCAAACTGTATTCCTCTAATTTTGTTATAGTCATTTTAGTAGGTTAATGTTTTTGAACACACTTTCTTTGCATCATACAAATACGGATCTTGCCTCTGGCGAGCCGCAGACGTGTGAGCGCTTGAATAAAGCAGGCAAGGGCGTGTGTGTAGCTATAACTTTATTAGTGTTTAATACTGTAATGTTGCTAAGTGGTGCACTAGAGGATGCCTTCAAGCTTGAAGCGCTATTAAGTGATGGGTTTATTGTAGAGCCGCTGTTACTTACTATTGTGCAATTTTTAGCTCATCCGATCATATCAAGTCAGTTACTTATTGGCCTTTGCTGGCTATTGTTCCATATTTTTCCAGCGCGTCGTGCTGGAATTATCCTCCGTAAAGCAGCCTTTGCTTTTAGCGAGGCTAAAGTTCTTCAGCCAGTGCAAGTTGCACACGGTTGTCGTGCTCCACCTAGCTTTACAGGTTGTCTGTAAGGCTGCATTTTGTTGCTGGTTTTAATTATTTGTTCTTGCTGTAAATAATTAAGGTTAGCTAAAACAAAGTAGCTCAGTGTTTTTTAAACACATTTCAGCCAACCACCACTCACCCAAGTTAACTTTTATTACGTTATATAAATGCGTTTAGAAAGCTGGGTTTGTTGCTAGGTCATTATTGGCATGAGCTTTAGGTTTTGAATAGCCCCCTTATTTTTTATAATTTAATTCCAGTTAACTTGGGTTTTACCGAAAAATCGTTGCTTTGTTTTTTATTTAAAGCAGCAAATTAGAACTTTTAGGTTTGTAGGATACTCCCTTGTTAATTCGTAACCTTTGTAATATTGCTTTAGCTAGTACAGTGCTGGCGTTGTCAGGCTGTAAAGGCGGGATACTCGATCCAAAAGGGCAGATAGGCATAGATGAGAAAAATTTAATCATCATCGCAACCGTGCTTATGTTGCTTGTAGTCGTTCCCGTTATTGTGATGACTTTGTATTTCGCATGGAAATATAGAGACACGCAAACTCATGAAATTTACGCTCCAAAATGGGCTCATTCAAATAAAATTGAAGCCGCAGTTTGGGCTGTCCCTATTGTTATTGTGATTATTTTAGGTGTTATTACCTGGGTGTCTACCCAAGAGCTAGACCCTTACAAACCAATTGAAGGTAAAGGTAAGCATCTTACTGTTGAAGTGGTTTCATTAAACTGGAAGTGGCTATTTATTTATCCTGAGCAAGGTATTGCTACGGTTAATGAATTAGTGTTTCCGGCTAATGTACCTGTTGAATACAAAATCACTTCAGAGAGCACAATGAACTCGTTTTTCATTCCGCAATTGGGTAGTCAAATATACTCAATGGCCGGTATGGAAACCAAGCTTCACTTAATTGCTAATGAGCCAGGTACATTTAAAGGCTTTTCGGCAAATTACAGTGGTGCAGGCTTTACTGGTATGAAGTTTAATGCCATTGCTACACCTACTCAAGCTGGTTTTGATAAGTGGGTGAGTGATGTAAAAGCGAATTCAAGCGCTAGTAATCTTACTCATGCAAATTATGTTGAACTTGCAAAAGCAAGCGAAAATAACCCAGTTGCTTATTACGGTAAAGTTGATGACGGCTTATTTCATACCATCGTTATGAAATACATGCAGGCACATGGCGATATGAACAAAAAGCAACATGCAATGGGCGAACATGGGCAAATGAGTAAGAAGCATCAAACAATGGATGAACACTCAATGCCATCATCTCACAGCCAGGGCGAGGAATAATAATGTCGTTATTAGGTAAACTAACAATAGACGCAATTCCGTTTCATGAGCCAATTCTTGTGTTCACGATGTCGGTTATTGCGATAGCTGGGCTTATTATTGCCGGGCTTATTACAAAGTATAAAAAATGGGGCGTGCTTTGGCGCGACTGGATCACGTCTGTTGATCATAAACGCTTAGGCGTAATGTATATTCTTTTAGCACTAATAATGCTGTTCCGTGGTTTTTCTGATGCCATTATGATGCGTGCTCAGTTAGCGCTTGCTACCAGTGGTGCGCCCGGTTATTTACCACCTGAACACTACGACCAAATATTTACTGCCCACGGCGTAATTATGATCATATTTATGGCTATGCCATTTATGATTGGTTTAATGAACATTGTTTTACCACTGCAAATTGGTGCTCGCGATGTTGCATTCCCATTTTTAAATAACTTAAGCTTTTGGTTTACAGCCAGCGGTGCCATTTTAATTAATATGTCGCTAGTGTTTGGTGAGTTTGCTAAAACAGGTTGGGTGGCCTATCCACCGCTTTCGGAGTTGACCTTTAGCCCTGGAGTGGGGGTAGATTATTATATTTGGGCCTTGCAAATATCCGGGCTCGGTACACTTCTAACAGCAGTAAACTTTTTAGCAACCGTGTTTAAAATGCGTGCACCAGGTATGACCCTAATGAAAATGCCAATTTTCACATGGACATGTACGTGGGCAAACATTTTAATTGCAGCATCATTCCCAATTTTAACTGCTGTACTTGCAATGCTAACGCTTGACCGTTATCTCGATTTCCACTTTTTTACCAATGAATTGGGCGGTAACGCCATGATGTACATCAACCTGTTTTGGGCATGGGGTCATCCTGAGGTATACATATTAGTATTACCAGCGTTTGGTATTTTCTCTGAAATTATTTCTACCTTTGCCGGTAAACGTTTATTTGGTTACAAATCGATGGTTTACGCCAGCGGTGCAATCTCAATTTTAGGCTTTATTGTTTGGTTACATCACTTCTTTACGATGGGGTCGAGTGCTAACGTTAACGCGTTCTTTGGGGTAATGACCATGGTTATTGCTGTACCAACTGGGGTTAAGTTGTTTAACTGGTTATTTACCATTTACCGAGGTCGCTTACGTATTAGCGTACCGGTACTTTGGACACTTGGCTTTATGGTTACCTTTACCGTAGGCGGTATGACCGGTGTATTACTTGCTATTCCTGGTGCCGATTACGTACTGCATAACAGCTTATTCTTAATTGCACATTTTCATAACACCATTATTGGTGGTGCTGTATTTGGCTACCTTGCTGGTTTTGTATTTTGGTTCCCTAAAGCAATGGGCTTTAAACTTAACGAAAAATGGGGCAAAGCATCATTCTGGTGTTGGATTATCGGTTTCTTCGTTGCATTTATGCCGTTGTACGTACTTGGTTTCTTAGGTATGACACGTCGTTTAAACCACACTAACAACCCAGATTGGAACATTTGGTTATACATTGCCGCAGGCGGTGCTGTAATTATTATGTTTGGTATTGTTAGCCAAGTAATTCAATTATATGTGAGCTTTAGAGACCGTGAAGCGCTTGACGATACAACAGGCGATCCGTGGAACGGCCACACACTTGAGTGGGCTACAAGTTCACCTCCGCAAATTTATAACTTTGCAACAATTCCACACATCGATGATATTGATGCATGGACCGACATGAAAGAAAAAGGCCAAGCATACCAAGATAAAGCAAACTATAGCCCTATTCATATGCCTAAAAACACATCAGCTGGCGTGTTAATGGCAGCAAGCTTAACAGTATTCTGTTTTGCAATGATTTGGCATATTTGGTGGTTAGCTGTTGTTGGGCTAGTAGGCGCAATTGCCATCTTTATCAAACGTTGTTACACCAGCGATGTTGATTACTATATTCAACCTGATGAAATTGCACGCACTGAAGCTGCGTATAATTCAAGTGGCATTAAGGAGCTAAAAGCGTGAGTACACTTTCTGCAAATTTAGAATCAGTATCGCACGATGATCACGCCCACGCGCATGATCATCACGATACATCGGGTGACACCATATTCGGTTTTTGGTTATACCTAATGACCGATTGCCTATTGTTTGCCTCGTTTTTTGCCACTTACGCTGTGTTATTTATGAACACAGCGGGTGGTGTATCGGGTAAAGATATTTTTGAACTCGACTTTGTAGCAGTAGAAACTGCTGCACTACTTATTAGTAGTATTACCTTTGGCTTTGCCATGATTGCCGCTCAAGGGCAAAAAAAGGCACTAACACTGACGTGGTTATTTGTTACGTTTTGTTTAGGTGCTGTGTTTATTGGTATGGAAGTATACGAATTTCATCACCTAATTGTGCACGGTAATGGCCCACAACAAAGTGCCTTTTTAACATCGTTTTTCTCATTAGTTGGCTTACATGGATTACATGTAACGGCTGGACTAATTTGGATGACCATAATGATGATTGAAGTTGCTAAACGTGGTCTAGGCAAAGCAACCGTAACGCGTTTAAGCTGCTTAAGCCTATTTTGGCACTTCTTAGACATTGTTTGGATTTGTGTATTTACCGTTGTTTATTTGATGGGAGCAATGTAATGAGCCACAGCGAAACGCATGCGTTAAAACAAGCGCAAAGTGATCATCATGATGAATCTCATGGAAGTGTTAAAACTTACTTAATTGGCTTTGTGCTGTCGGTAATTTTAACTGCTATACCGTTTTATATGGTTATGGAAGGTGACTTCTCAAAAGCAACAACGCTTTGGAGCATTGTTACTTTTGCAATCGTACAAATTTGGGTGCATTTAAAGTACTTTTTACACCTTAATTTTACCACCGAAAATGGCCGTGCAAGTACTTTTTCATTCCTATTCAGTGCTCTGATCATCGTAATGGTTGTTGGGTTATCTGTTTGGATCATTTATGAATCTAACGCAATGATGATGTACTAGGAGTTGAAGATGTTTCGTCGTTATTTATCAGTGACAAAGCCGGGTATTATTATGGGCAATTTGATCAGCGTAGCGGGCGGGTTTTTACTTGCCTCGCGCGGTGATATAGATCCATGGTTAATGATTGCCACATTAATTGGCTTGTCGCTAGTGGTTGCATCGGGCTGTGCTATCAACAATGTTATAGATAGAGACATAGATGTAGCCATGGCACGAACTCGTACGCGGGTAACAGTAACAGGCGAAATGTCGGCCTTTGCTGCACTTAGCCACGGTGTTTTATTGGGCGTTATTGGCTTTGGTTTACTTATCGCCTATACCACTCAAGCCGCGGTATTTTTTGCAGCCTTTGGCTACGTAATTTATGTGGGGGTTTATAGCCTCTACATGAAACGCAACTCAGTATATGGCACTTTTGTAGGCAGCCTTTCTGGCGCTGTACCGCCAGTAGTAGGTTACTGCGCCGTAACAGGGCAGTTCGATATGGGCGCATTAATACTGCTAGTTATGTTTAGCTTGTGGCAAATGCCGCACTCTTACGCCATCGCTATTTTTCGCTTTAAAGATTACAAAGCTGCAGGTATTCCAGTATTACCTGTGGCGCAAGGTATCGACAAAGCAAAACGCCACATTGTGCTTTATATTGCTGTATACGCATTAGTGGTGATGTTACTGCCAATTACTGGCTACACAGGTGCTGCTTTTATGGCTGTTGCTTGTATTACCAGCTTTTGGTGGTTGCTAATGGCGCTGCGCGGGTATCGTCGTAATATTGATATGAGTAGCTGGGCACGTAAAGTGTTCGCATTTTCAATTATTAATATTACAGCGTTAAGCATTGCTATGGCTGTTGATTATCATAGTGTTGCTCCACAGCTATTAACGCTGACCTAATTTAAAATTTTTAACTATTCCAAAGTTAATCCAAAGGCTCGAAAGAGCCTTTTTTTATGCTCGAATATTAAAATAATTGAACATTCGTATACTCGCTCTTTTACTTTTTAAAATCATCAGCATTGTAATAAAGTGGTTTAAGCGTGCCGCAATTAATAAATTTATAGGTAAGCTCATTTTCAGCTGGGACACGTTTTGAGGTACGAAGTTTTTGCATACACGCATTAACTAAATCTACAAAAATAAGATGGTTATAGCTCGGTGCTTTTTGAATTTTATGAATATAAATACGCTCAGTACCGCTTAGTGTAATCATGTCGTAGTCTTGCCATTGCGATGATTCACTTAAATCTTTTAGTTCTCTGGCATACAGCTGCTTACTCAAGACCAACTCTTTTTTTGAATAAATTAAACTGCCACCTTGTTGATAATCACCCTCGTAAATATCGGCAATAATTGTAATTTCTTCACCACGCATTAAATGCTGAATATTAAACGCTTGTGGCTTTACGGTGATTAACTCGGCATTTCTAACAAAGCCTAAAAATGGAACATCGGGGTTTCCTATTTTATAAACAACTTGCACATCATTGGGTAAATTATAGGTGGGTAAATTCATTGCAATAATAGACGAGCCTTGATTAACCAAAGCCATAGGGTGCTCAGCATTGTAAGCGGGGTCTACTGGTGGAAGTTCTGCTTTTTCTTCTTCAGCTGCGGCAAAGCCACTTAAAGTGATTAGTAATAAAGTAAGTAGTAAGCGCATTATAATCTCAATTAATTTATGAGCTTAAATTGTAGTATAAAGTTTATATTACTTATATTTTTAAACTAAATTTAGACCTATATTATTGTTCAGATATGGAGTGCAACAATGTTCGTGCCTTTAAATGTAGGTTTGCGTCCTCTGGATTTGACGTATTAGTCAGCCAAATTACATTGCCTTCTTTATTTACAAACAATGTAGTAGGTGTGCCTCGTATACCTAATTGCTGTGCTATTGCATCGGCTTTTACAGCTGTTTTAAAAGTATAACCTCTTTCGCTAAGTGCTTTAGCGGGAGTAGCATCGTCATCTTCTTTAAAGCTCACGGCAATAACTTGTAAGCCCATATCATCAATTTTTTGAAGTGCTGGCTGCAGCTTTTTACAGTACGGACACCACGTTGCCCAAAAGTGTAAAACGTAAGGTTGACCTAATAAATCTTGAGTATTGAGCGACGACCCATCAGCCATTTGTAAATTTAATGTAGGTAGCTTAGGGTATGTTTCTTGCGTGCTTTCTTCTTGCGAATAGCTTGTAAAGCTTATAAAAATTAGTGCGATGGCAATAAATAGTTGTTTCATAATATGTTCGTTCTTATTTTACATATTAAATAAGAACGAGAATTTAACATTTTTATTTCAAACTAAAAGCGAGCGGCTTGCTCAACAACAATAGCATGGCGTTTAGCGAGGCGAAGGTGGTCTTTATCGTAGCCACCACCTATTACTGTAGCAACGGGTGTATTGTGTTCAAGGCAGCGTTTTAGCACTAAATGGTCGCGCTTAACTATGCCATCCCAGCTGATATCTAATTTACCCAAGCCATCGCCTTGCCAAATATCAACGCCAGCATCGTAAAGTACCAAGCTTGGGTTTAGCTCTTTAAGTAAATAACTCAAGGTGTCGTCAACTACGGCAAGGTATTCGTCGTCTTTCATATTATCGGCTAAGCCAATATCTAAATCGCTAGCGGACTTTCTAAAGGGGAAGTTTTTTTCACAATGGATAGAACAAGTATAAGCGTATGCTTGATGCTCTAACATTGCGGCTGTGCCATCACCTTGGTGCACGTCTAAATCAAAAATAAGTACGTTAGTTACTTCACCCGATTCAATTAAAGTTTGCGTGGTAAAGGCTAAATCGTTAACCATGCAGTAGCCCGAGCCAAAATCGGTATGCGCATGGTGTGTACCACCGGCTAAGTGACACGCTATACCATGTTTAAGTGCTAAACGGGCTGTTTGTAACGTACCTTGAGGAGCAGTAAAGGTACGTGCCATCAGCTCTTTTGACCAAGGTAGGCCAATGCGACGCATTGCTTTTTCATCTAAGCGGTTATTCCACAAATCGTGTATGTAATTTTCGCAGTGTATTAGCTCAAGTGGCTCTGGCGTGCCTAATGTTGGCTCAACCAGGTTATCGCCAATCAAACCAAGCTTTGCTACATGCTGATATAAATGTGCAAACTTACTCATTGCAAAACGATGCTTTGGATCGAAATTAAACGAGTAGTTAGGGTGATACACCAAAGGTAAATGTGGATTTAAAGTCATGTTTTCACAAGTTAAAAAGTTTGCACTATGGTAATCAACTAATCCAAATGAGTCTATTCTTGCGTGTCGTGAATCAACATAGCGAGTTCGCGATGTAATAGTTCGTCATCAGCTAAGTTTAGCTCTATTAAACGCTTTAAATAAGTAATGCTGTCTATATCAATATGGTGGCATTTTAAACCAATATGATCTGCTTCTATATGGCACACCACAACCTCCATTTTTATTTCTATTTCGCTTTGAGGCAGCGAAAAACGCAGAACAGCTTGGCTATTTTGGTTGCCAATAAAAGCATCACATTTAGTGATTAATGCGCCATGTAAAGATACATCAAGTAACTTACATGGGTATTGGTGATCATTAAAAATTACTTGTGCATCGGTTGAAAATAAAACACGAGAAAACTGACGACGATTTTGCATAACCTAATTTAGCCTTACTGTTTTTATAATAAATTAAGCATAGCGGGTAATTCTCTACATGCTAGCAGGATATGCTCCTGTAATGCTGGTGGCATAAAAAAGCCCCGCATAAATGCAGGGCTTAGTATTACTGTAATAAATTAGCTACAGTAAATATTAACCAATTTTTTTGTACTTAATGCGTTTAGGTTCAGTTGCTGCTGCACCTAGTGTCTTTTTAAGCCACTCTTCGTATTCAGTATAGTTACCATCAAAGAAGTTAATTTGACCTTCGTCGCGGTAATCTAAAATGTGCGTAGCAATACGGTCAAGGAACCAACGGTCATGCGAGATACACATTACACAACCAGGGAACTCTAAAATAGCGTTCTCTAGCGCACGTAGTGTTTCAACGTCCAAGTCATTGGTTGGCTCATCGAGTAGTAACACATTGCCGCCAGCTTTTAATAACTTAGCAAGGTGTAAACGGTTACGCTCACCACCTGATAGGTCTTTAACAAACTTTTGCTGATCGTTACCTTTAAAGTTAAAGCGACTTACATACGCACGGCTTTGGAACTCAAAGTTACCAATTTTTAGTACGTCTTGGCCGTCTGATATTTCTTGGAAAACAGTTTTGCTTTCGTCCATACCGTCGCGGAACTGATCAACAGTAGCAAGGTGTACGCTTTCGCCAACGGTAATGCTACCGCTGTCTTGCTTTTGCTCACCACTGATCATTTTAAACAGCGTTGATTTACCCGCGCCATTAGCACCAATAATGCCCACAATGGCACCTTTTGGCATGCTAAAGCTTAAATCGTCAATTAAAACGCGATCGCCAAAACTCTTACGAAGGTTAGTTACTTCAAGCACTTGGTCGCCTAAACGCGGGCCAGGTGGAATAAACATCTCGTTAGTTTCGTTACGTTTTTGGTAATCAGACTGCTGCATTTCAGTAAACTGAGCCATACGTGCTTTTGACTTAGCTTGACGACCTTTAGGATTTGAACGAACCCATTCAAGTTCTTGCGCAATTGATTTTTGACGTGCTTTTTCAGATTTTTGTTCTTGCTGTAAGCGCGCATCTTTTTGTTCAAGCCAAGAAGAGTAGTTACCTTCCCATGGAATACCTTCACCACGGTCAAGCTCCAATATCCAACCCGCTACATTATCAAGGAAGTAACGGTCATGCGTTACCGCCACAACAGTGCCTTCGTAATCGTGTAAAAAGCGCTCTAACCATGCAACCGACTCAGCATCCAAGTGGTTAGTTGGTTCATCGAGAATAAGCATGTCTGGTTTTTCAAGCAATAATCGACATATAGCAACACGACGACGCTCACCACCTGAAAGGTGCTCAATTTTAGCATCCCATTCTGGTAGGCGAAGTGCATCAGCAGCACGTTCTAAAACGTTGTCTATGTTGTGACCATCGTGCGCTTGAATAACAGCTTCAAGCTCGCCTTGCTCTTTTGCAAGTGCGTCAAAGTCAGCGTCTTCCATGGCGTATTCGTTATACACTTCGTCAAGACGTTTAAGTGCGTGTTTAACTTCGCCAACAGCTTCTTCAACAATTTCACGAACTGTTTTGCTTTCGTCTAAAACAGGCTCTTGCGGTAAATAACCAATTTTTGTACCAGGCTGAGGATGTGCATCACCTTCAAAATCTTGGTCAACACCGGCCATAATACGTAGTAACGTAGATTTACCAGAACCGTTTAAACCAAGCACACCAATTTTAGCGCCAGGAAAAAAGTGTAACGAAATATCTTTTAAGATAGTGCGCTTAGGTGGCACAACCTTAGATACTCGACTCATCGAGAATATAAATTTATCAGGTAAAACCATGGAGGAAAGCCTTCAAATAATAATAAAAATTCAATGTTGTATTGTAGTGGCTGACAGGTGAAACAGTCAACGAATGGCGAGGAGGAATATATCTTAATCGTTTTTATCTTGTTAAATGTATAGTTTTATTTGAGTGTGCTAACGTATTTAAACCACAGCAAAATAAGAAAAAATATGACTATACAAAAATTTGCAACAACCATGGCTTTACTCACTCTATTTGCAAGTAATTCTGAGGTAAAAGCAGAAAGTTCGCCTTGGCCTGAAATAAGAAAACAAAGAATCAGTCAACTACTTCCACAAGCATTAAAAGCTGCAGATGTAGATGCTTGGCTGATAGTATGTAGAGAAAATAATAATGACCCATTAGCTGATCATATTGGCTGTGAAAACGCAGGGTCGCCAGCAGCTTATTTATTTTATTTTGACAGAGATAAGTTTCATTCTGTTGCTTACTCACCTTCAAGTGAAGCAAAAGCGTTAGATGAACTCGATATACATGAAAAAGTTATATCTGTTCCCCGTAGCGTGTCAGCATTAAAATACGCTGCTGATTTTATAAAAAAACAATTATTCCGTAACATTGCAATTAATGTATCTGACCTTAACGCGCAGGCTGATGGGTTGTCGCATTCGCAGTATAAACAGTTAGCCAGTTTATTAGGGCCTGAACAAACAGCTAAGCTAATATCCTCTGAAGAACTGGTTTATCAATGGCTTTCAATTAAATTACCGGCTGAAGTTGAAATAATGAAAGAAGCGGCAGCGCTCTCTGCAAAGTGGCAGCTAGAGGCATATGAAACTATTATTCCGGGCAAAACTACCGATGCAGACGTAGCCAAGTTTTTAAAAGCTAAAATGAAAGCGCGAGGCGTGACCGATGCATGGGCTGCAGAGCAAAACCCCAATGTAAACTCAGGCCCTGACCGAGGGCATTCACACTCTACAAATAAAGTGATTATGCCTGGTGATGTGATACAAATTGATTTTGGTGTAAAGCTTTACAACCGCTGGGTAAGTGACATTCAGCGTTTTGCTTATGTGCTTAAAGAAGGAGAAACCTCAGCACCGGCCAATATTCAGCAATATTGGATTAACGCAAGAGACAGCGGTTTTGCCGCATTTAATGCAATGAAGCCCGGCGCAAAAGGCATCGACGTGGATCAAGCTCAAACCGTATTAATGAATAAATACAACTCAGAGCCTGTGCCATGGAGCACCGGCCATCCAGTAGGGTATGTTGCACACGACACCGGCCCTAACTTGGGTGGCTCTCGTAGTGCGCAAGTAAGGCCTGCGTCACAACGTGAACTTAAAGAAGGGATGGTGTTTGCCTTTGATGGTTTTTTTAGTTGGCCTTTGAATAACACCGAGTTTAAAACCATTTCGGTTGAAGAAATGGCTGTAATAACAGCCAGCGGGGCTGAGTACTTGATACCACCTCAACAAAACTTAATTTTAGTGGGTAAAAATTAACAGGTAGTGCTAGGTGTATTTATGTTCAGTACGATAAGTTAAGTGTTTATAGGTAGGCTTAACTTATCATTCATCAAACAGTTTATTCACAGTGAATAAATTTCATTTAGACATCTATACATCTAGAGGTTGATATTTTTTACTTTCAGTTCATAATTAAGCTTCGGTTTTTATGAGCAGGAGTAAAGTATGCCAATTACAGTAAAAGACGAGTTGCCGGCAATTGCACGTTTACGTCAAGAAAACGTATTTGTAATGCCAAAAACACGTGCAAAAACGCAAGAGATACGCCCAATGCGTTTGGCTATTTTAAACTTAATGCCTAATAAAGTAGAAACCGAAGTTCAGTTTATTCGCTTGCTTGCCAACTCGCCTTTGCAAGTAAACGTAGAACTACTGCGCCTCGACACTCACCGCAGTAGCAGTAATTCAGAAGAGCACCTTGATACCTTTTATCGTTATTTTTCTGAGGTTAAAGACAACAATTACGATGCGTTAATTGTAACCGGTGCGCCACTTGCCCATTTAGAATACGACGATGTAGCGTATTGGGATGAGCTAAAGGTTATTATTGATTGGGCTGAGCAACATGTTACCTCTACGTTATTTTCGTGCTGGGCAGCACATGCAGCGCTATATCACCGTTACAATTTAAAGCGCGATTTAAAAGACGACAAACTGTGTGGCGTATTTACCCACCAATGTTACTTTGATCACGGCGCACTGACTCGCGGATTCGACGACACCTTTTTGGTACCGCACTCACGCTACGGCCACATTGATATAAATAAAATAAACGCCTGTGATGAGCTAGTTGTACTGGCAGGTTCTGAGCGAGTAGGGGCTTACTTACTTAAAAATAAATCGGGTAGCCAAGTGTTTATAACCGGCCACCCAGAGTACGACGCCGACTCGCTAAAAGCAGAATACGAGCGCGATTGTAAAAAAAGCCCTAATGCACCAAAGCCCGAAAATTACTTTCCGGATGACGATGCAACTAAACAACCTTCAAAAACGTGGCAAAGCCATGCTTTTTTACTTTTTTCGAACTGGTTAAATTACTACGTGTACCAAACCACACCGTATGATATTAATTTAGTTAGCCAAGACGTGAGGACTAACAACTATGCCGAATAACGCTCCTACAAATAATAAGCAAGCCGAAATAAGCGCCGCATTAAAAGAACGCATTTTAATTTTAGATGGCGCTATGGGCACCATGATCCAAGATCATAAGCTAGAAGAAGAAGACTATCGCGGAGAGCGTTTTAAAGACTGGCATGTATTAATTAAAGGCAATAACGATTTATTAAGCCTAACCAAGCCCGATTTAATCACTGATATTCATCGTGGTTTTTTATCAGCGGGCGCCGATATTATCGAAACCAATACGTTTAACTCGACCACTATTTCGATGGAAGATTACGACATGGCAAACCTAAGTCGTGAAATAAATCTAGAGTCGGCTAAATTAGCACGCGCCATTTGTGATGAATTTACGGCTAAAACGCCAGAAAAACCGCGCTATGTAGCCGGTGTTTTAGGGCCGACAGCTAAAACGTGTTCAATTTCGCCAGACGTAAACGATCCGGGTTACCGAAATGTCACCTTTGATAAGCTGGTTGCTGCGTATATTGAATCAACACTTGCATTAATGGAGGGCGGCGCCGATTTAATACTAATCGAAACTATATTCGACACCCTTAACGCAAAAGCGGCCTCGTTTGGCGTAGAAGAAGCCTTTGAGCAAGCAGGGCGCACATTACCAGTTATGATCTCGGGGACTATTACCGACGCCTCTGGTCGTACGCTTTCGGGACAAACAACTGAAGCATTTTATAATTCTATTCGCCATATTAAGCCTATATCAATCGGCCTAAACTGTGCGCTTGGTCCTGATTTACTGCGCCAGTATGTAGAAGAGTTGTCGCGCGTGTGCGAAACGTTTACATCGGTACACCCTAATGCGGGCTTACCAAATGAGTTTGGTGAATACGACTTAGAAGCGGACGATATGGCAACCGAAATTATCGATTGGGGTAAATCGGGCTTTATTAATATAGTAGGCGGATGCTGTGGCACCACGCCTGCGCATATTCGCGCTTTTGCAAAAGGTTTAGAGGGCGTTAAACCACGCCAACTACCAGAGCTTGAAGTACGCATGCGTTTATCAGGCCTTGAAGCCTGTAACTTAAATTAAGGAGCCAGCATGACCCAACAAATAGCAGTATTTACTAATGTCGGCGAACGTACCAATGTAACGGGTTCTGCCATGTTTAAACGTTTAATCATGGAAGAAGACTTTGAAGCCGCACTAACAGTGGCCCGCGAACAAGTAGAAAATGGCGCACAGGTTATTGATATAAACATGGACGAAGCCATGTTGGACTCAAAAGCCGCCATGGTTAAGTTTTTAAACTTAATAGCCTCAGAGCCTGATATTTCTCGCGTACCAATTATGGTCGACTCCTCAAAATGGGAAGTAATAGAAGCAGGCTTAAAGTGTATTCAAGGCAAGGCAATTGTTAACTCAATATCGTTAAAAGAGGGTGAAGAGCCGTTTATTCGCCAAGCTAAAATAATAAAACGCTTTGGTGCAGCCGCTGTTGTAATGGCGTTTGATACCGACGGGCAAGCCGACACGGCAGACCGTAAGTTCGCAATATGTGCGCGCAGTTATAAAATATTGGTAGAAGACATTGGCTTTGCGCCAGAAGATATTATATTCGATCCTAATATATTTGCCGTAGCCACCGGTATTGAAGAGCACGACAACTACGCCGTAGAATTTATTGAAGGCACTCGCCGTATTAAACAAAATTTGCCGCACTGTAAAGTGTCGGGCGGTGTATCAAATGTATCGTTTTCGTTTAGGGGTAATAACCCCGTACGTGAAGCCATTCACTCGGTGTTTTTATATCACGCTATTCAAGCTGGTATGGACATGGGTATTGTAAATGCGGGGCAACTAGCCGTTTACGATGATATACCAGAAGAACTACGCAAAGCCGTTACAGACGTAATACTTAACACCGACTCAGGCGCAGGCGAGCGTTTAGTAGAGCTTGCACCTAAGTATTCAGGTATGGCGCAAGCCGAGCGAGTAGAAGATTTAGAGTGGCGCACATGGCCTGTTGCAAAACGCCTTGAGCACGCGCTTGTTAAAGGTATTACAACCTTTATAGATGAAGATACCGAAGAATGCCGCGCCGCAGCAGCTAAACCTATTCACGTAATTGAAGGGCCGTTAATGGACGGCATGAACGTAGTAGGCGACTTATTTGGTGCAGGTAAAATGTTTTTACCACAAGTTGTTAAATCGGCGCGCGTAATGAAGCGAGCCGTAGCCTACCTAGACCCATACATTGAGCTTGAAAAAGAAGAAGGCTCAACTAACGGTAAAATAGTAATGGCGACCGTAAAAGGCGACGTACACGACATAGGTAAAAATATTGTAGGCGTGGTACTACAATGTAATAACTACGAAGTTATTGATTTAGGCGTAATGGTACCTGCTGATAAAATACTGCAAACCGCAATCGACGAAAAAGCTGATATTATTGGGTTGTCGGGCTTAATTACCCCATCGCTTGACGAAATGGTACACGTAGCAAAAGAAATGAAACGCCGTGGTTTTGAACTTCCGCTACTAATTGGTGGTGCTACTACTTCTAAAGCGCACACCGCAGTAAAAATTGAGCCGCAATATGACAAAGGCGTAGTGTATGTAAGTAATGCCAGCCGTGCGGTAGGTGTAGTATCTAATTTATTATCAAAAGAGCATAAGCCTAGTTTTTTAGAAAAAACCCAAGCTGAATATGTAAAAGTACGCGAGCAACAAGCGCGTAAAAAACCTCGCTCTAAGCCTGTTACTATTCAGCGTGCCCGCGATAACGCAGCAAAGCTTGATTGGGATAACTACACGCCACCAGTGCCTAAAAAGCTCGGCGTGATCGAGTTTAAAAACGTATCAATTGCTACTTTGCGTAAATACATAGATTGGACGCCATACTTTATGACGTGGTCAATCGCTGGTAAATACCCGCGCATAATGACCGACGAAGTAGTAGGCGAGCAAGCGCAAAGCTTATTTAAAGACGCTAACGACATGTTAGACGACCTTGAAAAAGCAGGTAGTTTGCAACCACTTGGCGTAATAGGTTTATTCCCTGCTAACCGCGTTGGGGACGACATAGAAATATACACCGACGAAACACGCAAAGAGCTATTAACGACCTCATGCCATTTACGTCAGCAAACCGAAAAAACCGACTTTGCTAATTACTGCCTAGCCGACTACATAGCACCCAAAGGTACACCAGACTATTTTGGCGCGTTTGCAGTAACGGGCGGTTTAGAAGAAGACGACTTAGCAAATGCGTTTGACGCACAGCAAGACGACTACAATAAAATAATGATTAAAGCGGTTGCCGACAGGCTTGCCGAAGCGTTTGCAGAATACTTACACGAAAAAGTACGTAAAGAGTATTGGGGTTTTGCACCAGACGAAAACCTAGCAAACGATGAGCTAATACGCGAAAATTACCAAGGTATCCGCCCTGCGCCAGGTTACCCAGCGTGCCCAGAGCACACCGAGAAAAAGAAAATTTGGCAGTTGCTCGATACCGAAAAACGCATTGGCATGCAGCTAACTAGCTCGTACGCCATGTGGCCAGGTGCTGCTGTTTCAGGTTGGTACTTTTCACACCCAGAAGCTAAATACTACGCAGTAGCAGCAGTGCAAAAAGACCAAGTTGAAGACTACGCTAAACGAACAAATATGACGCTTGAAGAAGCTGAAAGATGGTTATCACCTAACTTGGGGTATGATCCGGAGTAAAAGCGCAGCGGTCAACTATCAGTTAAAACAAAAAACGAGCCTAATTTGGCTCGTTTTTTATTTTTTATTAAGAAAACTTATTTTTAAAGTATTAAAAATAGTTAATATATTCATTATTTAAACATAAATTATAAGGAAATATTTTGAGCTCTATAAAAGAAGTTTTATTTGGTGAACAAGAGAAACAGGCTGAAAAATGGGTTCGCGAAAGGCTTACTGATCAAAATTTAACAGTTGAATCTGAGGAGTGGCAAAGTTTACTCAATGACTACTCAGCTTATCAAGATTATTTAAATGATGAATATGAATGGATTTCAGAGATAAAATGGTTAAAAGAAAATGGCTCAGTTGATATCTATCAAAATTTTGTGACTGAGTTAACCAATATCAAAAAACTTGCTGAAAATTCACTTTCTGAACCTATACCTCTTAATGAAAATTTAATAATTAAGATGTGTTATTCATACTCAGTAACACTTCTAGAAGCTTTCTTAGGGGACTCAATAAAAGCTTTAATATCTGAAAATAAAGTTTATCTCAATAATGCGATAGAGCGTTTGGAACAAATAAGAAATACGAAATATTCATTGTTTGATTTATCTAAATCAGGAATGGATTTAAGTGGGTTGGCAATTAAGTGCGTTAGTGAAGTATTATTTCACAAAATTGATAAAACCATGGAAATGTATGAAAAAGTACTTGGTTGTAAAATAAATATAGACACTTCTAAAGTGAAATTAATCATCGACATAAGACATGATATTGTTCATAGAAATGGGTATACCAAAGAAAACGAGGTAATTGATATTCTTCCTCATGATTTATATCAGGCTATTACTGATATAAAACATCTGGTTAATAAGTTGCAGAAAATAATAGCGAATCAAAAACTAAAGGACTAAAAATGAAGTATCTAAATTTCATCTTACTTTGCTTATCTCTACTTTTCACATCTAGCACATTTGCTCTTGAGCAAAAATATCACGAGTTCGTTTTACCTGTTATTGCTGCTTTTAAAACGCATGATAAGCCTGCGATTGCAGCACTTATTCGCTACCCGCTAAAACGACGATACCCCATACCTGACATTAAAAGTGAAGCTGAGCTTATTAACCGCTTTGATGAAGTGTTTAATGATGAGTTAGTAGCAGTTATTGCCAGTTCAAACATTGATACTGATTGGGATAAAGTAGGTTGGCGCGGCATTATGCTAAATAACGGCGTTATGTGGGTCGATACTGACGGTAAAATTATTGCTGTAAATACCCAAAATACTAAAGAGCAGGCACTTGCTAAAAGCTTAATCGAACAAGGTAAGCAATCCTTGCACGCAAGTATTAATACTTTTGAAAAACCAGTACTCGATTGGAAAACGGCTAACTATCATGTTCGCGTTGATGATTTAGGCGAGCATAATTTTCGGTATGCAGTGTGGGGTATTAATAAAAAACCAAGCGACAAGCCTGATATGGTTTTGCTAAATGGCGATATTACATTTGAGGGTAGCGGTGGGAATCATCACTATACGTTTAAAAATGGTCGCTATAGTTATGTGCTACAAGTAACCATTATTGGCTGCGATACATCACCACCAGGTTGGCTTGAAGTTTATAAAGACGATGAGCGATTGTTGTCTGAAGATGTTATAAGCACTCATTAATCGCTTTTTATTAGTAAGCATGCGGCTAAAATTTCTATAAAAGTAGCTTTAGCTGCAAGTTAAATGTTATTACTTTATTCTTCTATCCCTTTGTAAAACTTTGTTAATCGCCTCTTTATTTCCGGTTTTTACTCTATATAATGCCGTGTTAATGGAACGTTGCAGTTGTAGTGACGTGATTAAATAAAGAAATACAAAGGATTATGGAATTGATTAAACTATCTTGCCTTACGTTGCTCATGATGAGCGCGTATTCAGTGAATGCCAATACTCACGCTCAGCCTATAAAAAACACTCAAGAAAATACTTACGGTGATGCTGTTTTAATTAACGATCAAAAAATAAATTTTGATAAAGCTCATTTTGAAAGTTTATCTAAAAAACCTCTATTCGCGCCAATTATAAAAAATAATAGCTTTACTCAAGCTGCCTCAGACGAGGAAAGCATAGAGCTTAGCAGCGTATTTCGTGAATTTTCGTTAGGCAACTCAACAGGTCGAAAAGGCTTGTACGTGGCACCTTTGTCGGGTGTGGGTAGTAAGCACATTATATCCGCCCAAGAGAGCAATTTTAATATTATAGAATATGTGAAAGGTGCGTATGAAGTAACTGCTCGCTACGACTTTGATGACTATATTGAAGATACCACGCTAATTAAAGATACAGTGGCAGATACATACTACTTATATGTTTTAGAAAATAACGCAGTACATAAAGTTAATTTAGTCACTCAAGAGATAGAACTAAGTAAAGAGTTTTATTACCCAAGAGCAGCAGATAAGTTTGATATAAATAATGATGGGCAAGATGAGCTTTTTGTTTATCAAAGCAGTAAGCTTTTTGTTCTTAACTCGCTCGATTTATCTGAAATTGCGGTACTTGAAAACGTACCACAAAACTTTGTGACAGGCTCATTTACTGAGGCTAATGCAAAAGAAGTTTTATTTAGTGATGGTGCGGTATATAGATTCGAAAATTCAGAATTTGTACTGCACAAACAACTTAGTGTAAGTATTAATGGCGAGCATTTAATTGCTGTTGATATTAATAACGACGGCTTAGATGAAGTGATTAATGGGCAAAGTTGGTACAGCATAGAAATGCTAAGCCCAAGCACTGAAAGCATTTTATGGACAGCCCAAAGCGACTTAGATATTGATAAAGTAATAGTTGCAGACATCGATAATGATGGTACCGACGATTTAGTTTACGGCGATGGTCAGTGGGGAAGTTTATACGCGCTTTCACTCACAACAGGCGTTGAGTTTTGGAGTATTAATAATCCAGAGCATGGTGTATCGGGTATTGTTGTAGATGACCTTAACGGTGATGGTAAGCAAAATATTGCTTGGGGCTCAGGTTATTCTTCGTCAGGTGAAGATGGTTTTTATATTCACAACACGGATGACAAAACTCAACAGTGGGCTAAAGGCATTAAGTACTACTCAAATAAAGCGTTAGCACTTGCTGATATTAATAACAACGGAAGCTTAGATATACTTTATTCCGAGCGTGACAGTAACGCTTTGCATATAGTAGATACACAAACTAATGAAAAAATATTTACAAATATAAGCGTTAATAACGATTGGGATAATAATAATTTAGTTACTACTGCTCAGCTGTTTGATGATGGTAAGAATTATATTATTGCTGGCAGCTCTGCTATATACGATGCGAATGTACAGGTGTTTTCACCTGAAACGGGTGAAGAGCTATTTCAAACATATCTTGGCGACGGAGACTACATTAGTACCTTAACAACGTTAGATATTAATAATGATGGCAAGCTAGAAATAATAGTAGGTAATGGTGCTGAGCATACAGGAAGTGAAGGTACCTTTTTTAAAGTATTAAATGGGCAAACTGGAGAGTTATTAAAGACATCGCCTCGTTTAGGATTTTATTGGGGCGGTATGAGTTCAATAGTAACTGGAAGCTTTCTTAATAACGAAAATATAGATGTGGTTAGTCTCGTTAGTGATTACCTTATTAGTTATGACTACTCTGAAAACACTATATCTAAAGTTGCTTTGGAGCAAAGCTTTAACGGTTTGGTTAACACTGTTATTAATGGAGAAGAAACTTTAGTTGCATCTACCTATAACGGCTCACTTTATAAAGTGGCTTTAAATGGGCAGACAACATTAATTAGTGAAGTGTGCCAAAACTCTTTAAATAACATTGTGTCTGTAAGAGCTGGGTTTGTGCAGTATTCGTGTTCAGATCAGTTTGGTGAATATAACCTAGATAGCAATGTTGTTTCATACACTGTTGAGCGTAATAATAATGACAGTTGGTTAGCAACTTCTACGTATAATAATGTTGATTATACCTTGTTGGCAGGTCAGTCATTGGAGGTGTTTTCTAATCAAGTTGCTGAGCCTTTAGCTAAACCTGAAGCTGTAAGCTACTCTGATCATGTTTTAAAAAGCATACAAATAGATTTACCTGTATCAGATGATATTGATTATGTAGTTTTAAATAAGAGACCAACTCTGGGTAGGGTCGAGTTTACCGACAGACAGGCGGGTCTACTAACTTATATACCTTCGGGGACTGTAGGCATTGACGAGCTTAGTTACTACACAGTAAAAGATCGTTCACGTTCAGCGTTATCAAGCTTAACGTTAGAGCTCACAAATACAGCACCAACAGCAAATAATATGACACTGCAAACTCATTGGAGTACACCGCTTAACTTTAATCTAGAAGGTATGGATGAAGACGCTGAGCAATTAGTATTTCAAATTAAAAATTCGCCTGCTCATGGGCAAATTCAGTTAATGGATTCTGCTTTAGGTAGCGTGACCTTTTCACCAAGTGGTGACTCGGTTGAGCCAGTATCAGTTAGCTTTACAGTGAAAGATTCTTTAGTTGAATCTGAGCTTCATAATGTTGTTATTGAACTTACAAATACAGCCCCACAAGCTCAAAATGTAACATATAACACCTCTTATAAGAGTGAAGTGAATGGTCGCTTTTCAGCATTAGATAGCGACAACGATACACTTGAATTTGAAGTGGTAACCGAGCCAAACTCAGGAACTTTAACATTTGAGCCTGATACTGGATTGTTTAAACTAACTCCTACGAGCGAATCCGATCATGTAGTAACGTTTAGCTATGTAGCTAAAGATAAATTTGATAGTTCAGCAGTTCAAACTGTGACTATAAACGTTGAAGGTAAGCAAGCTGCTGCGCTAGCGACTCCTTCATCTGATTCAGGCTCTAGCTCAGGTGGCAGTATTTATTACTTACTTACGCTGCTATCAGTGGTTTTATTTGGTAGACGCCGTTTTAATTAGTAGTTAAAAGCTTATTTACACTATCTAAAACCGCCAAATGGCGGTTTTTTATTTATTAATAATCTTTTTAAACTCAACGATTTATTGCTCACTTTTGTCATAGGTGTTCGTATAACCCTACACTTTGCTAATAACGGTGTGGTTACTTAATACGATTTTTGCTTAAATATATTGTAAGTTTTAACTTGGATGTTTTTAGGCTTTTATTTAGGGCTGTTTATCTTTCGAGGTTTAACATGCACTGCCTCGAGGATTCTGCATAGGGGCAATTTACGCTTTGTTGTTTACAAACCTCCCGCCGCGATTAAATCTCCCCTAGATTGAGTGAATTTTAATCTAAAAAGGTCAGCAGGGCCTAGTTATAATACTAATAATCAGACGTTAATATTTTCAATGTGGTTTAAACGTTCTAATAATTAGTATTTTTATAAAACAGATCTAAGTGGTAGGCTAAAAGTAGTAAGTATAAAATAGTAAGTAATTAAAAATAGTTCTCGCGCAACAAGGAACCCTCCTGTAAAGCGCTTTGCCAAGGAGTTTAGTATGATCACGCTTACCATTAATGGTAATAAACATGAGTTTTCTGGCGATCCGTCAACGCCAGTATTATGGTATCTCCGAGACGAATTGAATTTAACTGGGCCTAAATTTGGCTGTGGTATGGCACAGTGCGGTGCGTGTACCGTGCATATTGATGGGGTAGCTCAGCGCTCGTGTGTATTACCTGTAGCGGCAGTAGCGGGTCTTTCAATTACTACAATTGAAGGGTTAAGCGAGCAGGGCGACCATCCAGTACAACAAGCATGGGTTGAGCATAAAGTACCGCAGTGTGGTTTTTGCCAGTGCGGCCAAATGATGCAAGCGGCGAGTTTATTAGCTGCAAATCCAAACCCAAGCGATGATGAAATAGTAAGTAATATGTCGGGCAATATTTGCCGTTGTGGTACCTACCCGCGTATTCATAAAGCGATTAAGTCGGCTGCTAAAACAATGGCGAGTGTTCAGTATTTTGACCCAAATGAACAAGGGGAAGAAGTATGAACCAAGATAACAAATACTTTGATTTAAACCGCCGTAAGTTTTTAAAAACCAGTGCAATAGGTGCGTTAGTACTCGGTACTTATTTTGTAGGCAGTGCGCCAAGAGCATTTGCGGGTGTGTTAGAGCAACCATCTGAGCTGGCAAAACGCGCAAACTTATTTATTGCACTGCGACCTGACGGCATGGTTGAAATAACCTGCCATCGCTCTGAAATGGGTCAGCAAATTCGCACCGCGATTGCACAAATTGTTGCCGATGAAATGGAAGCCGCATGGGATAAGGTTATTGTTATTCAGGGTAAGGGCGATCCTAAATACGGCGATCAAAATACCGATGGCTCGCGCAGTATCCGCTACAACATGCAGCGCCTGCGTGAAATGGGCGCAAGTGTACGTTACATGATGCAGCATGCTGCCGCTAAGTATTGGAAAGTTGACCCACAAACCTGTACTGCTAATCAACACGTTGTTACACACAGCTCAGGTAAGTCGCTTAGTTATAAAGATTTAATCGACTTAGCGCTTACAATAACGCCACCAGAAGCTGACAAACTAACGCTTAAAACACGCAAAGAATGGCGTTATATTAATACTGGCATGGCGCATATAGATTTAGCCGATTTAGTAACAGGTAAAGCAATATTTGCAGCCGATGTACGCGAACCACAAGCGCTGGTGGCTATAATTGAACGCCCGCCGGTAGTAGGCGGTGTTGTTAAGTCATTTGATGCTAGTGCTACAAAAGCGATAAACGGCGTTATAGATGTTATTGAAATTCCTGCACCAAAAGGCGCGCCGCAGTTTCAGCCAAAAGGCGGAATTGCGATTATAGCTAAAAACACATGGGCTGCATGGCAAGGGCGTAAAGCATTAAAAGTAGTGTGGGATGATGGCAAAAATGGCGATTACAATTCAAAAGAATTTAAAAAGTCATTACTAAAAACAGTACAAACTCCACAGGCAAACATACGTGATAAAGGCGATGCCATGGGCGTGTTGGCTAAATCGAGCAATAAACTCGTAGCTGATTATTACGCACCGCACCTTGCTCAAGCACCAATGGAGCCGCCTTGTGCAACAGCTATGTACAACAAAGATAGTGTTGATATATGGGCTGCTACGCAAAATCCACAAGCCGATATGAAAACAGTGGCTACAATGCTTGGCATGGACGAGAGCAAAATTAACGTTAACGTTACCATGTTAGGAGGCGGCTTTGGGCGTAAGTCAAAACCTGACTTTTCAGCAGAGGCAGCTTACCTTTCAATGAAAGTAGGCAAGCCTATTCGTGTGCAATGGACGCGTGAAGACGACATACAACATGGTTTTTACCATGCAGTTTCGGCTCAGCACATTGAAGCATCACTAGATAAAAATGGCGCAATAGAATCGTATTTACATCGCACCGCGTTTTCACCTATTACCTCTACCTTTTCAGAAGGGGCGACTACGCCAGGGAGCTTTGAACTGCGGTTAGGATTTACCGATAACCCTATTAACACACCTAACATGAAGTTAGAAAACGGTGATGCGCAAGCCAAAGCACGAATTGGTTGGATGCGTTCTGTATCAAATATTTTTCATGCCTTTGCTATTCAGTCATTTATTGGCGAAGCAGCGCACAAAGCCGGTCGCGACCAAAAAGACTATTTACTAGACACTATAGGTCCGAGTCGTATTGTTGATGTAACAGAGCAAAATGCTACATACGATAATTACGGTGGCGATAAAGCGGTTTATCCTCTAGATATTGGCAGACTGCGCCATGTTATTGAAAAAGTAGCTGACATGAGTAAATGGGGGCGAGAGCTTCCTAAAGGTCGAGGTTTAGGCATAGCAGCACACAGAAGCTTTTTAACTTACGTAGCTACGGTAGTTGAAGTAGAAGTGTCGGATGCTGGTGATTTAAAAGTAATTAAATCGTGGGTTGCCATTGACGCAGGTACGGTTGTAAACACCGACACCGTTAAAAACCAAACCCAAGGTGGCTCTATTTACGGTATTACAACTGCAATCAGCGATGGTATTACCTTTGATAAAGGGCGCGTACAGCAAAGTAATTTTCATGATTATCGCGTACCGCGTATGAGCGACGCACCTCTTGAGATTGACGTTGAAATTGTACAAAGTGATGCACCACCAGCAGGGGTAGGCGAGCCGTCTACACCAGTTTATGCGCCAGCATTATGTAATGCTATTTTTGCAGCGTGCGGAAAGCGTATTAGGCAGTTACCGATTGGTAACCAATTAAAAGCGTAGCTAAATAACCTACAGCTTAAACAAAAAAACCGCCAAATGGCGGTTTTTTTAAAAGCGGTTAACGCGGTTTAACGACCTTTTTCAAACTCATCAACTTCACGCTCTGCTTCTTCTTTAGATTTACCGTATTGCTGCTGAATTTTACCAACTAGCTCTGTACGGCTACCTTCAATTTTATCTAAATCGTCGTTGGTAAGATCGCCCCATTTTTGTTGAGCCTTACCTTTAAGTTCTTTCCAATTACCTTCGATACGATCGCTGTTCATAAGTTTATCCTTACTTTAGGTTAGTGAATTAACTGTCAGTTATAAAGTAGCAAGCCTTGTACCAATGAATAATAATGGTTTTATTGTTTTTATTATCAGTTGGTTATATTTTTATGTTGAGCGATTTTGTTTTTAATATTGAGCTTTTTATTAAAAAATATACATAGCAGCCTGTAATTATTGCTGACATAAGTTACGCCGCTTTTATGTAACTCATTCTTAAATTTTTGTTTTAAGCTAATATGCAGGTATTAAACAAAGTAGTTAACCTGAGTGAGTTATGAATACAAAAACGTGTGAATACGGAGTGGGTGACTGCTCATACAAAATGGCAGGTGAGTTAGCAGGTATTACACAATTGGTGAATGCGTTTTACGACAATATGGACGCTTTAAAAGAGGCTGAACATATAAGGAGTATGCATTCAAAAGATTTATCAGCATCACGTAAAAAGCTCGCTTACTTTTTGTCGGGCTGGTTAGGTGGTCCTAAATTATACGCTGAACATTTTGGCAGTATTAACATACCTCAAGCGCATAAACATTTACATGTAGGAGTTGAGCAAAGTGATGCATGGCTTTTATGCATGCAAAAAGCGGTTGATGGGCAACCTTACGAAGCACCATTTAAAATTTACTTAATGCAGCAATTACGAGTGCCTGCAGATCGAATTAGAATGGTGTCGGGTAGTTAATAGCAATTATTAATAAACATCTACCGCGGTGTCGCTGCGGTTTTTTGTTACAATGCCTGCAAAGCAATTTAGGGTAAATAGCTGTGCTGCCGGTTCAAGACATATATCAACAACTCGTTACTACATTACAAAGTAATCCTATTACGTTATTACAAGCGCCGCCTGGTGCGGGTAAATCTACGTGGTTGCCGCTGCAACTAATGCGCGATGGGTATTTTAAACGTATTGTAATGCTAGAGCCTCGCCGTTTAGCTGCTCGTAATATTGCCAGCTACCTAGCAAAGTGCCAAAACGAAAGTGTTGGGCAAAGTGTGGGCTTGCGGATTAGGGGTGAGAGTAAAGTAAGCGCTAATACGCGCCTCGAAATAGTCACCGAAGGCATGTTAACGCGCATGCTGCAAAACGACCCTGAATTAAGCGATATAGATTTACTGATATTTGATGAATTTCATGAGCGTTCAATTGCAGCCGATACCTCACTTGCCTTTGCGCTCGAGACCCAAAGTGCGCTGCGTGAAGATTTAACCATTATGCTTATGTCGGCAACGCTAGATACTGAGCGTTATACAGCGTTTTTTGACTGCCCTGTAATTCAATCAAGCGGTCGCAGCTACCCAATAGACGAAATATACATACCCATAAAAGATGAAAGTCGCTGGCTTGATGCAATTCCTAACATAATAAAACAAGCACTTAATGAGCAAACAGGCAGCGCATTGGTGTTTTTACCTGGGCAGTTTGAGATACTACGCGTGCAACAAGCACTGAGCGATTTACCCAGTAACTGCCAAGTTGCAACGCTATTTGGCGAGCAAAATAAAGCCAATCAGCAAGCTGCTATTGCGCCTGCACCAAACGGTATGCGCAAAGTGGTGCTTACCACCAATGTAGCCGAAACCAGTTTAACTATTGAAGGCATACGCATTGTAATTGACAGCGGCAAGCGCCGTGCAGCGACCTTTAATTTAAAAACAGGGGTTACTGAGCTTACAACACAAAGTATATCGCGCTCGTCTGCTGTGCAGCGTGCAGGGCGTGCAGGACGAATAGAGCCGGGCATTGTTTATCTAATTGGCTCAAAGCAAACCTTTGAGAGACGTAATAGCCACGACAATCCCGAAATACTCACATCAGACATAAGCCAACTTATGCTTGAGGCAAAGCAATGGGGAGCCAGTATTGATGAGCTAACCTTGCTCGATAAGCCCACTGAGCAGCAATGCGAACAAGCAAGTAACCTGCTTAACATGCTAGAAGCTATTGATAGCAAAGGTAAGCTCACACCGCTTGGCAGTAAAATGTTAGGTTTTGGTGCTGATATTCGTTTGGCGCATATGCTATTAAAAGCACAAATACTTGATGACCAACTCCTTGGTATTTTTAGGCTCGCTATTTATTTAGTGGCATTACTTGAGAGCCGAGTAAACAGTGCAAACGAGTTGAGTTTAGCGCTGCATAGCCAACAGCAACGTCCGCATCCGGTGTTTAAACAACAGTTAAAGTATTGGCAAAGCCGCTTAAAAGTAAAAGACGAAAACAGCGAATTAAATACGCATTATATAAGTTTGCTAGTGGCATTGGCATACCCCGATCGCATCGCTAAAAAACGCGGTAATGGTTACCTACTTGCCAATGGTGCAGGTGCTGAGTTAAATGCCGATTACTGGCACAACGACGATTACTTAGCTATAGCAACCATGGGCGGGCACAAAGGTGGGCGTATATTTGCAGCCACAGCGCTTAACCCATTTGAGCTACAAGAGTTTTTACCGCATTTATTTAGTGAACTTACTCGTTGTGAGTTTGATGAAAAATCAGCGCGCTTTATTCACCAAGATGAAGTGAAACTCGGGGCTATAACACTCACCAGCCAACCTAGTAAACAAAAACTAGATAAGGGCGAGCGCGCTAAAGCGTGGCTTAACTTATTTGCTAAACACGGTTTTGCATTATTTAACGAGCAACCTGATGCGCAGCAATTGCTGATACGTATGAGCTTAGCAAGTAATTTAATGCCTGATAAATTCCCAAAAATAAATGAGCAACAACTCATTCAAAATGCAGCGCAGTGGCTAGGTGTGTTTTTAGAAGATATTAAAACGCTCACGCAGCTTAAAAAGTTTAACTACTTTGAAGCATTACAAAACTGTTTTGATTGGCAACAACAAACCGCTTTAAAAGCACTGTTACCACTGCGCTTAACGGTGCCAAGTGGCTCAAATATAAAAATAGAATACCAGCTTGATGGCCCCGCAAAGCTAAGCGTGCGTATGCAAGAAGTTTACGGCTTGACCAGTACGCCTATGCTTGCCAACGGTAAACTGCCACTGCTTATGGAGTTGTTATCGCCAGGTAAACGCTCACTGCAACTTACTCAAGATTTAGCGCACTTTTGGGCTAGCAGTTACCGCGATGTGCAAAAGGAAATGAAGGGTCGTTACCCTAAGCATTTTTGGCCAGACGACCCTGCCAACAGCGTTGCAACCAACAGAGTAAAGAGCAAAATGTAGGTGTTAGTACTTAAAACTATTTGTTTTATTGTTGAACATATTAATATAGTGTTCCTATAAATGAATCAATATTTTTAACTACAGGGAATAAGTGATGAAGCTACTTTTAACGTTAGGTTTGGCTCTAGTAACTGCTTTTTCGGCTTATGCTGAAAAGCCACTCGACTTAAATGCGTTTGCGCAGCAGTACTATAAAACAATGACCGCCACACAAGCACCTAACGCAGGTGCTAAAGAGCTTGAGGCTTACCTTGCATTGTTAACCGATGATATTGGCAATCAGCATATTCCGTATCAACCGGATGACTCACGTACTCCAGATGGTAAAAAGCAGATGCGCAAAGGTATGAGTTTTTACTTAGGTGCGCACACATTGTTTGAAAGCACACTGCTTAATACATTTGTGTTTAACGATACAGGCTTTGCTATTCGTTATAAAAACTATGTAAAAGGTATTCATCCGCAAAATAAGCAGCCAATAGAATACACCTCCACAATGATGGAAGTAATAGAAGTTGAAAACGGTAAAGTGGCGATGATCCGCAAGTATCACGAATAACAAATAAGGATATATATGAAACATTTACTTATCGCATTATCAATATTAATGCTTAGTGCATGCGTTAGCACAAAAAATGATTTTAGATTTGATGGCTCTACACCTGAGTCAACTCAAGTGGGAGTTAATAAAGTTTTAAAAGCATTAAAGCCTCAAGATTCCATGCGTTTTTTAGGCGCTTTAATCGCAATTCAATTTTCTGACGTGCAAAGCTTAGACGATATTATGGGCGACCCGACCATGATGGGGGAAATGAATTACTTTATTATAGGCAAAAAAATAGATGGTTTAAATTATTACGAAGTACTGGAGCTTGCGAGTTCGTCTCCATCAAAAGTTGAATTTTCTGTCGTGGAATAATTTCAGCTTTTTGTACTACTTTAAATGTGTAATACCAATCCGCAATAATACTTAATCATTTTGCGGGGTTAAACGTGTCGCTACCTGCGTTAAAAAATTCTCATTTAGAACAACTAAATAGCGAATTTTTTGCCTAGCTATCAACACGTTTTTCCGCCCTCAAAATAGACCACTTAATTAAGCGAATTGGTATAATTTTATGTCTATATTAAATATATTATTGAAAGGGCTAAAGTTTTAACGCTATAAAATTTAATAGTAAACTTTGTTTATTCCTGCTCATGAATTTATACTACGCTTTAGTAAGAAGCTAATTATTTATTATTTAGGTACAGGGAGTCTAAAATATAAAAATGTAAGCTACTTTGACTTAATTTTACACGATTAGATAGAGACTATGACATTAAGATTTTTTGTAATAATAGGTACTTTGATTTTAATGTGCTTTGTAACAAGTCTATTAGTAGGGTACCGCTATTTCTTTAGCCTGCCGACCATAAACACTAGTATTGAAGATTATCAAAATCGTGAATTATTAAGTCTTAAAATTGCGCTTGATAGAGAGTTTATATTTTTAGAAACACTCAATTATGACTACGCCGTATGGGATGATACCTATAATTACATGGCTGATTTTGACGTAGAATATGTAGATTCAAACTTTGTAGGTGACACCTTCTACTCTCTCAAAATTGATGGTGTGTTTATTTACGATATAAACTTTAATATGGTTTTCGGGCAAGCGTATAATTATATTAAACATACTGAGTTTGATGCACCTGATTTAGATTTACAGGTTAATAAATTAAACCGCGCAATTATTCCTAATTCAAAAGCCTCTGAAGACGACAACAGTTTAAGCCATTCTGGTTTTTTGCAAACAGCGGACGGCCCTGTCATGTTTGCATCGCATGTAATAAAGCGAACAGATAAAACAGGTGAGCCTGTTGGTAGTATTGTTTTTATAAAAAAAGTAAGACCGTCGTTGATCAAGTCCTTAGCTGAGATTGCACAAGTGGAGCTTAGCTACTCACAAATAGAACAGGCTAGTTCTTTAAACGATATTGCGACGCTTAAAGGGAGCCTCCAAGGAGAGGACATTGCCACTCAAAGGAAAAGGGTGATTCTAGATATAAACGGTAATCCACTTATTGCTTTGAACATTAAGCACCACCATCAAACACTGCCAGTTTTATTTGATCACTATTTAAAACTTATTTTGTTAATGTTTTTTGTAATGTCACTTTTGAGTTTCTATATTGTAAATCGTTACTTTATTGAACCACTTATTAACGGTGCGTCCGCTATCAATTCAATGTTGGTTAAAAACGATTTACAGCCTCTGAGATTCAGTAATAAATTTTTAGAAATGCGCGTTTTAATTAGCGGGTTTAATGCATTAATTAAACAAGTTAAAGATCAAAATTTTAAGCTTGAAAAAATAAGTAAAATTGATGGGTTAACCCAAATTTACAACAGGCGTGCCTTTGACGAAATTATTGTGGCGCAATGGGAACAGGCTCAACAGCAAAAAAATGCCTTTGGAATAATATTACTTGATGTAGACCATTTCAAAAATTATAACGATTTTTATGGTCACCAAGGCGGAGACAACGTTTTACAAGCTCTTGCCCAAAAGCTAAAACAAGTAGCTAAGCAAAACACAGGTACAGTGGCGCGCTATGGCGGCGAAGAGTTCATATTATTCTTTAAACAGCTTTCTTATGAAGAGTTTGTAGATATATCTCAGCAATTGCTTTTGGCGGTTAGGGAATTAAATCTACCTCATGAAGCGTCGCCTGTACGTGAGTATTTAACAATTAGTGCTGGGTGTGTATTTGCTACAAAAGAAACCTTAAGTAGTAATAATGTGTCTATGCAATCACTAATTAAAGAAGCTGACATAATGCTTTACGAAGCGAAAAACTCAGGTAGAGATAAAACATCTATCAAATCTATATAATTCAAGTGAATTATATAGATGCATCAGCTGTTTTTTATTATAAAACGCTTAAACCTCTTTCCCGCCATGGCTCTGTGCTAGGTCGTCAAGTTCGGCGCAAGTGTAATCAAAACCACTTTCGTCGTATTCGTATGTCACTTTTACACTATCGCCGCCATTAAAAAGTCGTGTTTTTACATCGTTAACCGGCCAGTCTTTCAGCTCGTGTAAAAACCGGTTAGCAACTTGTGAAGATTCAAAACAATAGCGAATTTCTGTTTTCATAAATAATAAAGCTCTGGCTGTTTACCCCTGCAGCTAGTGCATTATTAATGGGGCGTTCATGATTCGGTTACAAAAAATAAAGAGTTAAATTGTAAATTTTGTGTTTCAATAAATGCATCAAACTCGGTACACACTAACGTACTTTAATTAACAAATGATGACGACTTTACATGCATTATAAATTTGCTCTGATCGCAAGCTCGGTTTTTATACTAAGCGCTTGCGGTGGTTCAGGCTCAGATGATACGCCAACCGTTAACGGAAATAAAATCCCCATTTTGTCAGTCGCTGATATTCCTAGTGAATTAAGTAAGGGCCAAACAATTGAGCTAACAGCAACAGCCAGTGATAAAGACGGCACTATTACATCGATTGTATGGCAACAAACGCAAGGGCCTGAACTAATTAGCGGGCCTTCAGAGGCAGTAACCACCTCAGTAACACTGCTAAATGCGCAAAGTTATAAGCCTGTTAATTACGCTTTTTCGGTCACAGCAACCGACAATGAAGGAGCAAGCAGTGTAAAAACGCTGAGCTTTATAGCGCGCAATAATATGGATGAGATCAGCGCCGCACGGTTACTACACCAAGCAACAATGGGGCCTAAGTTTAGTGAAATACAAAACGCACAAGGTTTAAGCGAGCAGCAATGGCTTGATAAACAAATAGCGCTACCTATTAATTATCACCGTGATTATTTAGTAAAGCTAAATGACGATGACGACTTTAAATACATAAGCCGCATAGATGCATGGTGGAAAGCAGTAATGCAAAGTGACGATCAACTTCGTCAACGTGTTGCGTTTGCGTTAAGTGAAATATTAGTGGTGTCGGATGAAAATAGTGCCTTAAGAGGCCAACCTGAGGGCATGATCACTTATTACGATTTATTACTAAAGCATGCCTTTGGTAATTATCGTGACTTACTCGAAGATGTGACGCTTTCGCCTATTATGGGGACTTACTTAAGCCATTTGGGTAACGAAAAAGCAGACGATACACTCAATATTCGCCCAGACGAAAATTACGCACGTGAAGTAATGCAGTTATTTACTATTGGCCTTGAAGAGCTAAACCTAGATGGCAGCGCCAAGCTTGATGCACAAGGTAATACCATTGCCACTTACGGACAGGTAGAAATAGAGAGTTTTGCACGCGTATTTACTGGTTGGACGTTTGCCGATAGTGAAACATTTAAGCGTAAAAGTCGTGATTATATTAAGCCAATGGAAGCATTTGACGAGTACCATTCTAGTAAACAAAAAACCTTACTAAACGGTGAGGTTATACCACAAGGTTATGTAGCAGAAGAGTCATTGCAAATAGCCCTCGATAACTTATTTAACCATCAAAATGTTGCGCCATTTATTACTAAGCAGCTTATTCAGCGATTAATTACCTCAAACCCAACACCCCAATACGTTGAGCGAGTAGCTAATATATTTATTGATAACGGCGCTGGTGTACGCGGCGATTTAGCGGCGGTAGTAAAGGCTATATATTTAGATGATGAAGCACGGCATTTTGGCTCAGTGCTTGATTACCAAGGTAAAATTAAAGAGCCTATTTTAAAAACTGTACAGTTTTGGCGAAATCTCGATGCTAAATCGCCAGCGGGTTATTATAAAACATGGAATTTAATAAATAGCTACGGACAAGGACCCATGCAATCGGCTTCAGTATTTAACTTTTTTAGGCCTGATTATCAAACCGCAGCTTTGCGAAATGAAGGTATTGTTGCACCAGAATTACAAATAGCAAACGACGCAACACTGATTGGCACCATGAACGCGCTTTACGCAAGCTTAGTATGGAGTACCGCAGAAGCGCGCAGTGATTTAAATTCAAATAGTATTTATATTTATGTTCAAGACGACATGAATTTTTTAGAGAAAAACGGTGTTAGCGCGCTATTAGCTCAGTACAACACGTTATATTTTGCAGGCGCAATGAGCAGTGACACGCGCCAAGCGTTACTTGATTTAGATGCCTATTTTAATGAAGAGCAATACCGTGAACGGGTTTCGTATTTATTATATATGATTGCTATTTCACCTGAATTTAACGTGCAGTATTAGGAGCGCATAATGAGCATTAATAGAAGAGAGTTTTTGTCGTTATGTGTAAAAGGCAGTGTATCGGCTGCCGCGCTAACGAGCCTGCAATTACAAGCATTAACTGGAGCGACTAATGCAGTTGAGCTAGGAGATTACAAAGCATTAGTGTGTGTGTATTTATACGGAGGGAATGATTCGTTAAATATGCTAGTTCCGCTTGAAGGCGAGCAACGTAGTGTTTACGAGCAAAGTAGGCAGAACCTGGCGGTAGAGAGCCCACTTGAGTTAAGTATTAAAAGCCAGTTTGCCGGTGGAGTCGGTATTCATCCCTCACTTGAACCTATACAAAATGTGTTTGAATCTCAAAATTTAGCATTTGTAGGCGGGGTAGGTACTTTACTCGCTCCCACAACATTGAATGACTATAAAAATAAAGCAATAGGTTTGCCTAAGCATTTGTTTTCGCATAACGATCAGCAAGCTGCGTGGATGTATGGTCGAGAAAAACAATCACTTAATAGCGGGTGGGGCGCACGACTTTTAGAGCGTTTAGAGTTACAAGATGAGTTTGCAGCTAATGTATCACTCGACGGTACTAATTTATGGCAAACGGGAAGTGCTAGCAATGCATTTGCGCTTAACAAAAGCGGCATTAGTAGTATTAACGCGTTTGGAGGGTATCAACCTCGTAGCGAGCACGTAACTTCTATTATGAACCGCTTACTAGGCAATACGAGCCATCCATTAAGTACAGCTTATGCCAATGGCTTAACAAGTGCGATAAATAACACTCAAGCAATGAACAGCGCGTTAGAAAGCGCGCCTGCACTTATTACCCCATTTAGCGATAATAGCCTTAGTGAGCAATTTGCAGCAGTAGCTAAAACAATTAGCGTACAGGCAAAATTGAGCACTCAGCGCCAAGTGTTTTTTGTTTCTATGGGGGGGTATGATACGCACGATAACCAATTAACAACGCACCCTGCTTTACTAAATACGTTAGCTCAAGGGTTAAGTGAATTTGATAGCGCGATGAAAGAGCTTGATATGGCAGATAAAGTGACTGCGTTTACTATGTCTGATTTTGGTCGCACGTTGACCTCAAATGGCGATGGCACTGACCATGGTTGGGCAGGAAACCAAATAGTAATGGGCGGCGCAGTAAAAGGCGGCAATATATATGGCGAGCTACTAACTCAACATTTGGATGGCCCACAAGATACCGGTGGCGGGCGTTTAATTCCAAGTGTTGCTAATGAGCAGTACTTTGCCACATTGGCTCAGTGGTTTGGTGTGCCAAGCTCTGAGCTTGTTGATATTTTTCCAAACTTGAGTAACTTTGATCACACAACATTGGACTTTTTTGTGTAATTAGTCGCTAATAGTAATCTAAAAGCACTTATTAGTAGTATAAGCTACTGGTTAATAATGCTTATCTGTTTTAATAATAAAAATCACACACAATATAGGAATCATAAAATGAAAGTTTTAGTGAGCTTAGTTAGTTTAATCGCTTTTTTACTCGTCATACTGCCAGGGCCTTTGTATAAATTTGGTATTGTAGAATTAGGTGTTGCGTTTACGGGGTTTAAATTTGGCGTTTATGCTGGTGGCGCTGCATTGGTGCTACTTATAGTACAAGCGTTATTTATGCGTAAAACGTTAACGCTAAGCAGTGGTGTTATTGCACTTGTATTTTCGGTTGTGGCTATTGCTATGCCACTTAATATGATGAACAAGGCTGAAGGTGTACCGGCAATTCATGACATTTCAACTGATTTAGTTAATCCACCAAAATTTGTAGCAATTGCACCACTACGTGCAAATGCATCTAACCCAGTAGAATACGCGGGTGAAGAAACGGCAGTACAGCAACGCAAAGCATACCCGGAGCTGGTAACGTTAAGCTTTGCACAATCTAAAGCCGATTTGATGACAGCAAGCGAACAAGCAGTTAAAAATCTTGGTTTTGCAGTAGTAAGTGCAAACACGGCTACAGGTATTGTAGAGGCTACTGATACAACCACATGGTTTGGTTTTAAAGACGATGTGGTAATTCGTATTAAAGATGAAGGCAGCCAACGTTTTGTTGATATTCGTAGTAAATCACGAGTAGGGCGCAGTGATTTAGGAAAAAATGCAGAGCGCATTCATTCAATTATTAATGAATTAAACAGCTTACTTGCAAAATAATTAAATTTAGCTCCCTAGTCCTAACGATTAAGCCCAAACACTGTTTGGGCTTTTTTTGTGCCTATTTTATATTGTCAGGTTCTATTCACAGGCTATGTACTATGCTGTTGATGATTTAAATTTTTAACCACTATGGAGTTATTATGAAAACAGTAGGATATGCAGCAAAAAGCCAAGGTTCTGAATTGACAGAATTTTCTTTTGAGCGCCGCGATTTACGAAATAACGATGTAGAAATTGAAATTTTATACTGTGGTGTGTGCCATTCAGATTTACACGCCGTACGAAATGATTGGGGTGGCAGTGACTACCCATTAGTACCTGGGCATGAAATTGTTGGTAAAGTTATGTCGGTAGGTAGCGACGTTAAAAAATACAAGCAAGGCGACACGGTTGCTGTTGGTTGTATGGTTGATTCGTGCCAAAGCTGCGATCAATGTGATAACGATGAAGAGCAATTTTGCCGCGAAGGTATGATTGGTACTTACGCAGGCAAAGACCGCATTAGTGGTGAAATGACCCAAGGTGGGTATTCTAAACATGTCGTTGTACGCGAAGAATTCGTACTTTCCGTACCAGAAAATTTAGACCTTTCTCGCGTAGCACCGCTACTTTGTGCAGGTATTACTACTTACTCGCCACTTCATAAATGGGGCGTAAAAAAAGGTAGCCGTGTTGGTGTTGTTGGTCTAGGCGGACTTGGCCATATGGCTGTTAAAAATGCAGTTGCAATGGGCGCAAGCGTTACGGTAATTGGCCGTAGTGAGTCTAAAAAAGATGATGCGGTTAAATTGGGTGCTCAGCACTACTTAGTGTCATCTAATGATGACGAAATGAAAGACTCGCAATCTGCCTTTGACGTCATTATAGATACGGTACCTGTAAAACATGATTTATCTATTTACACACCACTACTTGATGTAGATGGCACTTTAGTTATTGTAGGCCAAGTTGGCCCTGTAGATGAGCTAAGCACGGTGCCATTATTAATGGGTCGCCGTCGTATTGCAGGCTCACTTATTGGTGGTATTGCACAGACGCAACAAATGCTCGACTTTTGTGGTGAAAATAACGTGCTACCTGAGTGCGAAATGATCAACATAGACGAAATTAACACGGCATACGAGCGTATGGAAAAGTCTGACGTACGATACCGCTTTGTTATTGATATGGCATCGCTAAGCGCTTAATTTACTAGGTAAATTAAAAATAAAAGAGCCGCTAATTAGCGGCTCTTTTTGTATTTTAAATTAATCTGAACTCAAGTTAATTAGTAGCTTGCGCTGTTGGTTGCTGTTTATTTAGTTGTAAGTAACTTAGTAGCCACATACCCAAACCACCTAAAAATAATGCAGCTGCTACGTAACCTGTTTGATTAGGTGCAGCACCCTGTGCTATTGCAATTCCACCGACCCAAGGGCCTATAGCATTGGCAGTATTAAATGCGCACTGTACTAAGGCACCAATCATAGCGTGGCCTTCGGGTGCAACGTCCATTAAAAGCGTTTGAATCAGCGTAGCCAAGCCCACACTGCAACCAATAAAGAAGATCACTGCATAAAGAGCCCAAATATTATGGCTTGCCGTTACATAAGCAAAGGCAAATACAATGGTACATACAAGCGCAAGGCCAGTCGTTTTAATTGCTGATTTATCGGCAGCTTTACCCAGTACATAGTTACCGAGCGTACAACCAATACCAAACATTACCATTGCGATAGAAATAGTATACGGGGCTGTTTTTGTTACCACTAAGATGGTGTCGGCAATGTAAGTATAAATACAAAACACCCCGCCAAAGCCAATAATTACAATACCCAAAATAGACCAAACCAGTTTGTTTTTAAGTACGCCAAACTCGTTTAGTAAGTTAGAAGGCTTAGCGTTATCTATATTTGGAACTACTTTATAAACAAAAATAAAAGCAATAAATGCAAGCACTGCAGCGCCGGCTAAACAATACCGCCAACTAAGGTTTTGACCCACAAGTGTTACAACAGGCACACCAACAATAGTAGCCACAGTTAAACCCATAAACACCTTAGACATAAAGCTAGCACGCTTACCTTTTGGGGCAATATCCGATGCTAATAAAATAGCCGCGCCAAAATATGCACCATGAGGTAAACCACTTAAAAATCTAAATATTACAAGCTGCTCAAGCGACGTTGCCATCGCGCTTAATCCGTTTGAGACAAACATTAAGCTTATAAATATGAGCAATGCTTTGCGCTTTCTCATATTAGCAGTGGTAAGCATTAAAATAGGGGCACCCACTACAACACCAATGGCGTAAGCACTAATTGCATAGCCACTTTGTGATGGCGTTGAGCCAAATGTTTCGCTAATTAGTGGCAGCATAGGCATCATCGAAAACTCAGATAATCCTAAAATAAATGTGCCTAGCGCTAATACGAGTAAAATAGCGGTTCTGTTAAGTTGACTAGATGCCGACGTTACATCTGATGTCATAGATGATCCCTTAAGGTTTAATTTTAAAAATGAAACTGCACAATAGATCTTGAATAGGACATATTATGTGTATGCTTAAATTTTGGTGTGAGAGGGTAGTCTGTGAGGGCGCTATTTTAAGTTAAAAAAAGCACAGAGTCATGCATAAATTAGTGGTTTTATTAGGTTTTTAAAATGTTAATTAGAAGAAAATACTACTTAATATTTATAAAATAAAAAAACTATTTATAAAGCATATATATATAAGATATTAAATATTAGCCGAAAGGTTATTTAAAGCTTATATTTACAGTACAGCTACATATTGATATCACATTAATTTGCTAATTTTTGTACTAATTTACTCCTTAAGGTTTTTATATGTTTGGTATTTCTAAAAGAAACGCAAAAATTGAAGAAATGGAGCTTCAATTAATTCAAAAACAATCTATTTTATCGGCAATTAATAAGCACGTTGCTTATATAGAGTTTACACCTGATGGAATAATATTAGACGCAAATCAGTTGTTTTTAAAAACGATTGGGTATAGCAAAGAGAAAATAATTGGTAAGCATCATCGTATGTTTTGCGAACCTGAATATGCAAAGTCAAACGAATATAGTCAATTTTGGCAAGCATTGAAAGCAGGGAACTCTAAAGCAGGCTCGTTTTTAAGGTACAAAGCTAATGGCGATAAGCTTTGGCTTGAGGCAACTTACTTTCCTGTAGAAGAGCGCGGCGTAGTCACCAAAGTTATTAAAATAGCCTCTGATATTACAAACAGTTACATACAAAGAAAAGCGCAAGAAGCTATTGCAAATGCACTCGACAAAGCCTTGGCTACAATAGAGTTTACCCCAGAGGGTAATATTTTAAAGGCGAACCAAAACTTTTTAGCAACAATAGGTTATAGCTTAAAAGACATTGTAGGCAAGCATCATAAAATGTTTTGTACTAAATTGTTTTATGAGAAAAACCCACGCTTTTGGAGTGAATTAGCGCAGGGGCAGTTTAAGTCAGGAAAATTTAAACGTATTGCCGCCGACGGTTCAGAAATTTGGTTAGAAGCAACTTATAACCCAATTTTAGATAGCAAAGGTAATGTAATTAAAATAATTAAGTTTGCATCAAATATTACCGATCGAATTAATAATAACAGTGCAGTGACAGAAGCCGCTGCAATAGCACATGAATCGGCGGTAGCTACTGCTACAACCGCTAAAAAAGGCTCTGAAATACTACAAAGCTCTATAGCGAACTCCGACGCCATTGTAAGCCAAGTACTTAAATCGGTAGATTTAATAAAAAATCTTAATGAACAGTCTGCGGTCATAGGCTCCATTGTTTCGACAATTAGCAGCATTGCGGATCAAACTAATTTACTGGCACTTAATGCCGCAATAGAAGCAGCGCGTGCTGGTGATTATGGTCGAGGTTTTGCTGTAGTAGCTGATGAAGTAAGGCAGCTTGCAGCCAGCACTAGTCGCTCTACTAATGAAATAGCAAGTGTTGTTAAAAATAACCAAGAGCTCACTAATGATATATCAAAGCAAATAACGTCAGTTTCAGACTCATCAAAACAAGGAAGAGAGCTTATTGCTAATGTGTCTGAGGTCATTAAAGAGATTGAACGTGGAGCCGATATTGTTTCTCAAACGGTAGCTAAGTTAAATACTTAGTTAATTGCATGTTCCTATGTTTAAAGCTGCCTTCTTATGTGCTCAAACACACCTAACAACATTCTAAATTGATAAAGTGCGACAATATGTCGCGCTTTTGCTTTTGCAACTCACACTATAATTACGCCAATTATTACAGTGGCATAAATTAACAATGGTTTATAAAAGCAAAACTCAAAAAACATATTTACTAACTCCTGTCGCACTTTTTATTAGCGGTGTGCTATCTCCTTTTGCATTTGCCGACGATACGCCTTTAGAAGTGATTGAAGTACACGGACATGCTCAAAATAAGCATTTAGCACTTGGTTCGTCAGAATCGTTATTAAGTGATTTAGGTGTCGATTTTTCAGCAGCGGGCGGCGTATCTAACTTACCTATTTTAAATGGTTTAATGGGCGACAGAGTTAAAGTGTTAGTTGATGGTGCAGATGTAACCGTTGCATGCGCTAATCATATGAACCCGCCACTTTCGTATATCTCGGCTAATCAAATTACGTCTTACAATGTGGTTGCAGGCGTGTCGCCAGTAAGCGCGGGCGGCGATAATATTGCCGGTGTAATAAGCGTTAATTCTATTTCACCACAGTATAGCGATAGCAATGAATTAGGTTGGCACTCAGGTTATGTGTCAGCAAAGTACAGTAGCGTTGATAACGGACGTAAACTTGGCGTTGGTGCACGTTTAGCAAGTGACACGTTTAGCCTTAATTATCAGGGTTCGTTTAGTGACGCAGATAGTTATGAAGACGGTAACGGCGATGTAGTATTAGATACATTGTATCGAGCACAAAATCATAGTTTAACCGCAGCTATGCGCGATGATAAACAGCAATTAGTTATAAAGCTAACGCATCAAAAAATCCCGTATCAGGGATTTGCAAATCAGTATATGGATATGACCGATAACACCAGCTACGGTGCAATAGCTCAATACAAACGCTCCTTTGAAAACAGCGAGCTTGAAGGGCAAGTTAACTGGCATAGCGTAAAGCACGAAATGGGTTTTTTCAGTGAAGAAAAAACAGGCATGATGCGAATGAAAACCGATGCACAAGATATAAGTACGCAGCTTAAATGGCGTATTGCGCTTGATAAAAACAGCAGTATTTTACTCGGTCAAGAATATTACAATTACAGTATTGATGATTGGTGGCCAGGTATTGAAGGCTCAACCATGATGGGACCAGGCGATTACGTAAATGTAAATAACGGTAAACGAGAGCGCATAGCGGCATTTGCAGAATTTGAGAGCCAAGTAAATACAAAGTTATGGTTAAACGCAGGCGTACGTATTGAAAGTATTAATACCCACGTTGGAGAGGTTCAATCTTACAACGATGACATGAGCATGACGGATATGGACGATATGAGCGACATGGGTAGTATGGAAAGTATGACCATGAGCGATACGTCTACAGATAATACCATTGCTGCACAGAACTTTAATGCTGGCGACAGAGATAAAACCGACACTATAGTTGATGCTAACTTATTAATTAACTATCAAATAACAAATTATGATGAGCTGCAATTTGGTCTTGCCCGTAAAAACCGAGCACCTAATTTATACGAGCGATACAGTTGGGGTGTAAGTACCATGGCAACCACCATGATTGGTTGGTATGGCGATGGTAATGGCTACATTGGTAATCCTGATTTAGACGTTGAAACAGCGCATACAATAAGTGCTACTTATATTAAATCGGCTAAAGATGATGGTTGGCGATTAAGCACCAATGTTTGGTATACAGATGTGAGTGACTATATTGATGCTGATATTGTAAGAAGCTTCAATAGTTATGATTTAGACAATACAGCGCGTAACATTTTTCAGTTTACTAATGTAGATGCTATTTTGTATGGTGCAAAAATAGATTTAACAGCCAATATTTATGAATCTAAGGATTTAGGTAACTGGCAGTTACACGCTAATGTTGCTAATACGAGAGGCAAGCGCGACGATACTAATCAGCCACTTTATCAAATTAAACCACTGCAAACTCAGCTAGGTATTAGCCAGCAAATAGGTCGATTTGAAAACGCATTATCTTGGCAGTGGGTCGATACTAAAAGCCGTGTAGATAATGATCGTTTTGAAAACCAAACAGACAGCTACAGCCTGGTTAATTTAAGCTCTAAAGCCACATGGGATTCATTAACGCTAAGTGCTGAAGTGAGTAACGTGTTTGATGAGTATTACCAGCTCCCATTAGGTGGTGTAAGTATTGCGGCACTTAAACAAGATAGCAGCAACGGGTTTGAACAACTTGTAGGGCAGGGGCGTTCATTTAATGTAAGCGTTAGTTACGCGTTCTAACTAAACTAAATTTTAAAAATAAAGTAAAAGCCATAACTGTGTTATGGCTTTTTTTACGTTTTAATATGTAAGCCGTAAACTTATTTTTATGAAATATTTGTACGCAAAAAGCGTTCTATTAAGCACGCTTGTACTAATTTTACAGCGTTATTTTAAGGCAATGCAGTAAAAAGCAGTAACTTGTTCATCACCCAATGATTAGGAAATACAGTGTTTAAGCAATTTAAAAATAAAGTGATGGGTGCGCCAACAGCTATGGCCGGTTTAGCTTTGGGTATTGCTAGTATGGGATGGACATGGGAAAACGTTTTTAATTTAAACTCCCAAGGTCAATTTTTGGGAGCGGTACTAGCTGGCGTATTAGTTTTACTTTTGGCTGCTAAGTTTTTACTACACCCTCATTTATTAAAAGCCGATTTAGCACACCCAGTTGCAGGAAGTGTGATCCCTACATTTGCAATGGCTAATCTTGTTATTTCAAACTCAGTTGGGCAATTTAACTCATTAGCTGGCGACATTATGTGGGTTTTAGCTTTTGTGCTGCATCTCACATTTTTGGTGAGTTTTTTATACCAGCGAGCAAAAAAGTTTAACTTTGAGGATATGGCGCCCAGCTGGTTTGTGCCGCCAGTGGGGATAATTATTGCAGATGTTACTTTTTCGGGAAATCCGACATTAGCGTGGTTAGCTTATAGCGCACTGGTGATTGGTATATCAACGTACAGTATTATGCTGCCAATTATGTTTTATCGCTTTTTATTAGCATTAAAAAGTGACTACGAAATACAGCCAACACTTGCCATTTTAGCAGCGCCTGCCAGTTTAACATTAGCGGGGTATTTTCATATTGTAGCTAATCCATCACTCTTTATAGTGGGGGCATTATTTATATTAGCGATAATAAAAACACTGATTGTTTATGTGTTATTTATAAAGTTATTACGCAGGCCTTTTACGCCGAGCTACGCTGCTTTTACATTTCCAATGGTTATTGGGGCAACTGCATTATTTAAAATGAAAGACTGGATGCAAAGTATAAACCTCGCAATGCCATATGTAGATACAGTTAATTACTTAGCTACGTTTGAACTTATAGTTGCCACGGCAGTAGTTGGTTATGTAAGTGCTCGGTACTTTTGCCACTTTAAATTATCAAAGCAACGGGTAGCGTAAAGTTACTCTTGGATTACCTCTGGCTCATTACTTTCTTGTTCCGCTAGTTTTTCGCGCTCAGCTTTTGACACATAACCAGGTTTGTTGCTTTTATGTAGTTTAGCGTTAGTGCGTTTATCTTTCTTTTGAAATTTAGTGACGATTTTTTTACGACGGTTCACAATTAAATACCCTGTTAATTTTAAGTCGCGCATTATACATTCATCCTCATAAAAGCTGCTATATAAATATTCAGCTTAAGTTACCTGTGTGTTTAGTGTAAAGAGCTATAAGTAAGCGCTTCATAGCGTTATAATTACCGCTCTTAGTTATTAATTAAATGGGAATTGTTTTGAAAAAGTTAGCTTTAGCCAGTATTGCTTTATTTGCGTTTGGTGCTCATGCACAGTTAAATAAAAATATTGATAGCGTTGCCGATTACGCAGTAAATACCTACCAAAATGTTCAAATACACACACTTACTAACTTAGTGGCTTTTCCGACCGTTAATAAGAGCGATATTGCCGCTCCTCAAAATCCCGATTTTATTGGCTTTAAAGCACTTTTAAAAATGAAAGCCGCAGAGCTTGGTTTTGACTACCAAGATTTAGGCTACACCGTTTTAATTGGAATGGGCGAGCAAAGCGAAAAAGTAACGGTAGTAACCCACGGCGACGTGCAACCTGCTAATGCTAGCAAATGGAAACAAAGTCCTTTTATTATTGATACATCTGAACCGGGAAAATTAGTTGGTCGTGGTACGGAAGACGATAAAGGTGCAATAGCAACAGCGCTTTACGCCATGAAAGCAATTAAAGATAAAGGCATAACCCTTAATAACCGAATTGAGCTTATGATTTACCTTGCTGAGGAGTCTGATTGGGGTCCGCTTACTCAATTTATGAAAACGTATGAACAACCAAAATATGCAGTAACGATTGATGCATCATACCCTGTAGTGGTTGCCGAGAAAGGCTGGAGCTTAATTGCACCTACTTTTAATGCAACATCACCACAGACGGGTTTATATGTAAAGGATGTAACTGGCGGTGCGTTTAGAAGCCAAATTCCAGAAGACGCCAGCTTAGTACTTCACAATGCAGACGCTGCACTTATTAATACATTAAAAGCAAAAGCCAAAACATTAAATAAAGTTGAGTTTAACTTTAGTGAAAAAAGTAATGCCTTAGCAATAAGTGTTAAAGGTATGTCGGCGCATTCATCAGAGCCGGAGTCGGGTATAAATGCCATTGCTTATTTAGCTGAGTTATTTAAAGGCGTGGAGCTTGAAAATAACAGTGACGGCGAGCTAATCGACTTTGTGAATCAGTTAATTGGTTTAGATATTCATGGTAAACAGTTTGGCGAAATAGCTTACAAGCACGACTTTATGGGCCCGATGACAGTGACACCAACCGTTATTGAGCGCGATGGTAATGCGCTAACACTTGCTGTAAATGCACGTCGCCCTATGGGTAAATACGAAGCTGTATTACAAAAGCAAATTGATGATGCGCTCGCTAATTGGCAAGCCACTAACAATGTAACGCTTGCCAACATAGAAACAATTATTGGCACACCTATGCTACTTGATAGCGCGCCACATGCGCAAAAGCTGCTTGATATTTTCAAGCATTTTACGGGCGACGAAAAAGCCGACTTTGTATCAATAGGTGGTGGCACTAATGCAAAGTTGTTTGATAATGCGGTATCGTTTGGCCCTTCAATGCCAGGTAAGCGCTACACAGGTCATTCAGAGCATGAATTTATGACACTTGAGCAACTTGAACTGAATTTACGTATGTACACAGCAATGATGATAGAGCTAGGTAATATGTAAGTTATAGTTGTTTAGTAAAAGCCGCCTTGGTTAACTGGGCTGACCCAGCAAGGCGGCTTTTTTGTGTTTATTAAAATTGGGCTACAAAGCTAAGATTATATACATCATAGTTATCATTATCAGTGTAATTAGCTGTGAAGTAGTAGCTATCATTAATAAAGTACTTACCTTCAATAACTAAATCAGAGTCGTTTGAGCCAATACCGACTGCAACATGTTTATTAAAGTAATAGTTTGCGAGCACATTAAAAACTGAGTCGTCGCCAACATCTAGGTAGTCAACATTTATAGCAAAATAACTGTCGTCGTAAAGATGGGCAAAGTAACGTGATGATAGGTCCCATGACTCTGTTTCATCATCTGTTTCAACAGTAAAACCAATGTAGTCGGTGTCATTAATATCATGATTATATTGAGCTTTAAATAAATAAACTGTATCGCTATATTCATAATCTAACATACGAACAGATACTTTTAGTGAATCAGCAAATAAGTAACCTAAACCAAGTGAATAGTTGTCGGCATCACCAATATTAGGTAGTTCAAAAGTTGCAAAAGCATTGCCGTAAAAGCCTTCTCCAAAAATACCTTTTCCACTATAACCATCTGAATTAAAATAATTTAAGCCTATATTACTATCTGTATCCAAATAGCCATAATCATCCCACACACCTGAGTTTTGCTGTTCCTCAAAGTAATAGTGAGTTGATAACCCGTACACATTATCACTGTAATAATCAGAATCAATTTTTGCGTAGTTTATAGAGTTAAACCATTGTTTTTATTCTGACTGCTCGACGTTTGCAGACGCTGTACAGCTAAGTACGAGTAAAGTGAGTGGCATTAAAAAGCGCATAAGTATCCCTTCTTATAATTAAGTAAATTTGTTACTAGAATGGGTATTATATTTATGAGGTTTTATAAGGCAATTAAATGATTGTAATAAAGTGTTTGGGTATTGTAGATTTTCCTAATTAAAAACGTAGGTTACCTCAGGCAAGTTTTCAAAGCTTGGTTTGGCAAATAAATACCCTTGCATAAGCTCAACACCTGCGTTTTTAAGCCATGTATATTCTTCTACTGTTTCAATCCCTTCAGCCAGTGCGATAATATTTAAATCGCGAAACATATTTAAGCAATGAGTTACTATTAATTGGCGTTTTTTGTCGTTGCTTATATCGCGTATTAGCGCCATATCTAGCTTAATAATATCTGTTTGAAAATCAGCCAGCAGATTTAAACCAGAATAACCTGCACCAAAGTCATCAGTGGCGGTTTTAAATCCGAGAGACTGATAGTAATCAACAATGCGTTTAATGTGTGCGGTGTCTTCTATTTTTTCAACTTCAGTAAATTCAAACATAATATTTTGAATTGGGAAGTTATACTTTTTTGCCGCTTCTAGTGTGGTGCGTATACATCGCTCTGGTTTATAAATAGCATTAGGTAAAAAGTTAATGCTTAGCATTGATGTTATGCCCAGCTTTGAGGCTAGTTGAATGGCTTTAATACGACAAAGCTGATCAAATGCATAGCGGTTGTCTTCATTCACTTTTGAAATGATTGAATAAGCAGACTCGCCATTTAAACCCCTAACTAGTGCCTCATAGCCATAAATAAGATTAGTTTTACAGTTTATAATCGGTTGAAAAGCCATAGAAAAATCAAATTCGAGATCGTTAGCGTCAGCACAGTTACTACACGTAACTTTTTCGCAATCTTTTGATTTTTCGCTCATTTAGCTCATCCTTTTATGTTTATTTGTTTAGGTTAGTTGAGATTAGATTCTAACACAAATAGATTAAAGTATTGTTTTTTATGTTTTTATACATAATAAATAACTATGTAATTAAATGAAAAGTGATGACTAATGTCAGATCACTTAGTGACATTTAGCAGGTGTGTACGCTGCTTATTAAAACAATAATAGCGACATACATTACTTGGAGAATATAAATGAGCAATACAGTGACATTAGGCAAAAAAATTAAAGGATATTTACTTATTTTAACTTTGCTAAGCGTTATAAATTTACTAACTTCGCCTAGTTATATGTGGGTAGTATGGCCAGCAATTGGGATGGGAATAGGGCTTGTAGTAAGTACTTTGAGTAGGAATAAACCTAAAAATACTTCTTTATAATAAGCAAGCCAAGTAATTACTTGGCTTGCTTAGTAAGGAACTGTCTAAACAGTTAAGTCTAAACAGTTAAGTCTAAATAGTTAAGTCTAAATAGTTAAGTCTAAATATTTAAAATGCTGATTGAAGTGTCGCATCTAGTGATATTTCGGTATTTAAGAGCTTGGAAATAGGGCAGCTCTTTTTGGTTTGCTCACATAAGGCTTGAAACTGCTCGTTTTGAATATCATCAATACGCGCTTTTACCTCAAGGGCAATATGCGTTACTGAAAAACCGTCATCTACTTCATCAAGGCTTACAGTGGCTTTAGTATCAATTTTATCTGCGGTAAAGCCTGCATCACCTAATGCAAGCGAAAGTGCCATACTAAAACATGCACTGTGAGCTGCACCTACTAATTCTTCAGGGTTTGAGCCTGCCTTATTTTCAAAGCGGGTATTAAAACCATAAGGTTGTTTATCAAGCGCGCCACTTTGAGTTGATATGCTACCTTTGCCTGTTTTAATATCGCCAGACCATGTTGAACTAGCCGTTTTTTTAATCGTCATCATCTTCTCCTTGCTTGAGTGTAAGCTTTTCAGGTTAGCTAAGCGTTATTTACAAAATAAACTTATATAAAGCCTTAAAAGCACTAATTACTGATGATGTTGCAAAATAGACGCCAGTTAATTGTTACTCTTATTTATTACGCCTGCAGCGCTCTGAACAGAAAATAACGTTATCCCAGTCGCGCTGCCATTTTTTACGCCACGTAAAAGGTTTATTACAAATAGGGCATATTTTTTGAGGTAAGTTTAGTTTTTTGTGCGCCATGCTTACTCAGCCTTACTGTTACTTTTAGTATCCGTTTTACTTTTTGTTCGAGTAACTTTTTGAGTACCCCCAACGTGCTTTTTAAGAATCCTCCCTATGGCGCGTTTAACATCGGCTCGCTCACGGTATTGCCATAAGCGTTCGCGTGCTTCTTTTGAGGCTGCTGTTAAATCAAGCATCGGTTCGGGATAATCCTCCCCTAACTTAAAGTCGTTAAAGAGTGCTTCCATCGGAGTTTGCTCCCAAGGTTGGTGTAAATATTCAATAGGGAGTTTTTCAAGCTCGGGGCACCACTTTTTAATAAACGAACCTGTTGGGTCTTGATCTTCTGATTGTTTAATTGGGTTGTAGTGCCTAATGGTGTTAATGCCTGTTACCGAGGCTTGCATTTGAATTTGCGGGTAGTGAATTCCGGGCTCAAAATCTAAAAAGTAATTAGCGAGAGGAAAGCTTGCTTGCTGCCAGCTTATATTTAAATGATGCGTGACAAAGCTTACAAGCATGGCGCGCATTCTAAAGTTTATATAGCCGGTGGCTTTTAAGCAGCGCATGCAAGCGTCAATAATGGGAATACCTGTTTGACCTTGCGCCCAGCGTTCAATATCGTTTTTAACATGTTCATCATCACGATACGGAAATACATGATAACCCGGATTAAGGGCTAAAAACTCCATAGAACATTCGCTCTCAAACTTTTGCATAAAGTGGCAGTGCCAATGCAAGCGCGATACAAACGCAGCAAGCGGGCGCTTCCAGCCTCTTTTGTTAGGGTGTTTTGAATGATATTCATCAATGGCCATTTGATACACTTGCCTAAGGCTAATATTCCCCCACGCTAAATACGGCGAAAGTCGGGAGCAATGAGTTTTGCTTAGACTTGGGCTCGATATTCCTTTTTGATAACCTTTACCGCGCTCGGCAAAAAAGCTCTGCATTACAGTTCGGGCATGCAGCGGGCCACCTTGTTGAAAGCTGTCGTGATCTTGCGTGTAAGCGCTTGGTAGCTCAGGTGTTTGGTAGTTATTGAGGGTAATTGTTTTTATACTCTTCCAATTAGGAACTGCAATAGGTGCTTGCATTGTTTGCTGCCAGCGTTCGTTCCAATTATTACGATTTTTTTTGCCGCGAATAACCGCGCCTGTTTGCGACTCCTGCCAATTAATATGGTTATGCTGACACCAGGTTTTAATAGCTTTATCGCGCTCAAAGGTGTTGTTTAAGCCTATTTCTTGATGGCTAAATATATTTACTATTTCAAACTGTGCCTTTAATGACTCAAGTAAGTCGCTCATATTTAAATTAAAGATATAAACACAGGCATTAAAGCGCGCTAGTTGCTTGTTTAACTCAACGACAGATTGATATACAAAGCGCCAGTGCCGCTCATTGTAGTGTGCATCTTCGAGCAGCAATGGCTCAAAGTTATAAAGTAATAGGGTAGGTAAGCCATTACTGAATGCATTTTTTAATGGTTGATGATCGCTAAGACGCAAATCACGTTTAAACCACACGATGTTTATTTTCATATAATTTGTTTATTGCTTTAAATAGAGATAAAAATTAGCTTGTTATTTAACTGAGTCAGCCAAACCTATACGTAACTAACTTGAATTAAGATTTAGTTTTAATGTATTAAAAGGAAAAGTATGTTTTTAGATTTAACTGTAAATAAAGAGCTTAATGTTTATTCGTATTTAGTTGGCGGGATCAGCCCTCGTCCAATTGCATGGATAAGTACATTAAGTAGCGACGGTGTGGCTAATATTGCTCCTTACTCATTTTTTACAGTAGCGAGTTGTAACCCACCAGTATTGAGTGTGACGCAAGTAAATCCACGCGATAAACCAAGTAAAGATACATTAATTAACTTATTAGCGACTAAAGAATGTGTGATTAACATTGTGAGTCATGAGCAGGTTGAAAAAATGAATCAAAGCTGTGCTAATTACCCTAGTGATGTTAGTGAGTTTGATGCTGCAAATATAACTAAAATTGATAGCCAAATGGTCGCAGTGCCGAGTGTTGCTGATTCAAAAGTACGCTATGAGTGTAAGCTACGTGAAGTTATTACTATTTCAAGCGAGCCTGGCGGCGGACAAATGATGTTGTTAGACATAGTGGGTATTTGTATAGACGATGAAGTGATGAGTGGTGGCTATATTGACCCTGAATTATTAAATGCAGTGGGCAAAATGGGCGGCGATTACTTTAGTACAACCAAAGATAAGTTTTTGCTTAAAAGGCCACAGTTGTGAAATAATAGTTTACTTAGGAATATAATAAAAGGATTTACGAATGTTTAAGTTCATTTTCACTTTGTTAATTGCTTTGCAAAGTTTTGGCTCTTTTGCCACACAAGATAAAAAACTACCTATAGAAGTTTTTGCAGGCTTAAAAGATTTTAGCCAAGTTAAGCTATCTCCCAATGGTAAGAACCTCGCTTTTGTAAGAAACCATCAAGGGACTTTAATCTTAATGGTTAAAAACTTGGAGACAGGGGTTACTACACCAATTATAAACTCAAATAACCATACAGTGTTTTTTGATTGGTATAACTGGGCAAATGATGACGTATTATTGCTTGGTGCTCGTTATATAAAGTATCAGTTTGGCGGAGTTAAATATACATCAACTCTTATGTATGCGTATAACTTTAAAAATGATAAAGGTCTTAAATTAGCTTTTAAAGCCAACACAGTAAGAGATGAAATCCAGCCACAATATTCAGACCGAATTGTTAGTTTTTTACCTGAAAAAGAAAATAAAATTTTAGTTGAGGGGGATTTTAAAATAGCAAATACCCCAGCTGTTTATGAGTTGGATTTAACTACATTACGTAAGACTCAAATACAAAGGCCACGCAGTAATGTAGTTACTTGGTTTGCCGACCGGCAAGGTAAAGTTCGTATTGCAAAAAAAATGGACGATACGCAATTTACTTACGATTATTTTGATGAGAATAGACAGTCGTGGGATACTTTATTTGATTATGAGGTTTTTAGTGAGCAAAGTATTTCTATATTAGGGTTTGATAAAGACTCTAATTTTTTATACATCACTGCGTTACATGAAGGGCGCGATGCATTATTTAAACTCAATTTAACGACTAAAGCTCGCGAGCTAATTTACAGTAATACTAAATATGATTTTGATGGGTCTATTTTTTATTCACAACAAACCGGTGAAGTTGCTGGTTTTACTGATTCCCATTTAGATGATGGTATTAAATATTGGGATAAAGACTTAGACAAATTACATCGTTCTTTGCGTGTATCGCTCCCTAAAGATGAATATAAATTAAACATTGTAAGTACCAGTAAAGATCAGCAAAAATATATACTTTATATCAGTTCAGACAAAACGTCTGGCAGTTATCTATTTGGGGATAGAGTTAAAAAGCAGGTGAGTGCAATTGCTGATGTTTATCCGAAAATAGATGCCTCGGTATACAGAGGCAAAAAGCGCATTAGCTATAAGGCAAGAGATGGCTTGAAAATAGAAGGCTATTTAACTCTACCAGTAGAATATAAAGAAGGTGATAAGTTACCAACAATTATATTTCCACATGGCGGCCCTATGGCAAGAGATTATGCTAACTTTGATTACTGGACTGCTTTATTAGCCTATAACGGATATGCTGTTTTACAGCCTAACTTCCGTGGTTCAAGTGGCTATGGGTACGACTTTTTAATGCAGTCAATTCAAGGTTTCGGTTTAGCTATGCAAGATGACTTGCAAGACGGTGCAAACTGGTTAATTGATCAAGGAATAGCGCATGCTGATAACATTTGTATAGGTGGTGCTAGCTATGGTGGCTATGCAGCGTTAATGGCTGTAATTAAGCACCCAGAAACGTTTAAATGTGCGGCTAGTTTTGCTGGAGTAAGTGATTTAGAGTATTTAGTGAGTAAAGCACGATACTTTACAAACAAAAATATTGTTAGAAAGCAGTTTGGAACTGATGATGATTTGCTAGAAGCTAATTCTCCGGTGAATTTTGCTAAAAAAATAACTAGACCAATATTACTTGTACACGGAACTGATGACAGTGTTGTACCTGTTTACCATAGTAGAGAAATGCAGGATGAACTTGATGATGAAGGAAAAGATGTTACTTATATTGAGCTTGAAGATGGTGACCATTACTTATCTTATCAAGAGCACAGAGTTAAAACTCTTCAGGCATTTTTAGACTTTTTTGATAAACATTTGAAAAATAATAAATAGCCAGACTCCAGTTAAATAGCAAAAAGACAACTTGGGTTGTCTTTTTTGATCACAATCTTCCTTAGTTTGTGCACATTGTTTGCACTTTTACTTGTTAACATTGTTTTATTAAACGTTAAAGTAAAGGTTCAAACATTGAAAACACTTCTTAAAACAAAAGCCTCTAATGTAACTAAGTTATTCGCGTTAAGTGCGCTTTGTATCGCTTTAAGCGCATGTAATAGCGATTCTACAAGTACTACAACAGACGGCGAAACGGTCAGTAATAGTGCTCCAACTGTTGACGCCGGTATTGACCAAACTGTTAATGCGGGCGATACCGTTTATTTAAGTTCAACAGTTGAAGATGATGGCGAAGTATCTGTTAGCTGGTCACAAACATCAGGCACTACCGTTAGCTTATCTTCAAGTACTGCAACGTCTACTGAGTTTGTTGCACCTGAAGTTTTAACCGATGAAGCACTTGTATTTGAAATCAGTGCAGATGACGGCACAAACGATGTCGTTGTAGATACAGTTATAGTTAATGTTATTGCTTCATCAGACTCAGACTCAGGCTCAGATAGTGGTGCAGTTGATAATAGTGCAAAACTTACCAGCTGGTTAATTAACAACGATACAACCTCTACTTATATACAAAACAATGGCGCAGTGGTTGAAGATGTTCAATCAGTTGAGGTTGTTACTGTTACTGAGGAAGATGCTGACGTTGAATACATGTATGTGCAAACAACTGACATTCCTAAATATGACGTAACGCTTACACAAGACCAAGTAGACGCGTTAAATAACCGCCCGCGTGCAGCTACCGATTTTTATAACGGTGTAACCTCAGCAGCAGTAGGGCAAACCATTTCGTTTGGTGAAGATATTGGCTATAACAGCAGTACTGAAAACTGTGATGACACAGGCGGTGCAGGCTATTGGCCTCCAGGACCAGGTTGTCCGACAGAACAAACAGTTGAGGCGTATTTTCCGATAACACCTACCGATTTATCTGACACTGAAACTTGTGAAACAGGTTTAGGTACAGTTGGCTTAATGGTTAATGGCACCAGTATATTTAACTGGGGCGATGGTATGAGCTACGGTAATAATATTTGGTATACATTAGCGCCCATTGCTGAGCAATACGATGTTGATGTGTGTGGCGGACATGCTGCTAACGGAGAATATCATCACCATTTTTACACGAGTTGCTTAGCTGATTTACTCGAAGATGATGGCGATGCGCATTCACCTATTTATGGGTTTGCAGCTGATGGCTATCCGCTTTATGGTCCTTATGAAAGTAACGGTCAACTTGCATTAAGTGGCTGGGAAATGCGTGATTATGGCGCATCAGAAAGTGAGGGTGGTTGTGGTACTGAGGGTGAGCGAAGCTGTACTTTAATTAATCAATACGATGTTAGCCAAGGTACACAAACAAGTGATGCAGGTCCTGCTATTGGCGCAGAAGTAACGACGCTCTCTGGTAATACATTAAATGCCGACGATGGGTATTACTTTGAAGATTTCTACTACGCACAAAAAACAGTAACCGGTGCTCAATTAGATGAGCATAACGGCCACGATACTAACGATGGCAAGGGTTATCACTACCATATAACACTAACGTTAGACAGCGATGGTAAATTACAGCCTTCTTTCCCTTATCAAATAGGGCCTCGTTTTAAAGGTCAATTAGCCGATAATTCAATTGGTCGCTGTGATACTGGCGAAACAATGGGTCCACCACCGGGAATGTAAGGAGTAACTATGCGTTATTTTAAATACGCATTGATCCTAACTACTGCTGCGCTATTGAGCTTTAAGCTCTTTGCGCAGCAGGAAATGATGGATCATAGCCATATGCCTATAGCAGTGCCAAGTGATACGCCAATTCCGGCATTAAGCCTTAAGTTATTAAAAGATAGTATGTCGGGTTATAACTTAATTTTAGATACGCAGCGCTATGATTTATCTGTGCCTCCTGAGGGCGCAATGAACATGCAACAAATGATGAGCGTTACTACAAACGATGACACGGGCTTTTTACGAGGTCATGCTCATTTGTATATTAATGGGGTTAAAATACAGCGAATTTACGGACATGCATTACATTTACCTGCTAACTTATTTAAAAGTGGTATAAATACCGTATCGGTTACTTTAAATAATCATGGTCATATGTATTGGACCGCTCAGGGCAAAAAAATAGTTGCTACATTGTATGTTAACGATCAAACCAAAGAGTTTATAACATACCGTTTTGAAAGCTTTCCTAGCAAGGTTGAAAACACGCATTAATGAAAATCCATAATAAACTTTTTTTAATACTATTTAGTTTTACCTTTAGTGTTATTGCAGGGCTAGTAGTACTTATACAATGGAGTATAGGGCAAGGCGTAATTGATTTTGTTAATGCAAAAGAAGTAAAAGCGCTTGAACCACTTGTTGTGCAACTTGCAAAGCAATACGAACAAAACCCCTCATGGGAACGTGTTGTCGGCAATGGCGAAAATTTTAGAAAACTTATTGAATCGCAGCTAGAAAATAGCCAGTTTTTACCTAGGCCACCAGAAGGTCCAGGCTCCAGAGGGGGAATGATGCGACGGCCGCCACCCGATCATATTCGTTTAGGGGGAGAGCGCCGCCTACCACCTGAAAATATTGCTCACTACGCTTTGCTTGACGAAAATAAGCAGCGAGTAGTGGGTAGATACCTCAGCGATTTAAAATATATAACAACCCCAATTACAGTGGGCGATAAAACAGTGGGTTACTTAGCTGTATCTAAAAGAGATAGCTTGGTTGATGGTTATGAGCTTGATTTTTTACAGCAGCAAACTAACTACTTATGGTTTATTGCTTTAGCCGCTGTATTGCTTACATTGCTAGTTACCTTTTTATTGTCTCGTCACTTAGTTAGCCCAGTAAAGCAAATTGCTAATGGTATGCATCGCTTAACGCAAGGTAATTACGAGACCAAACTTACGCTTGAGCGAAAAGACGAATTAGGCCAATTAAGCGAAGATTTTAATATCCTTGCATTTACACTCGCTAAAGACGAGCAAGTGCGCAAACGCTGGCTTGCCAATATTTCTCACGAGCTTAGAACGCCAATGAGTATTTTGCTCGGTGAACTTGAAGCTATGCTACTTGGAATACGTGAGCCTAATGCAAAAAATATTAACTCGGCTAACGACGAGGCATTGCATTTAAAACGCTTAATAGATGATTTGCATATGCTCAATAGCGCAGAGTTAGGGGGTATGCATTACACTGTGCAACCTACTGATATGGCGTTATTATTAAATACTATTGAGCAAAAATATCAGGTTGTGCTTGAACAACATAATATAAAAATTTACTTACTAAATAGCGCTAAACACATAACTGTACAAGCAGATAAAACACGCCTTTTGCAGCTGCTCGATAATATTTTAATGAACGCCGTGCACTATGCACAATGCACCACTATTTCATTAACGGCTAATAATATAAGCATTAAAGGGCAAACCTACTTAGAGCTTATAATTGAAGATAATGGCGTAGGTGTAGAGCAGTCGCATTTATCGCATTTGTTTGAGTATTTATATCGAGTAGATAGTTCGCGTAATCGCCAAGAGGGCGGTTCGGGCTTGGGCTTATCTATTTGCCAACATATAGTTAAAGGCCATAATGGTGAAATAGCTGCTGAAAAAGCCACTCTAGGCGGTCTTGCTATTATTATTAGGCTACCAACTATTTAGCTTTAGTTGATTCAGATAAAAAATACGTAACTTGAACTTTGTTTGATATGGTATTTTTATCCTAAGTTTGGATTACTAATAACAGAGAACTCTATGAGCGAACAAATACTGATTGTGGAAGATGAGGTAAAGCTGGCTAACTTAATGAGTGACTTTTTAAGTAGCCATCATTTTGTTACTCATCAAATACATCACGGAAATGAAGTATTACCTTGGCTTGAAATTAACAGGCCGAGCGTAATTTTGCTCGACATAATGCTACCAGGTCAAAGTGGTATTGAACTATGTAAAGCAATCAGGCGCTTTTCAAATGTGCCTATTATTATGGTATCGGCAAAAGTAGAAGAAATAGATAGGCTGCTTGGACTTGAGTTAGGTGCAGATGATTATATTTGTAAGCCGTTTAGTTATGCTGAGCTGGTGGCGCGAGTTAAAGCTATATTAAGGCGATTAAGTAGCGCAAGTGATGTTACAGAGTCAACAATGAAGCTTGACGAGAGCACTTACAGCGTAAAATACAAATCAAGCAGCATAGAGCTAACGAACTTTGAATTTCAGCTATTTAAACCTTTGTTTAACAACCCAAATCGTATTTATTCGCGCGATAGTTTAATGGACACTATGTACGCCGATCAGCGTATTGTGAGCCATCGTACTATTGATAGCCATATTAAAAAGTTGCGTAAAAAACTAGATGAAGTGACACAAACTGAAAGTGTTATTCAGTCTGTTTATGGGGTTGGCTACCGATTTGTACACCCGCAGTAAGAGGTATTAGTGAGCTATGACGATGAGCTATTCATCATCGTCAGCATTTTTAATTCGCTCTAAACGGTCAAACTCTTCGTATTCGGCAGCTTGAATTTCATCAAGAATAGAATCTACATCAGCAAGTTCATCGCTGTCTTCAAATTCACCTGTAAGCGTTGAATTAGGCGTTAAATTGGCCTCTTCAAATAATGCCCACATTTCTTTAGCGTATTGAGTTTTTAGTATGCTTGGCGCAAATTCACCATAATAGCGGCGTATGTTATTTACATCGCGTGCAAACATAGCTTGTGCACTGTTATTTGCTGAAGCGTTAACTGCTTGCGGTAAATCTATAATTACAGGGCCGTTATTATCTACAAGTACATTAAATTCAGATAAATCGCCGTGTATTATACCTGCGCAAAGCATAAGCTTAATGTAATGCATCATGAGTTTATGCTGCTCAATCGCTTGCTCTTCACTAAAAACGACATGTCCAAGTTGAGGGGCTACGTTACCGTCCTCGTCCGAAACGAGTTCCATAAGCAGCACGCCATCAATACAAAAGTAAGTATCAGGAACACGTACACCCACGCCAGCTAAACGAGATAACGCATCAACTTCGGCATTTTGCCAAATCTCTTCTTCTAATTGACGGCCATAGCTAGAACGTTTACCCATAGCACGCGCTTGGCGTCCACCACGTACTTTTCGGCCTTCTTGGTATTGTGCCGCTTTTTTAAAGCTACGTTTAACCGCGTCTTTATACACTTTTGCACAGCGAATGTGCTCACCACAGCGGACAATAAATACATCGGCTTCTTTACCGCTCATTAGTCGGCTTATAACTTCGTCAATAAGGCCATCATCAACAAGGGGTTGTAGGCGTTTAGGTATTTTCACAGATTGCCTGCTAAGTAGGGTTGGTTATTAATCATTATTTATGAAAGTGCTCTGTATTTGTTTGTTTAATTGGCTCAAGCAGTATATCAGCTTTGAGAATTAAGGGCAGTAACACTACTGCCTGAGAGTAATTAATCGTATTATTTTATTAGCTTATATATTGATTGCAAAGCAATCAACCAGAACTTTTTAAATAAGCATTTAGATTACTATTTTTTATTAAAATAATTTATTACTTCCTCATTATTTGCACATTGTTTGCGTTTTTAAAGCGTAAGCTTAGTTTAATTCTTAAATACGAGGTTATTACTATGAAGCATTTTTCAACTCTTGCCACTGTGGCAATATTATCTATTGCTTTTTCAGCTAATGTAGCTGCTCGAGGCGGTGACAATCCTCCTGAAAAACCTGACTTTTCAACTATTGATACTGATGGTGATGGCGTAATTAGCTTTGAAGAGTTTAGTGCTAAAAAACCGCCACACGGCGATGCACAAACAATTTTTGATTCTATAGATGCCGATGGTAATGGCGAAATTAGTGAACAAGAACTTAGCGATCATAAACCACCTCGTCGTGAACGCTGAAAGGATACTAAAATGATTAATAGTATTAACAGTAGTTCTGCGAATTTTATGCCGCAACAAAGTAGTCAGGCTGCAAAACTAACAACAGAGCAAAGCGATTTTGTTAAAGAAACGCTTGCAGAGTTTGACGCTGACAACTTAACCGAAGAAAACGCGCAAAGTATTCAAGCGGCATTTAAAGAACAAGGTATTGAACCAACAAAAGAGCTTGCTGATTTAATGAGCGAACTTGAGTTTGATGCTAAAAGCATTGGTGATGCAGGACGAGTGGAAGGTCAAAGACCGCCACCGCCGCCACAGAACTCTTTAGAATCAGTAGATACAGACGAAGTAGTCAGCTACTTAGATGAGCTATTAACTGAGTATTCAAGCCAGTTGTCTGATGAAGATAAAGAATCAATCCTTGCATCAGTGCAAGAGAAGTTTGGTTTAAGTGAAGGCGATTCACTGCTAAATGTAACTGCTTAGGTGTTATAACTTAGAGTAAAGCTGACTATTACTCGAAAGTCTTAAGTCCAAAGCCCAACGGTTAACTCTGTTGGGCTTTTTTATTGGCTTAATTTAAGCGTGTTTCTATTTTGCTGGTGCCATCTTCTTCGGTAAATTTAAATACAAAATCTTTTTTACCGTCTTGGTTTATATCTACTAGAAGAATATCTTTATTATTTTTAGGCAGCGTTAGTTTTAATTTTTTACGTTTATCATTTAGGAGTGAGTCTTGCTCTCCGTAATAAATATACAGCGTTTTTTTACTGTATTTGTATACTGCGTCAATATAGCTGTCGCCGTTAATATCACCTAAATATAGGGCTGGCTCGGAATCATCGCCGTTCATTCCCACTTCCATTTCTAAATCAAGTTCTATACTCGATTTATTGGCAAATGAGCCGTCGGGTTGCTGCTTATAAATGTTCATTTCTACATCTACATCAGTACTGCCACCGCCCAATGCCATAGACGCAATAGTACCTAAGCCAATATCTAAATCCATTTTTTGTAAATCAATTAAGCCATCATTATTAAAATCAGTTTTGAGCAATAACTCACTAGGGCCTTGTGTTTCAAATAAGGTAATGGGCGTATTACTAAAGCCTTTAGCACTTCCTAGGTACAAAGTATGTGCTATTTTTATATCTAACGAATCCATACCTTGCGTTGGCTTAAACTGTCTAGTTGTAAAATCTAGAAATCCGTCGTTATTAATATCAATAATTTGCTTTATTTTGCGAGTTTCGCCATTGCTTAGCTCGCCTAATTCGATGTTAAAATCAATTGAGGTGAGCTTTTGCTCAAAACCTTCTGAATTAGCAAGTAGTACATCTGCTCCAAAGTCATTTGAAAAAACCAAGTCGCTTAACCCGTCGTGGTTAAAATCAATAACGACGGGTTTATTGTTAATATTAACTTCTAGAGAAAGCCCTTTTCCTGAAAAGCTGCCTTCATACATAGGTGTTTGTTTAAATTTGTTAGGCTTAAAGCTGCCATCTTTATTTTGAATGTATAAAGTACTGCTTGCTAACCCAGGGATGAAAATATCGCTTAGACCGTCGTTGTTGGCATCGAAGACAAAGTCTACTTTTTCAAATTTATCTATTTTTAATTGATTTAGAACCGACTCATAATTAAACAATAGTGTTGGTTTACCAGCATGGGCTTTGTATACGCCATCACTTGTTAGTACGAGTGCTTGTTTATCGGTAATGTTAGCAAGTGTAGCCACATCAAACCCGATGGCATTTTTTGGTAAAGTAAGTTCACTACTTAGTGATGTGAGTAAATTAATGGCTTCTAATTGTTTTGATTCTTTATTATATGCAAATAAAATCTCTGAATCGGTTGATACTAATTCATCCGTTGTTTTTATTGCCATTGTTTGAGCTATAGCGCTAATGGGGGTAAGTAAAGTGATGAGTGAATAGCAAAGTGGTTTTATCATGCAAATCCCTTTTTTATATTTAGTTGTATCGTTACATTTTTATTATTCACTTATATAAGCAACATCAGCGCACAACTTAACGTAGGGTCCAGCGCTGGCGGTTTGCTAATTAGCGTAAATTTAAACGTAATACACTTATGTAAGTTGGTTTATATTTAGCCTACGCTAATAACTATGTACTGGGTGTAAGTAATTGTAAGATTATGTTTTAAGGAGGGCTTGTTGACCTTTCAGGATTGAACTTTGTTCAACCCAAGGAAGATTTAATCGCGGCGCGAGGTTTGTAACTTAGTAACAAAGAGTCAATCTCCCCTAGGGAGAACCCTTCGGCAGCGCATGTTTGGCATTTATGCTGCGTTATCGGCTATTTATGGGGAATAACCACACTACACAGGCTCTGCATTGCCTAAATACCAAACAGTCTGCTGCAAATTTAACCTCGAAAGATAAACAAGCCCTAATAAGAAAGGTAGTGCAAAACTCATATGGCAGTTAAGCGCTTTTAGCGGGTTTTGGTTATCAACGGCGCAGCTTATTTTGCTCATTTAAATAAGCATCTACAAAATCTACTTCCATCGGTTTTGAAAAGTAATAACCTTGCAGGTGAGATACACCAATATTAGTAAGCGTGTTTGCTTGTTCAATAGTTTCAACGCCTTCGGCAACAACAGTAAAATCTAAAGATGAGGCCATTTGTACAATTGCATGAATAATACTTAACCCTCTTTTATCCATATTTTGAATAAAACTTCTGTCTATTTTTACTATATCTACACCAATATCAAGCATGCTTGATAGTGATGAGTAGCCAGTTCCAAAATCATCAATTGAAATACAAAAGCCTTGTTTTTGTAGTGCTTTAACGGCTGTCAAAAATGTGAGTTTATCCTTAGCAAATACTGATTCGGTAATTTCTATATGCAGATCTTTAGGCTCTACTTGGTGATTGTTTACTATTTTTAATACCTTAGTTACAAAATTTGGATCTTGTAATTGTATTACCGATACGTTCACGCTTACTGCAATTTTTGTCGGTAAATGGTTGAATTTATTTGCTTGTATACATGCTTGATCTATGACCCAGAGGCCCATTTGGGTTATTAAACCGTATTGCTCGGCAATAGTTATAAACTCATCAGGGAAAATATTTTCACCGTCTAGTTGCCAGCGTAATAATGATTCGAAAGAGGTTACTTTTGATGTTTTGCTATCTACAATTGGCTGAAATACTAGTCTTAAACTGTTTTCTTCTATGGCACTGGCTAGGCGTTGACTCAACAGGTACTCTCTTTCTTGTTTTAATTTGAGTGAATCGTTATAAATATTGATATTACCTTTAGCCATGCGTTTTTGGTGATACATTGCAATATCAGCAGAGCGAATTAAGGTATTTAAATCACTCCCGTGCTCAGGGTACATGGCCATTCCAATAGTTGCTGATACCCATTTTTGATATTTATATGTTTCATGCTCGGCGCTAATGCTTTGAAGCACTTTATTAGCAAACTCGATAAGCTCAGTTTGGTTTTGATACGTTGCTAAAATTAAAAACTCATCCCCGCCCCAACGGCATTTATAGAGTTGTTGGTTGCATACATTACTAATTCTCAGTGCTATTTCTTTTAATACTTTATCGCCCACTTTATGACCCAACGAATCGTTGATTTGCTTAAAACCATCTAAATCTACAAATAATAAAGCAAAGGGTTCTTTAGGGTTATCTGCTAGTTGTTTGTTTGCATTTTTTAAAAATGCGGTGCGGTTTAATAGATTTGTGAGTGGATCGGTATTCGATAAGCGGTAAATTTCTTCAGTGCGTTGTTCGACCTTGTTTTCCATTTCATTAAGCAGCTCTCTGTTTTGGTTTTTGAGCTTGATTGCACTGTGTGTAAATGTGGCTGATTTGTACGAAGAGGCAATCATGATTGTGGCAAAAGTTAAACCTAATAACCCCAATACGTGTTGGTAGTGATCGTTTGAAAGCGCTAGCAAAAAAGAGTAGGGCGCCAATAAAGTAAAACTATATAGAACAGCGGTAAAACGACTTCCAGACAGCAAATTTGCAGAGCCACCGGCAAGCGCCGATAAAATAGCGATGGTCGTAGTAACTTCCACCGTAGATGAAGTGCTATGAAACCAAAGAGCATAACCACACCAAGACACGGCTGTTGATATACAGCCAATAGCAAAGCGATTTAGATAAGAATGTGTGTTGTAAGGTTGGCGAGAATTTTGAGCTTTCAAAAAAAGCCCTACATCAATAATACGTAAAGTAAGCACGCACATCAGAGGGTGTAACTAATTTTGTGTAACTGCCTATCATAATTTACTCTATCAAGAGTTTAAGGATTAGGCGATGAACATGAATAAAGAAGAACTCGAAGCGTTTGCTAAAGAAGCTGCTAAAA
>NZ_JADYWR010000009.1:0-193574 GCF_015864705.1 Pseudoalteromonas sp. NGC95
AATGAAATGAGGCCGCATTTGAGTTTAGGAATGAAAACACCAAACCAAGTGCACAAAAAAAGCCAGGAGCAAAAGCTACTGGCCTTCAATTAAAACCGTCAACGTATTTTAGGACGGGACAAATTGATAAAATAGCTTACTGCGCTAACTTACCTCTTGTGATAGAAAAATCAGCAAACCTAACACGTTCTTCATCAACTCGAAGGCTGTCGGTTTCAACAATTGAGCGGTATATTCCCCACTTAGGACGAGCAAAATCATCATCATTAAAGCCGCGCCACATATCTATGTTTTGCTCGCTTATATTAAATATCTCTGCGTTGTCGCTTAAGCGCGTTAATGTCATATCAAGCTTACCACTTTCACTAAATGTAGCTTGTACAAATACCTCGACCCATTCATCTGTTATTAAAGACCAGTCGGTTTCAATTAAGTTTTTATCAAGACCCGTGCTGTTACCGTTTTCGTCAAAGCCTGCGCTATATCGAACCTGTAGTTGATTGCCTGTACTGTTTTTTTGCGCACCCGAGAGCGTAATAATAGGCTGATCGTCATTACCATTGGTGTTGTCGTTACTTTCGTTACGCGCTTTTATTTGAAAAAAATGGCTAAACTTACTCGTAAGCTCAAGCTCGCTGCTTACTTTAAATTTCCAGCTGTATTGAAATGTCTCCCCCTCAAACGCCAGTGTTTCTTGCGGTGATTTATCGTAGGTTTTTATTTCGTTGCGTTGCCTGTCACTTGCGCCTTTGTCTTTATCTTGGTCATCATCTCGGTGGGCTAAAAATACAAAATGGCTACCAATTATCGTATCGGTATCTTCGATAATATGGACAACACTTTCATGATTGCCAGCGTATAAATCTGGAGATTCAATTGACCCTTCGCCGAATGCATTTTCAATAAGTGTGTATGCGTCAAGTCCCGAATCTACGCCATCTGATTGCAATAACACGTGCGAGATGCTCTCAAAGCCATCAGCTTGAGTTATTGGTGCACCAACAATTGTTATGATAATTTGTGCGCCAGTACCATCTAAAGAGTTTACTGTTATTGTGTCTTGCAGTGTTTCATCTTCCCTTAAAGATGTTATTGAAGCATTTAAATCATCAAGTGTGTATGACCAATCTCCACCAGCATTTAAGCTAAAAAAACCATAGCTTGTAGCGCTATTTTCTTGTGCTATAAAAGCAGCCTCACCGGATTGTTGATCAGTAATGGTTAATGAGCCTGTTATTGCATCATTACTATCACTAATAACTTCGCCTCGGCTATTACCACCAATTATTGCAGGAGTTTGTAAAGTAATCGCTTCATTATTTTGCACCGTAGAATCAGAGCCAGAGCTGCCACAACCAACAACTAAACAAGATAGAAGTGCGGTTGTAATTACATTACACAGTTTAAGATTATATTTAGGCATTGTTAGCTTTATAGTTAATAGTAAGTTAATAAAACATAAACTTACCAATTAACTATGTAAATAACCACAACTCAATTACCAATTAACATGACCAATTTGATGGCAATCCATTTAAAATTATAAAGCTATGTTTTTTCAGTGTGATACAAACAATTATTCCTATAGAACGTTTATTTATATATGTTTTAAAATAAAATTAGGTTAAAGCTGAGTTACTTGAGATAATTAGTACTGACATAATTATTTAGGTTCATTATGAAACTATTAGTTCGTAACTTGTCTCGTGCTACCACTGAGCATGAGCTTCGTACTTTATTTGCAGAGCACGGTAAAGTGACTACCTGCAACTTGGTACTTGATAAAGAAACTGGCCAATCTAAAGGCTTTGCCTTTTTAGAAATGCCAAACGACATAGAAAGTAAAAGCGCCATTAAAGCACTTAACCAATCTACTGTTGATAAAAGTAAGATCCGCGTAAAGCTTGCAGACGCATAAAGCTAACTGCAACTTATACTAAAAAACCAGCTAATGCTGGTTTTTTGCTTTTAGTGCCAAGTATTGTATTTAAGCTTTATATTTAGCTAAAAAAACTAAGCGGTTATTAAGCCGCTTTTTTTATACTTATAGTGCCCAATATTATAAAAGAAGCAGACAGCACAAAAAATGTCTCCTGCTCAGCTAATATTGCAGCAGCAAAAAATGCAATGCCACTAGCTATAAATAAATACCCACTTTTTTTACATTGGCTCATTATGTGCTCCTTTAGGTTGTTCGTTATTTATACACCTTATAAAATCAATCTGCAATTGAATGAAAAGTTCTCTATAAAAATTCGACATCGCTGCGGTGCTTCCTTTATATTGAAAGCCTAATTAAATAACAATATGAAGACTATGGCATCTACTCTTTTAAAAAGCGCTAGCCTAAGCCTGCTAGTTGCACTCTTTGGCTGCTCAGAGCCTGCAAGCGAACAAACCCCATTAGAAAATACAGCCGGTGTAAGCCTTAGCAATATTAAACAGCATATTAAAACGCTAGCCTCTGATGACTTTCAAGGCCGAGGCCCGCTTACTCATGGCGAAGTGAAAACAGTAGGCTACTTAAGCGAGCAATATAAAGCGCTGGGTTTAACCGGTGCTTATAAAGGTAAATACTTACAGCCTGTAAAAATGGCAATGGTGACAGCTAATCAGGACATGCAGTTAAAGGTAGGTGATTTGAGCTTTGAATCAGGCAAAGACTTTACCGCACGTACCGAGCAACTTCAGCCATTAATTGATGTAAGAAGCTCTGACGTTGTATTTGCGGGCTACGGTATTAATGCGCCAGAATATAGCTGGAATGACTATAAAAATATTGATGTAACTGGTAAAACAGTGGTTGTGCTAGTTAACGATCCAGGCTTTGCTACTCAAAACGATGCCCTTTTTACTGGCAATGCAATGACCTACTACGGTCGCTGGACTTATAAATATGAAGAAGCCGCTCGCCAAGGTGCAAAGGCTGTATTTATTGTTCATGAAACAGCACCTGCGGCATACCCTTGGGGCGTAGTTGAAAGTTCAAACACCGGCACTAAATACACGTTAATGGATAACAATTTAAACGCGTCTAAATTACCGGTTATGGGCTGGCTAACACTTGATGCGACTGAGAAAATGTTTAACGCCGCAAAGCTTAACTATCAAGATTTAAAACAAGCAGCATTAAATGATGACTTTAAAGCGACGCCACTCAACTTAAAAGCAAACCTTGCCTTTAAAAACGAAGTATCTCATGCAAAATCGCATAACGTAGTTGCACAAATTACAGGTAGCGAATCACCTGACGAATACGTTGTTATTAGCGCTCACTGGGACCACTTTGGTACTAAACAAACTGATACTGGCCCTAAGATTTATAACGGCGCAGTAGATAACGCTTCAGGCACTGCAGCCACGCTTGAAATAGCACGCATCATGAGCAAAATGAACAAGCAAAAACCATTTAAACGCTCAATTATTTTTGCTAACTTTACAGCAGAAGAAACGGGGTTAATTGGTTCTGAAGAATTTGCATCGGGTGCGGTTGTACCTACAAAAAAAATGGTCGGTCTATTAAATATTGATGGCATGAACGTGCTTGATGGCACTGACTACATTTTACAATACGGTAAAGATTTATCGACAATGGAAAACTATTTAGCAAAGGCTGCAAAATCACAAGGCCGTGTTGTTAAAATGGATCCTCGCCCGCAAAATGGCTTATTTTTTAGATCTGATCATTTCTCACTTTCTAAGCAAGGTGTGCCTAGTCTATTATTTATGAGCCTGGGCGATACCGATCCTGAGTACATTGCGCATAAATACCATAAAGAAGCAGACGACTACTCAGCTGATTGGTCGTTAGGTGGCGTTAAGCAAGATATAGATCTTATTGTTGATATAGCCACTCAACTTGCAAACAATGGCGATTGGCCAAAGTGGACGAGCGAGTCTGACTTTAAAGCCAAACGCGCGCAAGATAAACAATAAATAACTATTAATAGTTATGTAATATAAAAATCCTCCTACTTGGAGGATTTTTGTTTTAAACGAGCCCGCATTAATAGCGTTTCGGCCTTTGCTCCTAAATAAACATAAATAGCTAGTGCAATTAAAAGCCCCACTACTGCAAGCATCATCGCTATTGCAGGCATTAAATACTCCGATTGCCCCAACGCCGCTTTAAACATAGTTAACAACGCCTCAATTGATATAGCAATTAACACGGTAGATATAAACCGTGTAATAGTGCGCCGCGTAGATGAGTGCCTAAAAATATCCTTATGCATAAGGATTTCTTCTTCGAGTATTGTTTTACCTAAATCGAATACTGCTAATGCTAGGGTGATGTAAATAATGATACTAAAGGGTTCAAGTGGGTCTGATGAGGTATCTACATGGGTTAATAGCGCGTATATATCATTAAAAACGATATTCAGTAAAAATAATACTAAGCAAAATAAGCACGCAACAATAATACCGTAACCCGCTTTAAAGTAAGGCGACATATTAGCGCGCGCAGTATCACCCATTACAAACTCAATAAGCTGCGTTAAGCTCACATCAACGACCAAGTAATGTTGATTATTAATTGGTTTTTTTAGTTCTTTAATCGCCGATATACATAAATGGTTAGTCGCTATAGAAATGTAGGGATCAGTAAAGCACACCCTATCACTTGTTTTAGCGTTCAAAAAATAGGGGCGCTCGCTTAAATCTTGTTGATTACCACTTTCACCTAGTTTTTTTCTATATGCCCGTTTAAAGCAGACATTATTACCCTGCTGCAAACCTTCTGCATTTAAACAATATTGTAATTCTAAAAATGGGTACTGCTTAATCAGGTAGCGGGTATCACGCTCCTTAGTTAACCCATCCTCAATACTCATCAAAATAGATTTAAGTAAGCTGTGTATTACATGCTCATATTCGTGGTAGCGCTCAACACTACTGATATAACTCATTCGCGCCATTTTAAATACTCATTAACCTAAGTTATAAATAGATTTGCAAGTTTAAAACCAATAATAAAACAACTTAATAATCAGTAACTTAATTAAATTAAAACTCGAGTTTTGCACTATTTTGGTGACTAAACAGTAATATATTAAGTTAAATGCACAAAAAAGCAGCTAAGTATTAATTACTTAGCTGCTTTGTGAGTATGACTGGTAAGGCTTTACGACTAACTTAAATATAGAGCCTGTTACTGAACCTTCGAAAACTCTTCTTTAGATAATTCGCCATTTCCATCTGCATCTAATTGATCAAAAAGCTGTACTAGTTGCGAGTTTACTTGGGCTTCTGTTTTACTAATTACGCCGTCGCCATCAGTATCAAAAGAATCAAAATCTACCGCAGCAAACGCCGCTGAAGAAGAAGCAAGGGCTACAAGTGGTAGGGCGTGTTGATCTTTGGTGGGTGAATTTGCAGCAGTATGTTTGGTTTTTAGGCAAGGCAGAGCCTATGTAGTGTGGTTATTCCCCATAAATAGGCGATAACGCAGCATAAATACCAAACATGCGCTGCCCTTTGGGTTCTTTCTAGGGACGATTAACTCTTTGTTGCTCGGTTTTTACTTAGCCCACTAGGTTACAAACCTCGCGCCGCGATTTAATCGCCCCTAGATTGAACAAATTTCAATCCACAAAGATCAATACGCCCTAAAGTTTTGTGTAATGTTTTCATAATCGTTTCCTTAGGCTTTGAGCCTGATTAGGGGTGACCTGATTAGAGGTAAGAAGTCCTTTTCAAAGATCCTTTAGGAGTAAAGTGTTTATAAATTAATATTCAAAAAAATCATTTTCTGTCGGACCACCGCTACTTTGAACATTTAGCTCGTCAAATTGCTCTATCACTTGCACCGACTCTTCAGCTTGACTAATTGAAGCGTTGTCGTCTGCATCGAGTGTTTCAAAGTCTGTGTTTGCAAATACTACTGACGAAGAAACAATAGCCATAAGTACAAATGTTGATTGTAGCTTTTTCATAATTTAATCCTTCAAAAGTATGCGGTGTCCTAAATAAATTTGCTCTATAGTGCTCTCTAGTCACTTCCTGGTTATTCTTTTTAGTAGGCTCCCTTGCCTACTTAGGTTGTCTTTGGCAACTCAGAATTTAGATAACATTACAGAACATTAACTGCTTAAGGCTTTAATTTTAGGCCTTAGAAAACTCATCTTCAGATAACTCACCATCTTGGTTTGTATCGAGTTCTTCAAATTTGCTTAAAAGCTCAGCATCCACTGATGCTTCGGCTTGGCTGATTGCGCCATTACCATCTACGTCTAGCGTATCAAAATCTGTTGCTGCAAAAGCCGCTGATGAAGAAGCTAGCGCCATTAGTACTAGTGTTGATTGAAATGTTTTCATAATAGTATTCCTTCATTGGGTTGTTGCGATTAAGGCCTTTGGCTTTCATCACGTTTTGCTTAATACACTCTAGGTATTACAACTTTGGTGCCACTTTTTATTTATTATTTAAAAACAATGAGTTAAACAATATAAAGCGAGAGAAGCTTAATTTGAGGAGGTGTTATTGTTGCTATTTAGCAACAGCCATTTACCTAAAAATAATAAACCGATATAAATCAATTAGTTAGGTTTAGTTAAAAAGACACACTTTTGCTAAAAAGCCAAAAAGGGGGGTGTTTGGGTTAGTCTTCAAAATAAACTGAATATGAACATGGAAGTAACATAGGATTTGTTCGCGACTATTAAATAATTAATTCATTTATAATTAGTCAGTTACATTATTTTTGAGATTTATTATAAAAATTTTGAAAGGATATTTTGAAATTAACTGTTTTGTTGCCAAATGGCGAATTACTCAGAAAGAATGTGATATATGAGCTAAGTTATAGCATTGAGTTCATAACTTAATGCGCCGTAAAATATAGGTTCGCTTGAGTTAAGCAAACCTACATCGTGTGCCAGCTATCTGCAAATGTGCCGCTATTGGAGTGAGGTAAACTATGTAGATTTAAACTACTTCCACCCTTGCAGCCACTTTTGGTTATCTTTTAAATCTCGCCAACTAATTGGATATTGATTTTTTGACATAACAGCCTCGGTAATACATTCAATTACGTTGCCATCTTCATCAAATTCCACCTCAACAATAATGAAGTGTTTTTCTTTATTTATAGAAGGTGTTGCGGTCCATTTACTATTCAATAATTTTTTAGGGTTTAATTTATTCATTTAATGTAACCACTCCTACTCATAACTTATATAAGGCAACTATACGACCCCAACACCTACTTAGTTCAGGTTACTGAGCAACTAGCTTGCCTTTGTACATTTTCATTTGGCAATGAAAGTCATACTCACCGGCTTCAAGCGCAGGTAGTTTAACTGTATTGCCATCACCCATTGCCAGCGTTTTACTTATATCAAGCTGTGGAAATACCACGGTTTCGGCGCACGGCGCGCTGTCTTTTCTATCAAAGGTAAGTACAACCTCTTTGTTGGCTGCCACTTTAATGTGTCCTGGCTTATAAACACCGTTATCAACGACTATCGTTACTTTGTTGTCATCACTTTGTGTTTGCTCTGGTTTGTATAGCCAAAACCAATAAATAATTGCGGCTATTAACAGTGCACCACCTATATTAATCATCAACATAATGTACTCCTTAGCTTAAATTACGATTTATTTGGTTTGAAAAAACGTAAGCGATTAGCGTTACTTACCACTGTAAGCGATGAAAGTGCCATAGCTGCACCTGCAACAACAGGGTTAAGTAGTATGCCAAAAAATGGATACAACACGCCGGCTGCAATCGGAATACCCGCCACGTTATAAATAAAGGCACCAAATAGGTTCTGTTTAATATTTAAAATAGTTGCACTACTCACTGCAATTGCATCAGCAAGGCCATGTAACGAACCACGCATTAAGGTAATGTCTGCACTTTCTATTGCAACATCGGTACCTGTGCCAATTGCAAACCCTACATCCGCTTGCGCAAGTGCGGGGGCATCGTTAATACCGTCACCTGTCATACCCACTATTTCACCGTTTGCTTGGCGCTTTGTTACTTCGTTTACTTTGTCATCGGGCATTACTTCTGCAATAAAGTCATCAATACCAACTTGCTTAGCAACGGCTCGTGCAGTGGCTTTGTTGTCACCTGTTAGCATAACTAGGTGGATACCTTTATCTTGCAGGCGTTTAATAGCTTCAACTGAATCCTCTTTAATAGGATCTGCTACCGCAATAATAGCTTGGAGCTTATTATTACTTGCAAAATACATGGGCGTTTTAGCATCACCGGCAAGTGTTTGAGCTTGCTCGGTTGCATCATCAACGGCCACATCGTATTTATCCATTAGCGCTTTATTACCAAACAACAATGTTTGCCCGTCAACACTGCCGGTTACACCTTTACCTGTAATTGCGTTAAAGTCGGCTACTTTACTTAAAGCTAAGCCCTGCTTTTTAGCGTGTGCCGTAATTGCTTCTGCCAGTGGATGCTCTGAGCTACTTTCAAGGCTTGCAACACGTTGCATTACTGTATTTTCATCACTGTTGTTAAACGTAACTACATCGGTAACTTGCGGTGTGCCTTGAGTAATCGTGCCTGTTTTATCTAAAATCATGGTGGTGATTTTAGATGTTGTTTGCAGCGACTCACCATTTCGAATTAATATTCCTGACTCTGCAGCTTTACCAATACCCACCATAACCGACATAGGGGTTGCGAGTCCTAGCGCACAAGGACAAGCAATAATAAGTACGGTGGTTATTGCAACAACGGCATAAGCAATTGATGGCTCAGGTCCAAAGTTTAACCATGCAAGACCCGCAAGTACTGCAATAATCATGACTGTTGGTACAAATATTCCTGATATAACATCAGCTAAGCGCCCTATTGATGGCTTAGAGTTTTGTGCACGTTTTACCATATTGATAATATTAGCCAGTGTGGTTTCGCTACCAATGTGCGTGGCTTTAAATAATAAAGTGCCACTTTTATTAATACTTCCGGCAACGACTTTGTCGCCCGTTTTTTTGCTTACAGCCATTGGCTCACCAGTAAGCATTGACTCATCAACCGTACTGCTGCCTTCAATAACATCGCCATCCACAGGGATTTTTTCACCCGGGCGTACGCGTACTTCATCATTTTTTACCACATCACTAATGTCGATGTCTTGCTCTTGCCCATCGCGAATTACGCGTGCAGTTTTTGGTTGCAGGCCAATTAAGCGTTTAATTGCTTGTGAGGTGCGCCCACGTGCTTTTACTTCAAAAGCGAGCCCTAAACTAATTAAACCGATGATCATCGATGATGCTTCAAAATATACGTGTCTTGCAACTTCCGGTAATAAGTTTGGTGCTATTACCACAAACATTGAATACAACCACGCAGTACCTGTACCAAGCGCTATTAATGTATCCATATTGGCAGCATGGTTTTTGAATGCCTGCCATGCACCGTTGTAAAATTGTTTACCTGATATAGCCATAACCACAAGCGTGACTATACCCACTAAAAACCATGCTATTCGTTGTGTGTCGGTGGTCACACTCATGTCAAAAATAAGCCCGTATATCATTAACGGCGTACCGACCCCTAACGCTAATATCATATTACGCATTAGCTTTTTATAATGTGCCTCATCCGACTTTGCTTTTTCATCAAGTGCATCTTGATCAGACTCGTTACTCATTGGCTTAGCTGAATAACCAATGTTTTCGACTGCTTTAATGAGCGTGCTTTCGCAAGCTTTACCTTCTACACGGACAGTACGCTGTGCAAAGTTCATTTCCACGTTTTGCGCGCCTTGCACGCTATTAAGGGCTTTTTCAATTTTAGCCACACAACTGCCGCAATTAGCGCCTTCAATAATAAAGTTTTGCGCGGTGTCTTTTGTATTAGTCGTCATTACGCTGCTCCTTATTTGCAGAATCGTTTATTGGATCAACAAAAGATTCTATTAAACTACACACGTCACTGGCATTTGCACCATCGGCTGATGTATCCCATTGCTCCAGAGCTGCATGCATTCTGTTTCGTAATTTTAATGTTTCTTGAAATAGTGCTTCGGTTTCTTCTAGGCGTTTAGTAATGAGTTTACGCGTTAACGGACAAGGACAATTCCCCTGCTCTGACTCGCCTATAATGTGTTGAATATCTTTGAGTGAAAAACCAAGTTGACGAGAGCTAATAATAAACTTTAAACGCTGCTGGTCTTGCTTTGTATACTCTTGATAGCCATTTTCTTCACTGCGTATTGGGTTAAGTAACCCAACACGTGTGTAATGACGAACAGTATCGGCAGTCACGCCCATTAACTTGGCGAGTTGTTTAACATACATAATTTAGCTCCGTCGTGTTTCAGTAGCTTCATAATAAACCTAGGTGCAACACATAGGTCAATGACTATTTTAAAACTAATAAAATAATACCAATTCGCTTAATTAAGTAACCTATTTAAGACAAGAAAATCGTGTTGATAACAAGGCAAAGGTTTCGTTATTTAGTTGTTATCACTAATTGCCCCCTGCATCCATGCAGTCGTATATCAAAAATGTTTAACGCAGTTAACGCCGAATTTAATCCCTTAAATTGATTAAGTATTGTTGCTCATTAGTATAGTGACACAAACATAATTAACTTAAGCTGATATCGGGCGTGTATTATCTGGAGGGGATGTAATTCAGGAGAGAAGCGCCTAAGTAAGGCGCGTATTAATCTAAGGGCGTGTTGATCATTGGTGGTTTAATTTACAGCAGACTGTTTGGTCTATAGGCAAGGCACAGCCTATGTAGTGTGGTTATTCCCCATAAATAGGCGATAACGCAGCATAAATACCAAACATGCGCTGCCCTAGTTTGATTCGCTACGGCTTTGCTCTAATTCGTCGCTTAGTTGCTGCGCTAAAGTTTGTATTTTAGGCATAGCATCTTTCATTAAGCTTTGTGACATTTGCATAGACTCTTGCATCACAACAGGCATTTTTTCAAGTATTTTTTGCCCTGTATCTGTTTTATAAAACGCTAACATATCGGCAATTTCTTGCTCACTAAAATGTTTGTCGTACACGCTAATCATCATCGGCTGCATTTTGGCCCAGCTCATTTCGGTTTTTAATACCGTCGTCATGTCGCTGTAGTATTTATCAAAAATTGCCTGTTCAGAAGGCTTAACGCCCATTTGATCTGACATGCCTTTCATCATACCTTCAACCTGGCCGTACATAGAGTCAACCATTGAATCTAAATTCATTACACTAATAAGTTCATCTATTTTTTGCTGCTTAGTATTTTGTTCAGCATACAAACTACTAGAAAAAATCAGTAATGATAAAAGTAGTACCTTACCCATAATAATATCCTTTCATATAAATAATCGTTTTATAGTTACATTATTAATTAGTCTTGTAAAGGGTACAAGCAGTCACTAAAAAGGCCGAATAAAATGAATTTATTCGGCCTTTTATAAATATATTTTTATGTTAATCGTCTTCTACATTATCTAGGCCTTTAGTGCCTTCTTTGGCTTTTAGCTTATGATGAATAGCTGATTTTATTAGCATGTAACCACTAATCGGTGCCGTAATTAGTAAAAATATAGTAATGAGTATTTCTTTAACACTTAGGCCATGCCCTGAATTTGCAAAATAAACCATAGCTGCAATTAGCATACTTGCCATGCCCAACGTTGTTGCTTTAGTTGGCCCATGCAAACGCATAAAAAAGTCAGGTAGTTTAACTAAGCCTATTGAGCCAATTAAAATAAACGTACCACCAAATAACAATAATATTGATACAACCCATTCGCTGATCATGTTTTCACCTTATTCAATTATATCGCCACGTAGTAAATACTTACACACTGCAACTGTACTTATAAAACCGAGCATGGCAATAAGCAGTGCAGCTTCAAAATAAAGCCCTGTATCCATACTAATGCTATATAAAATAATCAGTGCAATGACGTTAATGTACATTGTATCGAGCGCTAAAACACGATCAGGCACTGATGGACCAATGATCAATCGCCATAAATTAAGCAATAATGATAAGCCAATCATCGAAAAAACAATGAGTAATACGGTGTCTAACATTGAAATATCTCCTTTAGTGGAGCTTCGTAGCGTTGTTTTATTTGTTTGATAAGTGCTTCTTCATCTTTAAGGTCAAGCACATGTATTAATAAGTAGCGTTGTGTTGGCTCTTCACCCTCAGGTAACGATTCAGCAATTGGGTAAACCTCTGCACTCACTGTACCGGGTGTAAGCGATACACTACTGGCCAATATGGTAATTGGCATATCATGAGTTAAATCTATCGGTACTTTTATAAATGCCGGACGCAAATTTTTAGATGGCCCAAGTATAAGTAAAGCCACTTGTAAATTTGCTACGACAATATCGTACAGCACAATAAGCAACTGCTTAAGAGCCAAGCCCGGCTTTAAAATTAGTGGCTGAGGCTCGCGAAGCGAAAAACTTAATATTGGGATAAGTATTGCAAAAATAGTCGCTAATACTAAGTGCCCTACCGACACGCTATTATTTAACAATAGCCAAACCATAAACAAAAATAAGCTACGAAATGGCGTTGGTAACCAACGAAAACGGGCTTGTAATCTCATCACATGCCTCCTTTAAGTACAGCATTAATACCGCCGCTTATATCATGTAACTGAGTAGCAGCACCTAGCATGTATTCACTTATTGGTCCGCCAAAAATAACGAGCAATGGCGAACACGCAAGTAAACCTATAATTACAATTACCTGCAACGGGTGTGCATTTGCACAATCTGCGTTTTCGCTATTTTTACTTTTATGCTCCCAAAACAAGGTCGTGCCAGCACGCGAAAGCGCTACCAACAACGCAAAGCTTGTTACTAAATATACAGGCCAAAATAGTAAAGCTTGCTCACTATTTAATGTGGCTTTAAGTATCCAAATTTTACCTACAAAGCCTGATAGTGGCGGCATACCAACTACAGTTAAAGCTGCAACAATAAAGCACACACCTAATAAAAATGGTTGTTTAACAGAGCGACCCGCTACTAGCCTATCACCAACTTTACCGCGCTGGATTGAAACTAAGTCTGCTAGTAAAAACAGTGCGGCACTAACAAGTGTTGAATGCACTAAATAATATAAAAGTGCAGCAGTGGCATTTACATTTTGCAATGCAATTAGCGCAACCAACGTACCTACCGATACTAATACTAAGTTAGAGGTGAGTTTACGTAAGTCTTGCGCTGCCATAACGCCAATGGCACCCACTATAATGGTGGCAATTGCTAAGCCCCAAAGCCAAGGCTGCGCCATATGTTCAAGCGCTCCTGCTTGTTCGCCAAATATCACCGTGTAAACACGAAGCATGGCGTAAACGCCTACTTTGGTCATAATCGCAAACAATGCAGCAACCACAGGTTTAGCGCTTGAATACGTATTTGGAAGCCATAAATGCAGAGGTAATAGTGCGGCCTTTAAAGCAAATACAATTAATAGTAATAAACCACCTGCTTTTGCTAGGTATACATCATCGCCCGAAAGCTGTGATACTTTTTGCGCCATATCTGCAATATTAAGCGTACCAAGTACACCGTACAAAATACCCAAACCGATTAAAAATACGCTTGAGCCAACTAAATTTAATATTACATATTGCAGTGCCGCACGAGTGTTTTGTTTATCACCTGCATGCATTAACAATGCATATGATGCAATCAGTAACACTTCAAAAAATACAAATAGGTTAAATAAATCGCCAGTTAAAAACGCGCCATTTACACCCAATATTAAAAAATGAACAAGTGGATGATAAAAGCTACCCTTTTCATCATCGCCAGCACTACCATATAAAATAGCGCCCAAACCTAAAAGTGAAGTTAACGTAACCAATAAGGTAGATAACATATCAGCGACTAAGACTATCCCAAATGGTGCAGACCAATTACCAATAGCGTAAACATTAATACCCGTATTATTAATATGTACAAGCAAAAGCACACTAATGGCAAAAGTAGCTATTGCCATTACAATTGAAACTAAGCGGCGAATTTTGACGCTTTTACCACATGGCGGCAGCAATAAAATAACTGCCGTCAGCATAGGTAATAAAATAGGTAGCGAAGCTAAATGTTGGATCATTTTTGCTCCTTATTATCTGCAGAGGTGTTAGGCACATAACCATCAACATGGTCACTACCTAAATCGGCGCGCCCACGTATTGCCAAAATAACCACAAATGCGGTCATCGCAAAACCAATCACTATTGCAGTTAGTACTAATGCTTGAGGTAGAGGATCGGCGTATTCTGTGCCAGTACCAAGTACTACCGCTTTATTAATAGTAAGGCGACCTGCTGAAAACAAAAATAAGTTAACAGCGTATGAAATCATAGTAAGCCCAAGTACTACAGGGAACGTACGAGCTCTTAGCAGTAAAAACACACCGCAACTGACCAATACTCCAACGCAAGATGCGTACAATAATTCCATTAAATATTTACCTCTTTTTTCTGGGTATCTGCTGTCATATTACCTAAGCTTGCTAAAATCATTAATGTAGCGCCTACAACAGTTAAGTAAACACCTAGGTCAAATGCAATCGCGCTGGCAAGCTCTGTTTTACCGACAAACGGAATATCAAAGTAGTCAAACCAAGTTGTTAAAAATGGCTTATCGAAGAACCAACTACCCACACCTGTAAACAAAGAAATACCAATGCCTGAAGCTATAATTTTGCGATAATTAACATCAAAACGTTCGTTTATCCATGCTGTACCATGCGCCATGTATTGCAAAATAAACGCGATTGACGTTACCAGTCCTGCAATAAAGCCACCACCAGGTAAGTTATGCCCACGTAAGAAAATATATGCAGAGACCAATAACGCAAGCGGTAATAAACTTTGTGAAATACTCGCCAGTAATATTGGATGGCGCTCTCGTGCCCATGGGCGCCCTTCGCTGTCGCTTGCTGGCATAAATAATGGAATTCGAGAAAGTACTTTAAATATACCTAATGCGGCAATGCCTAATACGGTAATTTCACCAAGCGTATCAAAGCCCCTAAAGTCGACTAAAATAACGTTAACTACGTTAGTACCACCGCCACCAATTTTAGCGTTAGCAATAAAGAAGTCTGAGATTGAATCTAGCGGGCGTGTAAGTAATGCATAACAAATACTCGCGATAACTACACCTAACGTAGAGGCTATTGCTAAGTCTCGAAGTACGCGTAATGAACTTGATTCTTTTGGCGTATGCTGCGGCAAGAAAAACAATGCCAGCATAAGTAAAATAATAGTAACAACCTCAACAGTTAGCTGCGTAAGCGCTAAATCTGGAGCAGAAAAGCGTGTAAATACAACCGACACCATTAATCCTACAATTGAGAGCATTAATAGCGATACCATTCGAGAGCGATGCCAAATAACGGTGGCAAGAGCACCAATAATCAATAAGCCTGCACCAATTGCATTGTGCACATCAACAGGCGTAAGTGGCATGCTACCGGCAAGTTGTTGCATTTCAAATAATGGCCAACCCGCACACAGTAATACCACCGCTAACATAATTACAAGATAGCGCTGTAGCGATCCATTTTCGATACTGCTTACCTTTGACTGACACCAAGCAATAACGCTTAATATCACACGTTCAAACGTTTTTTTAGCGTTTAGAGGTGGTAATGATGCTTGAAACTGAAATAGATATTTACGATTAATATAAATAAATAAGCCGCCAGCAATCGCCATCGCACTCATTAGTAGAGGCAAGTTAAACCCATGCCAGATAGCCAATTCGTACACCGGCATTTCTTTTCCAAGTACAGCTAAAGACGCCGCAGATAAAATGCCATCAATTGTAAAGTGCGGGAACATACCCACTAACAAACAAATCACAACGAGTATTTCTATTGGTACACGCATATAGCGCGGTGGCTCATGCGGCGTACGAGGTAAATCAATTGGTTCACCATTAAAAAACACGTCATGAATAAAGCGTGCTGAGTACGCAACAGCTAATGCACCTGCAACAGTTGCCAGTACTGGAATTAACCACGACATAGAACCAAGCACTTGCTGGTGTAGCGTTTCTGCAAAAAACATTTCTTTAGACAAGAAGCCATTTAGTAAAGGAACTCCTGCCATTGCAGCCGCCGCGACCATCGCAAGCGTTGCAGTGTATGGTAAGTATCGCCACATACCATTTAATTTACGCATATCGCGCGTGCCCGTTTCGTGATCAATAATACCAACGGCCATAAATAACGACGCTTTAAACGTTGCATGGTTAATTATATGAAAAATAGCAGCAACAGTCGCAAGCTCAGTATCAAGTCCGAGTAATAGCGTTATTAAACCCAAATGGCTTATTGTTGAATAGGCTAACAAGCCTTTTAAGTCGTGTTTAAATAGTGCTATATAAGCACCAAACAACAGCGTAGCTAAACCCGTTAACCCAACGAGCAAGAACCAAGTATCGGTGCCGGCTAAAGCAGGATGAAAACGTGCTAACAAAAATATACCGGCTTTTACCATCGTCGCAGAATGTAAATACGCGCTTACTGGCGTAGGCGCTGCCATTGCATGAGGAAGCCAAAAGTGAAATGGAAATTGTGCCGATTTAGTAAACGCACCCAGTAGCACCAATACCAATGCTACTTCGTATAAATCATGAGATTGAATTATTGCTTTACTCGCTAGAATAACATCTAGGTCGTAACTACCAACAATATCACCTAATAGCATCAATCCAGCAAGTAACGCTAAGCCGCCCGCGCCTGTTACAGCAAGCGCCATACGTGCGCCTTTTCGCGCTTCTGATTTATGCCACCAAAAACTAATTAATAAAAATGAGCTGATGCTCGTTAATTCCCAAAACAACCACAGTTGAATGACGTTGTTAGACATAACAATACCAAGCATTGCAGTCATAAATAGCATTAAGTAACTATATAGCTTAGCCATTGAGTCATTAGCGCTTAGGTAGTAACGGGTGTAGAGGATAACGAGCAAGCCTATGCCTAAAATCATAAACATAAACAATAAACTGAGGCCGTCTAACCGCAGAGACAAATCGAGTCCTATTGACGGGATCCAAGCTAAAGAATAACGAATGGTTTCGCCCGCTAAAACGGCAGGTGCATGGTATAGAGTAATCCCCAAAGCCGTCAAAGGCGCAAGAGCCGTTAAACTAGTGCTTAAATTGCGGGATAACTTACCTGTGCATGCAGAAATAACACTGCCAATTAAGGATAACAAGGGTATCCAGAGCAAAGTCATAATGTAGGGCCTTTTATTATCATAAGTTTATCAGGGCATCTCTTTTTAATACTAAGTGATGCTTTTACTGCCTGTTTTTAAACGACATTAATGACTATAGTTATACTGAAAAACACTGATTTTGTCTATAAAAAGCGGTTCTGTATGGGTGTTTTTTAAACAAGAACTAACAATTTATTAAGCCTAAAAAAACAATTAATTAATACTGATAATTGTTAATTTAATATGGCCTTATTTGCAAATGTAAGCGCGCCAGGGTGACGATGAAAGTTACCATTGGTCATATCTAAATGTTTCAACCAAAGTTGTCTATACTGCGCTGAGAGCCCTAACTGCTGATATTGCATAATAGACCAATTTTCACTAGGTTTATAAGCAATACCCCCTACCTGGCAACTCTTTGCTTTATGCCAACCTGTTGGCGGCGACTCACCATGAGAAATAAATAAATTAGGTGCAACAAAACCCGTTTTTGCACACAACCATGCTTGCTTAGTTTTAGGCAAAGCGTATTCATCTTCAAAACCGTTAAAATGCATCAGCTCATGCAAAAATATACTGTATTTTGCTTTTGAGTTTATTAGCATTGTCCCATTCGTAACATTAGCCGTTCCGCCTTTTGGCATCATCACTATAAAATCAAAATTGTTAGGAAGCTGGCTATTAAGTTTAGATGATTGCCAGTCACACTTTGCTATTTGACTAGTACTACTTTTACACTCAAGCATACCCGCAACGTAAACGGGTTTTGAAAAGCAAAAAATATTTTCACGGGGCTCTGGTTGTTTATTATAAGCATTAATAAACTCTGTAAGTTTATATAAGCCACTGCGATGATCGCTCATAGTCAGCACGTTAAACATACATTGCTTATTAGGTTTGCTTATATTCCTTAAAGATGAAAAACCGAGATCGTGGATAAACGCGGTAGATATTTTACTCTGTGGTATTTTTAACTGAAGTTTTAGATGATTTAGTACATCCCCTGCTGGTAATTTGTTTTTACTAGCGAGTAACTCTAAATCGCTCCAACGTGATTGCTCAAGTAACTTTGTTGCTAATATTTTACGCTCTGGGATTGTTAAGTCATTTATAGCGGAGAGCCAAAATTGTTTTGCAGTATCACTCTGACTGCTTTTAATAAGCTTAAGAGAATACATATATTGTGCTGAGGAAATTTTACTGCGAGCAAGTATAGCTAAAGAGGTCTTTGGTAACTGCTCTAGGTGATCAGAAAAATAAGCTGGTGAATTCCAATAACTTTGTAGAACATTGGCTTTTGTATTTAAAACATGCCAAAAGCCAATAGCGCCAAGGTGATTACTCGAGCCTGTAATTAACAAACAACATAGTAATACACCTATTAATTTAAAACGCTTAACTTGCGTCAACACCTTCCATCAACTCAAGTTCTAAACGCGCATATTTGTACTCAATAAACTCATGTACATTGGTTGCTAACGCAAGCCTAAAATAGTCTGATGCTAAATAAAGCTCACCCGCTGCTTGATGCATTTTAGCTAGGTAAAAATAAGCTTCACATAAACGCTGCGCATATTCTTGCTCAGTTCTAACACCATCACTAATGCCTGATAAAAATGCATGTTCACTCATATCGCCCGTATAAAGAGAAATTAACTGATACGCCCATTGCGAATCATCAAGCGCAGTCGCATTTTGTTTAAGTGCATCAAGTGCGATTACTTTATCCTCTTGTGCCTGGGCTAAATAAACCCATAAAACACGGTACGGATCTTTAGGAGAACGGGCTAAAAACTCGTTAAAGTCATTTTTAGCAAGGCCAGCTCTATCGCCGTAATACAGTGCAATTCCTCGATTTAAATAGGCGTATTCATGCTCTTCATCAAGTTCTAGAGCTGAATCGAAAAACTCATAGGCTTTTTCGAACTGCTGCATTAGCGTATGTTGAATACCTAAAAAATTATACACTTCAGCTAAATCAGGCTTAAGTTTTACTGCACGGTTAAAATCAATACGCGAAAGAGTGGTCATACCTAGACTATCAAAAAGTACACCACGGTCGTAATAAAGCTTAGCTTGTTGCTCTTCGCTTAAGTCAGCCCTATTCAATAACTCTGAGTAGCGTGCAATAGCAATTTCACTTCTAAAGTCAGAGGCTAAAGGTGCAGTAAATGGCACATTAACAATCGGGGTTGGTTCTGAATCTGTTGTAGTTTGGCAAGCGCTTAAAGACAAAATAGCAAAAGATGCCAAAGCTAAATGTTTGAGTATCATTAAAATCCTTAATACCAAGATATATCGCGATTAATATAAGACAGACCTTGTCCAATAAGGTTTCATTAAAGCATAAAAAAAGGGGCTAAACAGCCCCTTTTTTATCATCTAGCTAATATAACTAGATTAATAAGTTAACAATTACGCGTCAGTTGGCGCGTCAGCTGCAGGTGCTGCTGATTCCATTGCTTCTTTAATACTTAGACGTACACGGCCTTGGCGATCTACTTCTAGTACTTTAACTTTAACTTCTTGACCTTCAGAAAGGTGATCAGCCACGTTATTAACGCGCTCAGTACTAATTTGAGAAATATGTACTAGACCATCTTTACCAGGAAGAATGTTTACAAACGCACCGAAATCAACAATACGTACAACTTTACCTTCGTAGATAGTACCTACTTCAAGTTCAGCTGTTAATTGCTCAATACGGCTAATTGCATTAGCTGCACTTTCGCCATCAGTAGCGGCAATTTTAATTGTACCGTCGTCACCGATTTCAATCGTTGTACCAGTTTCTTCAGTAAGCTGACGAATAGTTGCGCCACCTTTACCGATAACTTCAGCGATTTTCTTCTGTGGGATTTTCATTGTGTATATGCGAGGAGCAAACATTGATAGCTCTTCAGAAGGAGCAGAAATTGCTTCGTCCATCACTTCTAAGATATGTAAACGTGCAGCTTTTGCTTGTTTAAGCGCAATTTGCATGATTTCTTGAGTGATACCTTCGATTTTGATATCCATTTGAAGTGCAGTGATACCTGCAGCTGTACCAGCAACTTTAAAGTCCATGTCACCTAAGTGATCTTCATCACCTAAGATGTCAGAAAGAACAACGAATTTATCGTCTTCTTTAACTAGACCCATCGCAATACCGGCAACAGACGCTTTAATTGGTACACCGGCATTCATAAGTGCAAGTGAAGTACCACATACAGAAGCCATTGAAGATGAACCGTTTGATTCAGTGATTTCAGATACTACACGGATTGAATATGGGAATTCAGTCAATGTTGGCATTACAGCTGCAATACCACGTTTAGCAAGGTTACCATGGCCGATTTCACGACGCTTAGGAGAACCAACAAAACCAGTTTCACCTACACAGAATGGAGGGAAGTTGTAGTTAAGCATAAAGTGGTTTTTATGAGTACCCGTTAAATCGTCGATTAACTGTGAATCACGTTCTGTACCAAGTGTAGCTGTTACTAACGCTTGAGTTTCGCCACGAGTAAAGATAGCAGAACCGTGAGTACGCGGTAATACGCCAGTCATTACATCTAGTGCACGAATCATATCTGGTTCACGACCATCGATACGTTTTTCGCCAGAAGCGATACGGCCACGAACGATTTTCTTCTCAAGTGAACCGAAGATTTTACCAATTTCTTGCTTATCTAAAGACTCGCCTTCAGCAAGTTCAGCTGTTAACACTGCAACAACTTCATCTTTAGCTACGCCAAGTGCTTCTTTACGCGCTACTTTATCAGTGATTAAGTAAGCTGCGCCTACTTTATCAGCAGCAATTGCTGCAACTTTATCTTCTAGTGCAACGTTTTTAGCTGGTGCAGTCCAATCCCAAGTAGGCTTGCCTGCTTCTGCTTTAAATTCTTCGATTGCAGTGATGATCGCTTGAGATTGCTCATGACCATATACAACAGCGCCAAGCATTACGTCTTCTGCAAGTACGTTAGCTTCTGATTCAACCATAAGTACCGCTTTATCAGTACCGGCTACCACTAAATCAAGTTGGCTTTCTTCAAGCTCTTTTAATGTAGGGTTAAGTACATATTCGCCGTTGATGTAACCAACGCGAGATGCACCAATTGGACCACTGAACGGGATACCAGAGATAGCAAGTGCTGCTGAAGTACCAATCATCGCAACCATATCAGGTTGGATTTCAGGGTTAACAGAAACAACAGTAGCAATAACTTGTACTTCGTTTACAAAACCGCTTGGGAAAAGTGGACGAATTGGACGGTCAATAAGACGTGCAATAAGTGTTTCGCCATCGTTAGGACGACCTTCACGCTTTAAGAAACCACCTGGGATACGACCAGCAGCGTACATACGCTCTTGGTAGTTAACTGTTAGTGGGAAAAAGTCTTGGCCAGGTTGTGCTTCACGCTTACCAACAACAGTTACTAAAACTGAAGTGTCGCCAATGCTTGCAAGTACGGCGCCGTCTGCTTGACGAGCGATTGCACCAGTTTCTAGAGTCACTGTATGTTGACCTAGTTTGAATTCTTTAATAATTGCTTGCACTTAAAATATTCCTTAAATGTATTCTAATAAGTTGTCATCAAAGTACCAATTACAGTACATAATTGTATTCAGTTGGAAATCAATTAAGTACTACAATTGGCAATGATGTGAATAAGTGTAGATAAACCTTTTTACCTACGCGCATAGTATATACCAAAGCTGCTTCAAAATGCGAGTCTAGGGTGTGTTGTTCTTTGTGGATTGAAATTTGTTCAATCTAGGGTCGATTTAATCACGGCGCGAGATTTGTAACCTAGTGGGCTAAGTAAAAATCGAGCAACAAAGAGTTAATCGCCCCTAGGATGAACCCGCAGGGCAGCGCATGTTTGGCATTTATGCTGCGTTATCGCCTATTTATGGGGAATAACCACACTACATAGGCGCTGCCTTGCCTAAAGACCAAACATACAGCTGCAAAATTAATCACGAAAGGTCAACACACACTAGCTACTAGATTTAAACTGGGCTAATTAGCGGGTAAATACAACAGCTATTGGTAGGCTATGAAATGGGGGTTTTATATTATAATTCAATAGGTTTAAGAATTTTCTTAATTTGGAAACACAAATTTCAGGCACAAAAAAAGGAGCTAAAAAGCTCCTTTTTCTATAATCTAGTTCTTAGCGACGTAGGCCAAGTTCTTTGATTAACGCAGTATAACTAGTGATGTCTTTACCTTTAAGGTAATCAAGTAGTTTACGGCGAGTGCTTACTTTACGAAGCAGACCACGACGTGAGTGGAAGTCATGCTTGTGATCAGCAAAGTGACCTTGAAGCTTGTTGATGTCAAAAGTAAGTAATGCTACTTGTACTTCTGATGAACCTGTATCGCCTTCTGCACGTGCAAATTTAGCAATGATATCGATTTTTTCTTGATTGCTTAGTGACATAGTAACTCCAAAAATTAAATTTAAAAGGTGTCTTAGCCGATCACTAATTCAGCCAAAACGATTAAGCGGGCGTATTCTACCAACTGTAGGAATAACTACAAGCTAATTATCCCCAACTACAACTAATAAGCCACCGTTAGGCACATTAGTTGCTTATTCAGGCTTCACGTAATCGTCTTGCTGACTAGCAAGACCACGTTTAACCTTTAAATGACCGTTTGAGTTACGCTCACCAGTACCAATAAATATATTATCCGCAACAACTTTAATTGCACCATCAGGTAAAGCGATTGATAATTCTACAGCTTGCCCGTGACTAAAAATTCCCCCTTGTTCTTTTGTAATTTCAACAACGGGTAAATCAGTTAAAGCAGTATCAATTGGTAGCAATAGCGAGTCTAAATAAGTTGAAGGCGCAAGCTCTTCTTCTTTCGCTTTAGCAAGCAACGCTTCAATCTCATCAAGCGAGACCATTTTATCTGCCGGATACTGACCAACAGCGGTTCTGTGGAGCATAATAACGTGTGCGCCACAGCCTAGGTTTTCGCCTAAATCATCAACGATTGTACGAATGTAGGTCCCTTTAGATACATGGGCCGTCATTTGTAATACGTTGCTTTGTTCATCAAATTCGTCAAACGATAAGCTAAACACGTTTATTTTTCTGCATTTACGAGGAACTTCAATACCTTCGCGCGCGTACTTATATAACGGTCTACCTTGGTACTTAAGAGCTGAGTACATTGACGGATATTGTTCAGACTCACCAACAAAAGCAGCTATTTCTTTTGTTAGCTGTTCACGCGTAACGTTCACATCTTTAGTGCTAACAATTTCGCCATCAGAATCTGATGTTGTTGTACGCTCACCCAGTTGTGCACGAACGATATAGGTTTTATCTGTATCGAGTAAAAACTGCGTAAACTTAGTCGCTTCACCAAAACAAATTGGCAGCATACCTGTGGCAAGTGGATCTAAAGCACCTGTGTGCCCAGCTTTTTGCGCAAAATAAACACTTTTTGCTTGCTGTAATGCTTTATTTGATGAAATGCCTTGCGGTTTGTTTAACAACAAAATACCGTCAACTGCACGGCCTTTACTGCGCTTTGCCATCTGTATCAGTGCCTTCTTCGCTATCTGTATCGTCTACGTGATCAGTACCTTCTTCGCTATCTGAAACATCAGCAGCATCAACACTTTCTACGTCTTCATCTACATGCTTTGCGTTATCTTCGCGAATAATAGAATCCACTAAATTAGAAATACGCATACCTTCCATTAATGAGTTATCAACTACAAACTTTAACTCAGGCATTATACGTGCACGGATACGCTTACCAAGTAACGAGCGAATATAGCCCGTTGCTTCATTAAGTACTTTTGCGCTTTGCTTTGCTGCGTCTTCATCTTGTGTGTTAAACACAGTAATGAAAATTTTGGCATAAGATAAATCGCGCGATACTTCTACCGCTGACACTGTCACCATACCTAAGCGTGGATCTTTAATTTCGCGTTGTAAAATTACAGCAATCTCTTTTTGGATTTGCTGTGCAACACGATCAGTGCGAGAAAATTCTCTCATTATACTTGTCCTAAAATAATAACTTATTGAAATGAAATAATAAGTTAACTAAATAATGGATATGCAAATGGGGGCTAAGCCCCCATTTAAAATCTTAGCGTAGGGTGTGTAGAACGTCCGGCGTTAACCTGAGCGTTCAATACTCCCTAGTAACAATTATAGAGTACGTTGTACTTCAACTGTTTCGAATACTTCGATTTGGTCACCAACACGTACGTCATTGTAGTTCTTAACGCCGATACCACATTCCATGCCGTTACGAACATCAGCAACATCGTCTTTAAAGCGACGAAGTGACTCAAGTTCACCTTCATAGATAACAACGTTTTCACGTAGTACACGGATTGGAGCGCTACGTTTAATAACACCTTCAGTAACCATACAACCAGCGATTGCGCCAATTTTTGGAGACTTGAATACGTCACGAACTTGAGCAAGACCAATGATTTCTTGTTTAAACTCTGGCGCTAGCATACCTGACATTGCTTGTTTAACTTCGTCAATCAAGCTGTAGATTACGCTGTAGTAACGTAGGTCTAAGTTTTCAGTCTCGATAACTTTACGAGCTGAAGCATCAGCACGAACGTTAAAGCCAACTACAATTGCGTTAGACGCTGCAGCGAGTGTTGCATCAGTTTCGGTAATACCACCAACACCTGAACCAACAATCTTCACTTTCACTTCATCAGTAGAAAGTTTAGTTAGTGAATCAGAGATTGCTTCGATAGAACCTTGAACGTCTGCTTTAAGTACCACGTTAACTTCAGAAACATCGCCTTCAGTCATGTTAGTAAACATGTTTTCAAGCTTAGCTTTTTGCTGACGTGCTAGTTTAACATCGCGGAACTTACCTTGACGGTATAAAGCAACTTCACGCGCTTTACGCTCATCTTTAACTACAGTCGCTTCGTCGCCTGCAGCAGGAATACCAGAAAGACCTAAAATCTCAACTGGGATAGATGGACCAGCTGACTTAATGTCTTTACCGTTTTCATCGCGCATTGCACGAACACGGCCATACTCAAGACCACATAATACAATGTCACCTTGGTTAAGCGTACCAGATTGAACAAGTACTGATGCTACTGGACCACGGCCTTTATCAAGGCGAGATTCAATAACAACACCAGCCGCCATACCTTCAGTAGGTGCAGAAAGCTCTAAAAGTTCAGATTGGTTCAATACTGCTTCAAGAAGGTCGTCAATACCTAAGCCAGTTTTAGCTGAGATATGAACGTACTGCGTATCGCCGCCCCATTCTTCTGGAATAACGTCTAGTACAGCAAGTTCGTTTTTAACACGATCTGGATCTGCGCCTTCTTTATCCATTTTGTTTACTGCGATGATTAAAGGAACGCCAGCTGCACGAGCATGCTGTACCGCTTCTTTAGTTTGTGGCATAACGCCATCATCTGCTGCAACTACTAGGATTACGATATCAGTCGCTTTAGCACCACGAGCACGCATTGAAGTAAATGCAGCATGTCCTGGTGTATCTAAGAAGGTGATCATGTGACCGTTTACATCAACATGGTATGCACCAATATGCTGTGTAATACCACCGGCTTCGCCAGAAGCAACCTTCGCAGAACGAATGTAATCAAGAGTTGATGTTTTACCATGGTCAACGTGACCCATTACAGTTACTACTGGAGCACGTGGCTCTGACTTACCATCTTCGTGGCGGTCATTAAGTACTGTTTGCTCTAATTCGTTTTCTTTAACAATGATAACCTTGTGACCCATTTCTTCTGCAACTAATTGTGCAGCTTCTTGGTCAATCACTTGGTTAATAGTAACCATGTCACCCATTTTCATCATTGTTTTAACAACTTCAGCGCCTTTAACGGCCATGCGTGATGCAAGCTCAGCTACTGTAATTGTTTCGCTAATACGCACTTCATTTTTAACATCAACAGTTGGTTTTTGGAAACCATGTTGTAATGATGCAGGTGCTTTTAACTTAGACTTGTTACGGCCTCTTGACGCTGCAAATTTATCTTTTGCTGGCGCTTTTTTCTTTTTCTTAGCACGGCGTGTACCTTGCTCATCACGAGCATCGGCAACATCTTCTGCTTCACGTGCATAAGTAGAAGTCGTAAGATGGTGATCCGCTGTTTCTTCGCGTTTCTTACGTTCTTCTTCTTCTTTCTTCCAGCGTGCCGAGTTTTCTTCAGCTAGCTTTCTTGCTTCTTCTGCTTGACGTTTCGCTTCTTCTTCAGCTTTCTTCAATGCGGCCTCTTCTGCTTCTTTTTGCAGACGCTCAGCTTCTATGCGATCTTTCTCAGACTTAGCACTTTGCTCTGGGGTCATCTGCTTTTGTTTCGCTTTACGCTCTGCATCAGCTTTGCGTTTAGCTTCTTCTTTGGCTTTACGGTCGGCTTCTTCTTTCGCTTTGCGTTCTGCCTCTTGTTTCGCTTTTAATTCTGCGGCTTCTTGGTCAGCTTTTTGCTGCTCTTCAAGACGCACTTTTTCTTCAGCAGCTAAGCGAGCTTGCTCTTGCTCTTGTTCCATTGCGCTTTTCTTCACGTAAGTACGTGTTTTGCGAACTTCAACTTGAACATCTTTTGCTTTACCAGTAGAGCCCGTAACACTTAAAGTGCTTTTGCTCTTACGTTGTAAAGTCATACGCGCTGGGCCATCTGAACCTGTACCGCCATGATGCTTGCTTAAATGATCAAGTAACGTTGCTTTTTCAGCTTCTGTTACGTTATCAGTTGCTTGCTTAGTGATACCTGCTTGTGAAAACTGCTGTAGCAATTTATCAACAGTCGTACCTATATCGCCGGCTAGTTTTTCAACATTTACTTCTGCCATAGTGTGTAATACCTCCGTTAATAAATTACTCGTCTGCAAACCAACAAATGTTTCGTGCAGCCATAATCAGTTCACCCGCTTTTTCAGATGAAAGTTCTGTGATATCAACTAATTCGTCAATACCTTGCTCTGCCAAGTCTTCAAGTGTAACAACACCCTTGCTTGCCATAACAAATGCTAAGTGACGCTCTAAACCTTCAAGCGCAAGTAAGTCTTCAGCTGGCTCTGCGCCATCTAAGCTTTCTTCCGTTTTAAGTGCTTTAGTTGTCAATGCATCTTTTGCGCGTGAGCGCAGTAAATCTACAGTCTCTTCATCAAGACCATCAATTTCTAAAAATTCAGACGCTGGTACATACGCCACTTCTTCAAGTGTCGAGAAACCTTCGTTGATAAGTAATGATGCAAACTCATCATCAATTTCTAAATTTTCAGTGAATAAGTTAAGTAACTTATCAGATTCAGCTTCATTTTTAGTACGCATGTCTTCAACAGTCATTACGTTTAGTTCCCAGCCAGTTAACTGACTTGCTAAACGAACGTTTTGACCATTACGACCAATTGCTTGCGCTAGGTTATCTGCTTCTACAGCGATATCCATTGAGTGAGTGTCTTCATCCATTACGATTGAAGCAACTTCTGCTGGCGCCATTGCATTGATAACAAATTGTGCCGGGTTGTCATCGTAAAGTACGATATCAACACGCTCACCGCCAAGTTCTGACGATACAGCCTGAACTCGTGCCCCACGCATACCAACACATGCACCAATTGGGTCTATGCGTTTGTCGTTAGATTTAACAGCAATTTTAGCGCGTGAACCTGGATCACGTGCTGCTGCACGTAATTCAATCATCTCTTCGCCAATTTCTGGCACCTCAATGCGGAATAATTCCATTAGCATTTCAGGTTTAGAGCGCGTTACAAATAATTGTGCACCGCGTGCTTCAGGCTTAACTTCATATAAAAGACCACGGATACGGTCACCCGGGCGGAAGTTTTCACGTGGTAACATGTCATCACGGTAAATTACCGCTTCTGCGTTGTTACCTAAATCAAGCACGATTGCATCGCGAGTTGCTTTTTTAACAACACCCGTTACCAGCTCGCCTTCTTGATCTTTGTATGCTTCAACAACTAAAGCGCGCTCAGCTTCACGTACTTTTTGTACGATAACTTGCTTAGCCATTTGTGTTGTAATACGGTCAAATTTGATTGAGTCGATTTGCTCTTCAACATAATCACCCATTTGCAAATCAGGTTCTTCAACCTGTGCTGCTTCTAGAGTGATTTCGCTGTATGGGTTCTCTAAAGAACCATCTTCTAATACAGCGGCAATCTGCCAACGACGGAACGTATCGTAATCACCGGTTTTACGGTCAATTGCTACGCGTACTTCAATTTCGCCATCGTGTTTTTTCTTTGTAGCTGTCGCTAAAGCGAACTCTAGAGCTTCAAAAATCTTTTCTTTTGGAACCGCTTTCTCATTGGAAACGGCTTCAGCAACCAATAATATCTCTTTTGCCATGGGTAATGCCTCGCTTGCCCTATTCCTTCGCACTCGAATTTAAAACTTCGCGATTAAATTCGCACGTTCGATGTTACTAAGCATGATCAGATGCTCTGCACCATCGCTAGATAGTGTGATCATATCGCTGCTAACTGCTACTAAGTCGCCTTTAAAATTACGACGACCATCCTGTGGAAGTTTAGTACGCACGCGTACTTCCTCTCCTTGCGCCTGCTCGTAGTGATCTTGTTTGAATAATAGACGATCAACACCAGGAGACGATACTTCCAAATCATATTCATTTGTAATTGGGTCTTCGACGTCTAAAATCGCACTAATTTGGCGACTTGCATCCGCACAGTTATCAACTGAGATCCCATCCTCATGAGCAATATATACTCTTAAGGTAGAATGGCGACCCGCTTGCACAAATTCAAGACCATGCAATTCAAAGCCTAACATTTCTACCGCAGGCGTTAACATGGTTACTAAATCTTGTTCAAGTTTTGTCACGAAAATCCTCCATACAAACAAAAAAAGGGCTTATAGCCCTAAAATACTGAGTTTAAGTTTTAATTTGATGACAATTGCCACAAATCGCAAGGTGCAGATACAACAACGCCCCGAACCAAGCGGGGCGTCACACCAATAAAGCATAAAACTGTGTGGCCTAGGGCCAAGCTTGGTTGCGAGTCAGTAAACTGACCTAATTAAACTACATAGTCTAAAACGCAAAACGCGCATTACTTAGAATGCGCGATATAAATTAGTAAGGTAATACCTACTAGTAGAATTGGTTGCGGGAGCCGGATTTGAACCGACGACCTTCGGGTTATGAGCCCGACGAGCTACCAGACTGCTCCATCCCGCGCCAATAGATATCAAACTTTAAATTTAATATCGCTGTTAGCTGTTTTACAACATGCTAAACAATGGCCGCTATTATAAGGATGTACGGGATGATTAGCAACTATAATACGCAATTAGTTTGTAAAATTTCCAATTCGTCAAGATGCTAATTTAATGTATATATAAGTAACATAAGTAATCAATCAATTTTATAAAATGCTGTCTCTAAATTATTAAATATTACAGCTTATTATTTTTGAGTGAAAATCAAACAAACTAAATTTGAGCTACCTTAGTACCTTCTAGATGCTTACAATTTACTAGAAAATAAATTGATATAACTAAAACCCATACTTTAACACTAAAAAAACGTGCAGAATTTTATCTGCCCGCTATAATCAATTTTATGCCACTTAATAATAATAGTTATTACTCACTGCAGCGAGATAAAAATGAACCAACAACAATCAGCATTGTTAAATAACTTAACAATTATTAAGCCAAATTTTCATGCATTCACGGCTCGATTTCACAGTAAATTGGCTGAATCTAGCATTGAAATGAATTACCCAACAGCCTTACAATTTAACGAAAAGAGTTTTACCCTTTTTTGTGTGTTAGAACGAATTGTTAAACATTTAGATAAGCCAGCATCGGTAGCTCCTTTTTTAGCACATCATTTAATGTACCTAAAAAAAAGCAGTGTTTCGCAAAGTGACATTGCACTATTATCTGATGCGTTTTACGAAACCCTTAAAGAGCACCTTGGTAAACACTTTACTCCTGAGAGCCAGCTCGCTTGGAAAAAAGCCCTTAAATATTTTGAAAACTTTGCCAGCAATATTCTATTTAATGTATCTAATGTGGTTTCGTTACAACAAAAAATGCAGCAAAAGCAAAGTAATAAAATTTAAATATAAAATTTTAGGGGTGGCAATTTAACTTACTTAACCTCCCCATTAATTAAACTCATTTGCACACCATGATCCAACACGCCTTTATTGCCTTGATAATCGGTTAAGCCTTTTTGCTCTATTCACTCGTAGTTAAATAGTAAAACGATCCTTTAATTAAATACGTCCGTATAAAAAAATTTGGCTTTACTATGACCCATCACAAAACACTCAGACTAATACTAGGCGATCAGCTAAACCCATCTCATTCATGGTACAAGCAAAAAGACGACGACACGCTTTACCTCATCGCAGAACTAAAACAAGAAACTGACTACGTTAAACATCACATTCAAAAACTGTGTGCTTTTTTTAATGCTATGGAAAACTTTGCAACTGCATTAAACACGGCAGGTTTTAATGTTTTACATTTAACACTTGATGATACCGATGACGACAAGGACTTGATTGAATTACTCAAGCGAGTTGCCGATAAATACCAATGCGACTCTATTGAATATCAATACCCTGACGAGTTTAGGCTAAAATCTCAATTAGCTAAGTTTAAAAGTGATAGCTCATTAAATGTAATTGCTACAGATACTGAACACTTTTTATTACCGTTCACCGATATAAAAACACGCTTTACAAAAAACAAGCATGTAACAATGGAGCACTTTTATCGTGCTATGCGTAAGCAATTTAATATATTAATTGATGATGCAAAGCCAACTGGTGGCAAATGGAATTTTGATAGTAATAATCGTAATAAATTTTCCAAAAAAGACTTAGCCGACATCCCAGAGCCTAAGTTATTCAATACTGATGTTAGCAGTATTATTTCTCGTTTAAATAAACACAACGTCGCTTATTTGGGTGAAATAAATGAACATTCACTGGAGTGGCCAACAACGCGTAAACAAGCGATTGAATCTCTTGAATACTTTTGTGAGCACTTACTTAGTCGCTTTGGTCACTTTCAAGATGCGATGACAGATCAAAGTAAAAATAATACTAGCCTGTACCATAGCCGTTTATCGTTTGCCCTAAACGCAAAAATACTCCACCCGTTATATGTAATCAAACGTGTAATAAGCGAATACGAACAAAGACCCAATGAAATATCCCTCTCGCAAGTAGAGGGCTTTACCAGGCAAATATTAGGCTGGAGAGAGTATGTACGTGCCATTTATTGGGTTAACATGCCCGACTACGCAGTTAAAAATCAATTACAAGCCAAAAATAAACTGCCATCTTATTTTTGGAACAGCTCTACAAAAATGAATTGTCTAAGCCACTCACTCAAGCAAAGCCTTGAAACCGCTTATGCTCATCATATTCAGCGCCTAATGGTTATTGGGAACTTTTGCATGCTCACAGGAATAAACCCTGATGACGTAGACAACTGGTACTTAGGCGTTTATATAGATGCCATAGAATGGGTAGAAATGCCCAACACCCGAGGCATGAGTCAGTTTGCCGATGATGGAATAATTGCAACAAAGCCTTATGCTGCAAGCGGTAACTACATTAATAAAATGAGCGATTACTGCAAAAGCTGTCAGTACGATGTTAAACAAAAAGTAGGAGATAAAGCCTGCCCGCTAAATAGCTTGTATTGGCATTTCATGAATAGACACAGAGACAGGCTAGAAAAGAACCCACGTATTGGTATGGTATATAAAAACTGGGATAAACAAGATGAAACACTTCAAGAACAAACGCTGCAACAAGCAACCTACTACCTTAATAATTTAGAAGCGCTTTAAGTAAAAAAACCGCCTCAAATGAGGCGGCTAAATAATCAGGGGAATATGTACTTTAGAAGACTATTTACCTTCTATTAGATTGCTATTACCAATTTCTATTTTACGTGGTTTAAGTGCTTCAGGAATTTCACGCTGTAACTCTATGCTCAATAAGCCGTTAGCTAAATCGGCACCAAGTACTTTTACATGGTCTCCAAGCTGAAACTTACGTTCAAAGTTACGCTCTGCTATACCTTGATGAATAAACTTACGTTCATTATTTTCATCTTTATTAGCTTTAATACCTGCAACTTTTAATGTGTTGTTTTCTGACTCAATGGTTAATTCACTATCACTAAAACCAGCAACGGCCATAGTGATTCTGTATTTGTCTTTATCGAGTGCTTCTATATTGTAAGGAGGAAAACTAGGCTGCTTGTCTGTATTAGCTGCCGCATCCATAAGTGATGCTAAATGTTCGAAGCCGATAAATGAACGATAAAGTGGTGATAAGTCTACTGTACGCATAATAATATCCTCATATTTAAGCGATATTTTGCATGTGCTTTTCTATTGAACAAGCTCAAGCAAAGTTTAATTAATAATATAAATTTCAATTGTTTAAGTTTAATTTAGGACCCATCAGGCGTCCTACTTAACTATATATGGACGGTAAAATTGTTTTCAAGTAAATTTATTAAAAATAAATAAAAAAGGCACTGAAGAGTGCCTTTTTTGAAACCATGTAAAATGAATACTATTTAATAAATGTGCCCCGGATTGGATAGTCGTTTTCTCTTGAAAACTTAATCCCACCTAGCAGTTGCTCTAAATCAGGACGAACAAACGGGCTGTTTGATATATCGACCATTTGAAGCTGATTTTTTTCATTAAGCACATAAATTCCTGGTTCAGCAAATGGATGATCAGTTTCTGCACCACTGCGAGGCTCGCTAATATGTAGCCCTAAATCAGTCATTTGTTCGATTGTTAAACCATAGTAAATTGGGAAGTTAATATCTATTTTTTCAAGATGTTTATTAAGCTGCTCATGGCTATCACCACTTACTGCAACCACTTCAACTCCAGCCTCTTTAAAGTCTTTATGAACTTTAGCAAGCTCGTTGAGTTGCGCAGTACATTTAGGGCAGTGCTGGCCTCGATAAACAACAATCATTTTCCACGGAGAGTCACTTATTCTGTCAACTAAATCTACCTTTTTCTCATCAACATCACTCACTACTAGTGATGGCATAATATCCGCAGGTTTTAAACTAGTGTTACTCATTGCGATCTCCTTTTACTATTTCAGATTAAAAATTAATTTTGCTCTTACACATAGAGTTTAGGGTAACTTTTATTAATTCAACCTAAAATTGCAATTAAAATCTATTAAAGCTTTAAGACCATCCCTTTATTTTTCTATAAATGGTAGATGCACTTACCCCTAAATAAGCAGCAGCAAGAGGAATGTTGTCTTCGCAGCTTTTGATTGCGTTTTCAATAGCCCTTTTTTCAACTTGCCATAATGGTTCTATATCGTGAACCGACATAGGAGATAATTGAACACTCTGATCGTTTGTATTGTGAATTGACTTAGTTGAGCTTGAGTGTTTTACAGCGCCTAGACCAAATGAATTTGGTAGCATATCTCTTTCTATTACATCGCCATCATTAATAACGACTGTATTTTCAATTACATTTTGCAGTTCGCGTATATTTCCTGGCCAATCGTAATTACAAAAAAGCGCCTTAACTTCATCAGAAAAGCCAATAAAATGTTTAGCGTTGCTATCGCTTTTTTGTTTTAAAATATACTCAGCGAGCAGCAAAATATCGTTTCCGCGCTCCCTTAAAGGCGGGAGCTTTACGGGGATAACATTTAAACGATAATATAAATCTTCTCTAAAGCGCCCCTCTGCTACCTCTATTATTGGATTTCTGTTGGTTGCACATACCAAGCGGACATCGCTGTGTAATACTTCGCTGCTACCAACCTTGCTAAATATGCCAGTTTGTAAAAAGCGCAATAACTTAGCTTGTAAGTTAAGCTCCATTTCACATAGTTCATCTAGAAATAACGTACCGCCGTTGGCCACTTCAACTGCGCCTTTACGATCGCTTAAAGCGCCACTAAATGCCCCTTTAACATGCCCAAAAAATTCTGATTCAAATAACTCAGCAGGAATCGCAGCACAGTTTATAGCAATAAAAGGGCCTTGGCTGCGAGGGCTCGAATCATGAAGGGTTTGTGCGCATACTTCTTTACCGGTTCCACTTTCACCTGTAATAAATACGCATGCTTTGCTTCTAGCTGCGCTATCTAGCAATCTAAAAACGGTTTTCATTGCGAGAGATTCACCAACAAAATCTTGGCTTTTATCACTGCTTTGAACCAAAGGTTGTACTTTAGCTTGCTCTTTGGGTGTTAACGCACTTTCTACTGAGCTAATAAGTCGCTGACTTGTGAAGGGTTTTTCTAAAAAATCGAAGCCACCTAAACGCATAGCTTCCACTGCAATATCAATAGAACTATTTGAGGTGATCATGACTACATTAGCAGGATTTTTTTGTTTATTTACAAATTGTAAAACTTCAAGCCCACTTATATCAGGCAAGCATACATCTTGTACTATCACCGCAGGCATTTTTTCTTTAATACCGACCAAAGCAGAATATCCATCTGCGAAATGCTTACATTCAAAACCTACTTGCTCTAGCTGACTGGCGTACAAAGCACCACTTGCGATGCTATCTTCAACAATATAAACAAGGCCTTTACCCATTATATCTGACACGGCTTTCTCCTAGATAGCTATACTCTTACTCATTATTTGATATGCATCTCGGGTTTTATCCAAGTTATGCTTAATAACAAGCGCTGCGTGCAAATTTTCTTCTGTGGTTGGTGGTGGTGAATCGTGTAACTGTGTTGCCAATGCAGCTAAAGGAGCGGCTCCATATAAGGCAGCCGAGTTTTTCAAAACATGCATTATTTCTCTAATTTTTATAATATCTGCATTATTAATTGCCGTATCTAATTGGTTAGCCATAGTAACTAATTCATCGATAAATAAGTTTACTAATCGAGCTAAAACGCTTATTCCAACATCCTTTTCAAGTTGAATTAAAACATTTAGCTCCGTAATACTTTTATCGATAAACTGCTCTGATATAGGCATAGATAACCTTTGTGTAAGTTAAAGCTTCGTACACTAATAAAATGTAAGAATTGTAGTTTAAGAGTAATTTGTTTTTTGCATTTTGCAAATCAAAATGAATATAAACAATTACAGAGCCCAGGTATCAATACTTTTTGTTAATGTTTGCGGCTTATCGAGCAAGTACCCCTGAGCAATATCACAACCAAGTTGTTCTAATATTTGTAATTGCTCATTCTCTTCAATGCCTTCTGCTACAGTTTGTAAGCCCAATCGTTGAGCCATCGCAATAATTGCGCTACATAACGTAAAGTCTTCGTTATTAGTTGCAATACCACTTACAAAACTGCGATCAATTTTTAAACCATCGATATCAAATTGACGAAGTAGACCTAAAGACGCGTACCCAGTGCCAAAATCATCAATCCACACCTTTACGCCTTCTTTATGGAAGTTTTCAAACGCCTTAGCTATTTTATCAGGACTATGAATGAGCGCTGTTTCCGTTAATTCAACTTTAATGGCTTGTGGTGGTATTTGGTGCTTTTCTAGCAAAGCCATTACTTTTGAAAACACATCACCATCTAAAATTTGTACCGGTGAAATATTTAAAGAAACAGCAATATCTGTCATACCAAAATGTCGCATCTGTTTTAAATCAGACAAACATTGCTCAAAAATCCAGTCACCTAATTCTAAAATCATTCCCGATTGCTCTACATGAGGGATAAACTCATCAGGGCCTACAATACCAAAGCGGGGTGATTGGCACCTTACTAGCGATTCAAAGCCGACCAACTTTCCCGTTCCTAATGATACAAGCGGTTGATAAACCATTTTAAAATAATTATTTTGCATTGCATCCGACATGATTCTCTCTAACTCATGCCATCTTGCGAGATTGACTGGGCTTTCTGCTTCTAGGTACTTAAATGCATTCATGTTTTGCTCCGATTTTCACTCTTAGTGACTTATGTAATCAAGAGCAAGTTACAGACCATTTAGAAAGTGAATAAAACAAAAATAAAAACAGCAAATTCAAAAGGTTAAGTTTAGTTATTTGAGTATTTAAATTTTTCTATTTTATTTGCATTTTGCAATTCAATTTGCAATTCAATTTGCAATGCACCTAAATTAATAAATAAGAGCTTACTCAAGCCCAAACAGCACAGAGAAACCAGTTAGTAATTGTTGGCTAAAAGTAAGGATTAGTAATTGAAGATGAGTATAAAGAAAGGCTGGATAAAACTAATTTAGTTACGCACAGCTTGAATTAAAAAGCGTACACGTAATTTTAAAGCTAGGGAGAAAAAGTTAAAACGGTGATAGGAAACATAAAAAAAACGCAGGCAACAATAAATAGTTACCTGCGCAAAAGTCTCTAGTTTGAAAGAGTGTCGTTATTTTCGTTTTTAGGGGCTGTTACATGTTGTGCATAGTTAGTATTTTGCGAGTCAAAAGTATTACTCATCGACTGTGCATTTTCAACATCAGCTTGTGTAAAAGTAATCGGCTGTATGTCCGTTAACGGCTCTACAGAATCGCTACCGCGCAGAACTGTAATACCTATTACTAAGGTAGCTACAAGCAAAATAGACAAAACCATGATTTCAGGTGTAAGTACCCAATTATTACTTTTAGGTTGTTGTTTGGCTTTTGTATTTGTTTGCATATTGCACCTCTTAAAAATTTAACTAAATTGTCTTGATTTGATATTTAATATGTTGCGAAAGCCGTGCCAACTAAACAAAAACAAACGAAAGATAAAATAAACAACAAAATCAAAGTATTAAAAAAATTAAAAATGTAATTTAGAATCCAAAAATAATTCGTAACGTTGTATTTTTATTTTGAATTGCAATTTGCGAATCAAATTGAAAAACTATAATAAAAACACTCATTAAATACTAAAAAATAAATTTAACTTACTCCTAAAATACTAGGTTAATTTCTTCGTTTATCAAGTTTTATGCAACACAAACCCACTTTTTATATTGCCCTTCATTGCTCAGCTCAGCTTTTCCCACACTTGCGCTAAACGAGTAAGCTTTAAATGTTTAGATTCAATAGCCTGCTTTGGTGCATATTTATCAAGCAATAAATAAAGTGTTTCACTTACAATTGGTTTAGCTAAGTAATCATTCATCCCCGCTTCTATAAATCGCTCTTTATCACCATGAATTGCATTTGCTGTGAGCGCTATTATAGGGGTGGCTATACCTAACTTTCTGATTGCTTTGGTTGCAGAGATCCCATCTAGTATTGGCATTTGGATATCCATAAAAATAATATCAATTTTATTGTTTTTAGCCTTCGTTATTGCCTCTTGCCCATCGCTAGCAATATATACCCGACAACCTTTTTGCTCTAAAAACTGTCTTATTACTATTTGATTATTAGTATTATCTTCAGCAACCAATACATTGGTCCCATTCAACTGAGTTAACCCTGAAGAGCTTTCTAAGGCTTCTTTTTGTTCACGATTAGTAAATATAATATCTAAATGAAATAACTGCTCTTCCAATAAACTAATTGCTCGCGGTACATGCGATACTTTAAAAGGGCCATTTAACCTAAGCTCTCTGTCGTTAAGATTTTGCGGTAATAAGCTTTCACCTAGTAAGTCTAAGATAAGTAAACACGGTGAATTAAGGGAGTTATATGTATTTATACACTCGCGTGTTTGGGTTAGCATTGGAGGATCAGTTAATACAATTGCATCAGGAAAACTATCATACTCAGGGATATCTGGGCATATTTCATAGTGCTCAAAAGCGATAGAAAACCGAGTGAGTGTGTGCTCCAACGCGGTTTTTAAAATTTGGTTATGTCCTACAATCCATACTCTTGGCTTTTTACTTCGTGCTGCAAACCCCTCTCGCAATATTGAGTCGGTTGTGTCTATTTTTAACGGGTAATTAACGATAAACTCACTCCCTTTATTGAGCTCAGAGTTAACCGAAATATCTCCCCCTACTACATCACAAATTTGCTTACATATCGCAAGGCCTAAGCCACTACCACCATGTTTTCGGGTAATTGAATTATCTGATTGAATAAAAGGCATAAACATACTTTCTATTTTATTTTTTGCGATTCCCATTCCAGTGTCTTTTACAGATATATAAAGGTTTAAATTATTACCTTCAATATGAGTGCACTTAACAGTAACCGTTATTACACCATGCTGAGTAAACTTAATCGCATTGGCTAATAAATTTATGACTATTTGCCTTATACGTACATGATCACCAATTACTTGAGCGGGGACATCAGGATAAAAATCAAAAACAACCTCAAGCCCTTTTTGCAAAGCACTTTGGGTAATAATATCTATTGCTTCTTCAATACACGTATCAATACTAAATGGCTGATTATCGAGTGTTATAGCTTGTGCTTCAAAACGCGAATACGTTAATACATCGTCCAATACACTCAGTAATGCATCAGAGCTTGTTTTAATCATTTGTGTGTAACGCATTTGCTCAGAAGTTAAACCGGTATGATGCAAAATATCTGCAGAGCCAATAACGGCATTTAATGGCGTGCGAATTTCATGGCTAATATTTGCCATAAATCGGCTTTTAGACTCAGCTAATGTTTCTGCCTGATGTTTAGCTTCAAGCAATATTTGCTCGCTTTCAATACGTTCTTGTATATCAACAAGTGTTGCGGCAATAGATAACAAATCGCTTTCGTAGCCACCCACAATGGGAGTAAGTGTCATTTCAACCCAATTATTTATGCCTTGTGCATTAATCAAACGTATGTCAAAGCGACGTATATCACGCTTACCTTGTTTATAATCAAGCAAAGTGCTACAAATTTTTTCTACATCTTCTTTTGCTATAAACTTAATTATAGGTAAGCCAAGGCTCTCATCTACATTGCTGTGTAAGACGCGTTGCCATGCTTGATTTATAAATAATAAATTGCCAAATGTATCAAGGCGTAGAACAATATCAGGAATATTATCTACGACAGAGTGGTAGTTATATTCTATCTCTGCCATTGCTTGTTCAGCTTTAACTCGCTGCGTAATATTAGTTTCTATAGCGATAAAATGCTTTACTTTACCTTCATCATCTCGCACTGGATTTGCATCAATAGCAACCCAATAAACGTTACCATTTTTATCGTAATTTGTGGTTTCAACTTGAAAAGGAAGCCCATTTTTTACAGCGTGAGACATAACCTTACGACTTTTTTCACATGTTTTTGGCCCTTGTAGCAATTGACCTGGGCTAGTGCCTATAACCTCATCACAGGTGTAGCCTGTAAGCACTTCAAAACTATTGTTAACCCACTCAATCACACCAAACTTATCTGTAATAATCACTAAGTTATTTGTATGGCTCGCAACAAGCGATAAGCGTTTAACATATTTTTGCTGTTGCGTTAGCAAAAATTGAGAATCTTTATGACGTTGAATGTCATAGAACGAGCCTATAAAGCCGCTTTTTTCATCATAAACTAACCTTAACTCAAACCAGTTCATGAGCCCGATATTGCTTTTAATTTGTATTTCTACACTGGGTGCCTGCTTTCCTTCTAGCAAACAACAGCTGTATGCGACAAAATGCATAATATCATCGCAATTCATTAACTTAGTAATATTGGAGCCAATTAATGAATCGGTTGAGTAACCTAACTTCTTTTCCCAAGCTTCATTAATATAAGTAAAATTCAAATGTTTATCACACTCAAAAATACACTCATCTAAAATAGCTAATAGCTTTGCTTGACGTCGATTACTATTGGAAAGTTTTTCAACTAGTGCATATTGGATTTGAACTTGTAGCTCATCATTATTATTCATGATCTCTCCAATACTTTATAAAAGTATTACTCTGACAAACTCGTACATAAAGAAGGGAAACCTTTTCACGGTAGAATGCTTGTTCAAAAGGAGTGCGTCTCGGTGTGCAGTCACTTAAAATAGTGGCATTAGAACCAAGTGCAACAGCAGTGCGCACAGTTGAATCAATACAGATAGAAGACACAGTACCCGCTAAAATTATATTAGTGGTCCCATGTTTTTTGATGTTTTCGGCTAAACCTATATGTGTAAAAGCATTTAAACTTCTTTTCCCAAATACCACCTCTATAATATTACTAAAAAGGTCTATCTGCTTAATGGTTTGAACACCGTACGAACCCGCTTTAAATGCCCCCACCGCAATGACTTTTAATATACCAATCGGATTTTTAAGCTCGCTATAGTTTTGCGTAAAGTGAATGGGTGTATTAATAACTAAAGCAAATTGCTCTGCGCAGAAGGTCAATAAATAGAGTGTATTTTTCCCCACGCCAGTAATTCTTGATGACTCTTCAACCCCGTCATACAAAATGCCTTTTGGCAAAAAGTAATTGTTTTGAAAACCAATTAAAATAGGTGCTGTCTTAGAGAAATCATCCATAACTCTCTCCTTATTAATCAATTTAAGAGGCTAACTGCCAAGGTTTAATAAATTTCTCAAGTACCGCTTTTGTCACTGGCTTCTGTAAATAGTGAGTAATTCCTTTATCAAACAACTCAGCTATTTGCTCATCGCCTGTTAACCCCGTTAAAATAACTTTAGGAGTATTGTTATTAGGTGTATTTTGCCTAACTAATTGCTGCGCCACATCGCTACCAAACATTCCTGGCATACGCTCATCTAAAAGTAGCAAGTCAAATGGTTCATTTTGAGCAAGTGTTAATGCACTGGCACCATTTTCTGCACACGTTACTAAGCAGCCCAGCATTTCAAGCATTACTTTTGTAGCAATTTGGCTCGGTAAGCTGTCGTCTGCTACTAATACCGATAAACGTGTTTGTGTGTGAAATGTTGTTAAAATAGTAATTAAGTCGGTATCAAAAAATGGCCAGCCTAATATTTTTTTAGATAGTTTATGAGCTTGGCTCAGCTCGTAAATGTCGTTAATAGAGCACAACTTTATGTGTGTATTTAAGCTGTCACTATTTAATTTATCAATTAATGCGTTACCACTAAGATGGCGTAAATCCTCTAGCTGTGCAGACTCTCTAAGCGTGCTATTAAATAATTTAAAATTTAAACCAAAACGATCGTGAGTATTAGCTGACATTTTTAAACAGCTTTTGAGTAACGCTTCGCAATCAGTTAAAACGTCTACATTTTGTCTAACATCAAGCGCTAAACTAACAGACTCTTTAGTTGCTAAGAGCCCGTGAAAATCCAACGTGTTTACTTGTTCAGAATCATCAATCTGATAGTGAATACTAACTCCCTGAATATTTGCTTCGAGCGTCAATAAAAAGCACTGTTTTACTGCTGCTAGCGCCGGAGTAAGAAACGCCTCGCATTGTGCAATCATTTGCTCTGGCGGAATTTGCAAACAGACGTAGTTACATTGCAACTTGTTGATTAAGGTAATAGAGAATTTTTGACTTTGGGTTTCACAATATTTACCTATTACCCCTTGGATAATTTCTAAAACGTGACTATTAATATTCATAAAGTATTCTCGTTAACCCAATGTATAGCTCTACATCATCAAGTTATGTGCCATAAATTAATTCTTGTAAACACACTTGCATTCATAGACTTAAGTGTTAGACAAACTGGGCTCTGGTTTTTCATTCGCATTTTGCAAATCATATTGCTATGCATAATATGATTTATGCATTTATTAGAATGGTGCAATCGATTTTTTTCTCTTTAAATAATTTTCCATTCATTTAAACTGATATTAATCAAATTGAGGAGAAAGCTATGTTAACCGTAATTTTTGGCCGTGAAGGTTGTCCATTTTGTGTTCGTGCGAAAGATGTTGCTGAGCAATTATCAAATGAACGTGATGACTTTAAATTTCGTTACATCGACATAATTAAAGAGGGCATTAGTAAAGCCGACCTTGAAAAGTCAGCGGGTAAGCCTTGCCCTACTGTTCCACAAATTTTTGTAGACCAAAATCACATTGGTGGATTTACAGAATTTGAAGCTTACGCAAAAGAAAACCTAGGCTTGTATAAATAAGCTTTGTATTAAATATGTTAACCAGTTTAATAAACCCTACATTGAGCTGGTTAAATTTCGACCAACATCAAACACATACAAATTAGTTTCAATTTATACAAGCATTTGCCTCGCGAATCCTATATAATGCGCGCCTCTTTAAATTCGTTGAGGCGTATTAATGTCAGAACCAGTCACGTTTGAATCTCTAAATCTTTCTCCTGCAATTTTGAAGGCAGTTGAAGAGTTGGGTTACAAGACACCATCTGAAATCCAAGCTCAATGTATACCGTTATTGCTAGAAAGAAAGGACGTACTGGGACTAGCTCAAACGGGTACAGGTAAAACCGCAGCATTTGCACTGCCATTACTAAATAATATTGACCCGTCTGTGAAACAGCCACAGATCCTTGTACTCACACCAACACGTGAGCTTGCGATCCAAGTTGCTGAGGCATTCGAACAATATGCTAAACATGTTCGTGGTATTGAAGTATTGGCACTATATGGTGGCCAAAGCTACAGTATCCAATTAAGCGCACTTCGTCGTGGCGCTCAGGTTATTGTTGCAACTCCAGGTCGTTTAATCGATCACATTAACCGTGGCACTATCAAGTTTGATGCTCTACAAGCACTTGTACTTGATGAAGCCGATGAAATGTTACGTATGGGCTTTATCGATGATGTAGAAAGCATCATGGAAAAAACACCGCGCGAAAAGCAAACATGTCTTTTCTCTGCGACTATGCCTAAGCAAATTCAAAACATCAGCAGCAAGTATATGAACAATCCTGAACAGGTTCATATTTCTGCGCGTAACTCTACAGTATCATCTGTTGAGCAAGTGTTTTGGAATGCAAGCGTACATAAAAATAAAGCTATTGTTCGCTTCTTAGAAGCTGAACAGTATGAAGGTGCTATTGTTTTCGTACGTACGCGTAACGATACAGTACAACTTGCTGAGTTATTAGAGCGCGAAGGTTTCTCTGCTGCTCCACTTAATGGTGATATGAACCAGCAAGCACGTGAACGCACTGTAGAACGCTTAAAAAGCGGCATGCTAAATGTTGTTATTGCAACAGACGTTGCTGCTCGTGGTCTAGATGTTGACCGCTTAAGCTTAGTTATCAACTACGATATACCACAAGATTCTGAAGCCTACGTTCACCGTATCGGCCGTACAGGTCGTGCTGGTCGTACTGGTAAAGCAATTTTATTCGTAAAACATAACGAACGTTATTTACTTAAAAATATCATTCGTCATACGAAGTCTGAAATTGCACAAGTTGAATTACCAACTGCAAAAATCGTTGAAGAAAAACGTATTGAAGCGTTACAAGCAAAATTAACTATTGCGCTTGAAAACAAAGATATTACATTCTTTAACGAGATAGCTACTAACATGGCTGAAAAACTTGAACTTCCTCTTGAAAGCTTAGCGGGTGCGTTACTGTGTTTAGCACAGCAACAGTCTCCAATTAAAGTTGAAGAAGTTAAGATTCAACCTCGTGAACGTAACGAGCGTAACGATCGCAACCCACGTAGTAACGACCGCAATGATCGCGGTGGTGACCGTGGACGTCGTAACGAACGTGGCGGCGAACGTGGTGGTGAACGCGCTGAGCGTAAACCTCGCGAACGTAACAGTCGTGATGCAGGCCCTATGGATACTTACCGTATCGAAGTAGGTCGTGAACACGGTGTTCAGGTTAAGAACATTGTTGGTGCTATCGCTAACGAAGCTGACATCTCAAGCAAGTTTATTGGTGATATTCGTTTACACGACAATCACAGTACGGTTCAATTACCGCAAAACATGCCTAAAGATGTACTTGATCATTTCCAAAAAGTGTTTATTTGTAAACGTCCTATGGGCTTAACAATTACACAAGATCAAGGCCCTGCTGAGCCACGTGCAGAACGCTCTGAGCGTCCAGCTGGTGACAAAAAGCGCACCTTTAGTAAAGATAAAGACGATAGCCAACGCGGTGATAAGCGTACTGGCCCTCGTAAAGAACGTCGCCCAGTAAGCTTCACAGCTAAATAAGCAACGACTCTTTAATAAAAAAACCTTGCCACGAAAGTGACAAGGTTTTTTTGTTTTTAAGCTGCTGCCACAGTGAATACAAAGTAAACCTTCGCGTCAATTCAATAGCAGCTTGAGATAGTTTTTTTAGCCTGAGTTCGGGTTACTTAATGCCTAAAAATATATTCCTCTGATTTTTAAAATAACAAAAATTCTGTAAACTAAACAAAGGCTATAGTTCACGGATGAATTAAAAATTGAAAAAGATTTACGACAACTTGCTCTTTGTAGCAATAATACTCTCCATTTTATTATGCATCACTATTCCTATTTTAATGGACTTTACAGATCCACCATTCATCTCAAATGAGCTATACGACGTTGTTTTCTTTATAGCCCTCCCTATTATCTGTTGCGCACTATTTATCTATTTAAATATACTTATATTCAATAAATACAAACGCTGCAGTAAATATAGAGAATCACTTAAATACAATTTTTCAGATACAAAAATGAAATTGGCATCCATTTTCATGTACCCATTATCCCCTTTATTAATCTATGGAATACTCTATATTTTTATCTCTGATCCCATTAAATTATGGGCTTACTACACGCAAGGCGGCTATTGGTATAAGGAATATATACTGACCGATGTACAAAAGTGTGGCACCGAGTATGAAGATAGTTGTACTCATTTATACTTCAAAGACCCTAAAACGAATAAAATTCATGATTTTAGGTGGTACGACGCTAAGTCTACAATAATGAACAACAAAAAAGATGATGTGTATATTGTTGGTGAGGCCAACTTATTTGGCTATATAGTGAGAGATTTAGAAAGGTAACTTAGACTTACTTTTACATTACAGGACTTTTATTTAAAAACCTCACTCAAGTGAGTGAGGTTCATAAATCAAGGTTTAGGTTAAGGCAAAGCTGGGTAAACGTAGCTAGCATCAAGCCCTAGTGGAATACCAAGTGCCCAGTAACCTAATAAAAAGATACTCCAGCCAATCATAAAGGCGATTGAGTACGGTAGCATAATAGCAATTAAAGTACCTATACCTGTGCCTTTCACATACTTTTGACAGTACACCACCACTAATGGGAAATAAGGCATTAACGGTGTAATAATATTAGAACTTGAGTCACCTACACGATAAGCGGCTTGAGTTAAGTCTGGCGAAATGCCAAGTTGCATTAACATCGGTACAAAAATAGGGCCAAGTAACGCCCATTTTGCTGAACTTGAACCTACAAACAAGTTAACAAAGCCAGTTAAAAAGATAATGCCCACAACCGTTACTGCACTTGGCAATTCCATTGCCTTTAATAACTGCGCACCTTCGATTGCGAGTAATGCACCTAAATTTGATTTACTAAATGCAGCAATAAATAGCGAACAAAAAAACGCCATAACGATATAATATGCCATGCCGCTCATCGCTTTACTCATAGCATCAATCATATCTTTTGAAGTTTTAAAGGTACCTACCGTAAAACCATATACTGTGCCAGGTAGCCAAAAAAGTAAAAATATTAGTGGTACAATTGATTGCATTAAAGGGGAGCTAAAATTAGTAAGGGATCCGTCACTACTGCGCATTGCAGAATCGTCTGGAGCAGAGACAAATGCTAATAACGCAAGCCCTGCAATCATCACGGTACTGGCTATATAAAAGGCACGTTTTTCATCACTACGTGCATCTTCAAATACAGGTAAATCCTCTTTAGCACCATCAACCGTTGTTTTTTGTAAACGTGGTTCAATAATTTTATCGGTAATGTACCAGCCTAATGCCACAATAAATAAGCTAGATGCTGAAGCAAATGCCCAGTTATTTAACGGGTTAATTGTTATTGCAGGATTAATTATTTGCGCTGCACTTTGAGTAAAGCTTTGTAGTAATGGATCAATCCCTGATGGAATAAAGTTAGCCCCAAAACCACCACTGACTCCTGCAAATGCAGCTGCAATACCCGCAAGCGGATGGCGCCCTGCAGCATAAAATATAACACCGGCAAGTGGAATAACTAATACATAACCTGCGTCAGTAGCGGTATGGCTCACAATGGCTACTAAAATGATTGAAGGCGTTAATAGCTTTTTAGGAGTAACTTTAAGCATTAACTTAAGACCGGTATTAATGAAGCCCGAATGCTCTGCAACACCGACACCTAACATAGCTACTAAAACGACACCTAAAGGAGCGAAGCCGGTAAAGGTTTTTACCATAGAGGATAAAAAGGTTGCGAGCGAATCACTTGCCAGCATATTATTAATAATAATCGCTTCGCCAGTTCGTGGGTCTATTGCATCAAAACTCACGCCTGAAAACCACCACGACAAAAACCAAATTAATAACATTGCAAACAGAAATATTACGGCTGGATCTGGAAGCTTATTGCCAACCCGTTCAACAAAATTTAAAAAACGCGCAACAACCCCTGAAGGTAAAGCGTCTTGATTATTATTCATTCTTATTGTTCCTAAATTTATTTTTAGTAACAATATCGCATAAAAACAAAACAGTAAATTAACATAAAAATTAGCTTTAAAAGTTTTGGACACAAAAAAACACGATAGTGATAAACAAATCGTGTTTTTTGTATCACTTACTTTTAAGCGAGGGCTTTAACTTCTTCCCACAAGCGTGCAACTAATGTCTTATCTTCTTCGTTAAGCTCACCATTACGATACGCTTTAACTAAGCTCTGCTCTACAGTTTCGTTTAGCTCATCTATACTGATTGTCAGCTTTTCTACTTCGGCATAACCAACTGCAAGATCAAAATGACCTCGTAAATAGCCGCCTGCAAATAACTCATCGTCAGTTGCTTTTATTACTAAATCATCGAAGTACTGCTGGGCTGCATCGATATAGTTCACTAAACTCATTTATTAATCTCCTGGTTTTGTAAAGCACCTGTATTTTCAAGGTTTTGGTGCCCTACTGCATACATAATATGGTCGTTAAATCCGGTGGTTACTTTAATATAACCGGTTAATTCATCATCTAATTCGCCATCGCCTGTATCACAAATAAGGGGGCGACCATTAAGCGCTTGTAGTTTTGTTTTAGTTGCTACTACAATAATATTTTCTTTGCCAATTGCGCGTATAAGCGCAGGGCTCAATTGCTGGTTACCACGGCCAAATATATGCCCTTGCCCGCCAATGAGCGTAATGACTAACTTAGTACTTTGATCATGTGTAAGCTCAAGTAATTGCTTCGCCGTTAAATCTTGAGCAACTAAGGTTTGATCTTTTATTAAATCAACGCCAAGCAACGTATTCTCAAGTCCCATTTCTTCCATTATGGCTTCAACGGTTGAGCCGCTACCCATTATATAAAATGTGTCTTCATCCATTTGCGATACAACATGCGCAGCAATGTCGGCAAGTACGAGTTCGTCGGTTTCTTTGCCGCCATTTTTAACCGCTTGCATATAGCGTACTTCGCTAGGTGTTTGCATTTCGCCGTAGCGCTTTGCTTTTACTGTGCCTTGTCTAAAGGCATCTTCATCTATATCCATTACCTCTGCATCAGCTAAGGTAACTAACTCCCCCTTAACCAGCATTTCGACTACGCGCCCTGCAGCTTTTGGTGTAATAGCGTAAACACCAGAGTGAATTTTACAGCCTGCAGGAATACCAAGTACGGGAATGGTATCCTCTATTGCATGGCAAATATTACGCGCTGTACCATCGCCTCCAGCAAATAAAACTAAATCAACACCAAAGTCTTTAAGTACTTTTGCTGCTTGTTCTGTGTCATCTGGGGTTGTTATTACTGCAGAGTTGTATACAACCTCTACATTAAAGCCCAAGGCTTTTGCTGTTTGCTCACCCATGTCACCGTTAACGGTGTAAATGGTTAAGCGTTCTTTATAAGGCAATAGCACTTCAAGCGCTGCTTTTGTACGGCTATTTGCTTTTGGTTCTGCACCTAATTCGATTGCTTTAGCGGCTGTGTGTGCGCCATCACTACCTTTTAAAGCAACTGTTCCGCCTAAACCCGCTACTGGGTTTACAATTAAACCTAATTTAAACGCCATTACAAAGCTCCTTCGGATGTTGCCAATTAAATTGCTGCGCTGTTAATGGCCACTGTGTATTATAAAAATCAGAGAGTGCTTTTAAAAGTGACTCTGTACGAGAGTTAAAGCCATTTTCGATTAACGATAATACACGTGCATGTACTCGCTGCTGAAAATCAAACCGACATGTTTGCTCGCCGTTTAAGTTATCCACCGACACATTAAAATTAAACCCTGCTGCGGTGCTTAATAACCACTCTATAGCTTGAGGCTTTACTTCTACGTTTTCAAACTCAGCTTGTTTTTGTTTGTCGCGCCCATCAGGACAATACCAATAGCCGTAATCTTCTAATAAACGACGTTCATCGCCTGCAACCAACCAGTGTGCAACCTCATGTAATGCACTCGCGTAAAAACCATGCGCAAATACAACTTGGTGATATGGCACGTGCTCTGTTGCTGGTAAATACACAGGTTCAAAATCGCCTTTTATCAGACATGTATTATGACTTTGATAAAAAGTGCGTTCAAAAATTGAAATTAGATCAGCTATTTGATGCATAAAATTAGGCTAATTTTTCTCGGTTGCAGCGCTATTTTGCGCAGTAAAAACGAGACGAATTGTACGGGCTTTTACAACTAAAGTAAAAATAAGGCGTGATAGTAAAATATAAGCGGACTAATCTTTCACTTTATTGATATTTTTAATAATACCTAAACAGTAAAGAGTATTACCAAGTTCTTTACGCTGTGTTTTTTCACCTGAGGTTTTATTGGCTAAGCTAGTTAACATATCGTACCGTTTACGTAGAGTTAGTATATATCTGGCATGTCTACGGCATTCAAAGCAATGAGTACAGTGTGAATCGACCCAAAATCTTAATGTTTCAAACCAATATTGCTGCTCTTGAGCAAAAAAAATAAATGCCTTAGAGCAAGTCCCGCACTTCTCTTCAATATCAACATAAAGTGCCCGAGGATAAATGGCATAGTTTTGCTTTTTTATATCAGCCAATATTACCGTATTAGGGAAGTATTTAAGGCTCGAGTAACGCCAGTGCGCATTCTCTATCGCCTCTATTGTCACTGGGGTATTGGTAGTTATTGGTGTATTGCCATACCTTGGGTGATTTAGATACATGAGCTGCCTAGTTTAAACTTATGATTTTAAGGTATAAAACATGCCATATAAGAAAACAATAATTATACAGGCGTTCCTGCTTCATCACACTCTACAATATCGGTCTCGGTTAATGCCTGAGTGATCCATGCTTGCAATACTGGGCAGCGCATAACAAAGTCACAATATTGCTGTGCCTCTGGCGATAACGTAATTTGATAGGTTTTTAAGCGCAGTACAACAGGCACATACATGGCATCAGCAATACTAAAGTCACCAAAAAACCACTCATTTGGAAACACATCTTGTTGCTGTGCAAATATTTCGTCTATACGGGCTATGTCTTTTAGTGCTTCGCTCGATAGGTCTACTTTACGGGTTGCTCTTATATTCATTGGCATTTCACTGCGCAGTGCCACAAAGCCTGAATGCATTTCAGCGCTTAGTGCACGCGCTTTAGCTCTTTGGGTAATATATTTTGGCCATGCAGCGCCTGATAAGTAAGCATCGTTAATATATTCACAAATTGCTAGCGAATCCCATACCTGTAAATCGCCATCAATTAACGCTGGGACTTTTTGCAAAGCAAAGGTCTTTTTTAGTTCATTGTAAAAGTCGGGGGTGTCGAGTACTAGCTGGGTTTCACTAAACTCAACATCAAATTTACTCATTAAATACCATGCGCGTAATGACCAGCTAGAGTAGTTTTTATTACCGATAAATAATTGCATATTGTAAATACCAAAGTGAATAGACGCTCCTACCATACTAGGTGATTTAACAACCAACAACATTTTGTTTAAAGTCTCTTTGCTAACTGTTACTTAAAGCTATTAATTACTCACTCAACTGCTTGTTTAAATGCTTTTTTAATAGTTGTGTATTACGCGTGTTAGCTTTAAAAAAGGCATCAAAAATATCACCAAAAAATGGCACTAAACCGCCCACAAAGTCTATGAGCATATTGATAATCATCTTAGTCTTTATACGTTTACTCACACCTAAACGCTGCGCTTCTATCAGCACATAACTTGATAAAATTAGCCCTGCGGCATCACCTATAACGGGAATTAAACCAATCACAGCCTCCAAACCTATATTAAATTTAGTAAAAGGAATGCCAATGCTGCTATCAGTTAACTTACTGAATCGCTCTAAGCGGGCTATTGCAGCTTGGGCTTTCATTTGTGAGTGTTCATTAATATTATCGTTCATGATTACTACCCTCCTTCTTGCAGTATATAGGGCCTACTTGAACAACTCCTGAAAGGCTTTAAACTAAATTACAGACATAAAAAAACGCGGTAGTCCGCGTTTTTTATAATTATAAATACTTACACAGAGCCGTTAATTGGCCCGTGTTCGTGGTTTACATGTGGATTTTGTCCGCGTTGGCGCAGTAAATGATCCATTAATGTAATAGCCATCATTGCCTCAGCAATCGGGATTGCACGAATACCCACACACGGATCGTGACGACCTTTGGTGATCATCTCAACCGCTTCGTTGCTTGTATTAATGCTGTTACCTGGGATGGTAATACTCGACGTTGGTTTTAGCGCAATAGAAGCAATAATATCTTGCCCTGTCGAAATACCGGCAAGTACGCCACCCGCATGGTTTGATGTAAAACCTTCAGGGGTTAGCTCGTCGCGATGCTCAGAGCCTTTTTGCTCAACTACGTCAAAGCCATCACCAATTTCAACGCCTTTAACTGCATTAATACTCATTAATGAGTGTGCAAGTTCGGCATCAAGGCGGTCAAATACTGGCTCACCAAGACCAACAGGTACATTGCTTGCCACTACTTTTACTTTAGCGCCAACTGAGTCACCTTGCTTTTTAAGGTCACGCATATATTCGTCAAGCGCTTCAAGCTTACTTGCATCAGGGAAGAAGAATAAGTTATTTTCAACTTCGTCCCAGTCAAACGTTTCCGCCTTGATAGGGCCAAGCTGACTTAAACATGCTTTAACTTCAATACCATGAAATTGCTTTAAGTATTTTTTAGCAATAGCACCTGCCGCTACGCGTATTGCGGTTTCGCGTGCAGATGAACGACCGCCACCGCGATAGTCGCGCAAGCCGTACTTATGCCAATACGTGTAATCGCCATGACCTGGGCGAAATACATCTTTAATTTTGCCGTAATCTTGCGAGCGTTGATCGGTATTTTCAATCAATAAACCAATGCTGGTACCTGTGGTTTTACCTTCAAAAACGCCTGCTAATATTTTTATTTGATCGCTTTCACGGCGCTGCGTTGTATAACGGCTTTGGCCTGGTTTTCGGCGATCTAAATCAATTTGTAAGTCGGCCTCTGTGATTTCAAGACCTGCGGGAGTACCATCAACAACGCCGCCTAATGCAACGCCGTGGCTCTCACCAAAGGTGGACACTTTAAATAACTGTCCAATGCTATTACCTGCCATTAACTTTCCTCATTCCTAATGACTACCAATAGCCAAGCACACGGCTTGGCTATTCATTTTTTACTTATTTTGCAAAATACTCATCTAGCTGCTTTTTGCTAATTACAAATACACCTAAGCCGCCTTGTTCAAATTCAATCCATTCAAACGGCGCGCCCGGATAAAGTGCATCCATATGTACCATAGAGTTACCAACTTCTACAAATAACAAACCGTTATCAGTTAGGTGTTCACTCGCTTCACTTAAAATAGTACGGGTTACATCTAAACCATCGTGGCCTGATGCAAGCCCAAGCTCTGGTTCATGATGAAACTCACGTGGCAGGTCAGCCATATCTTCTGCATCAACATACGGTGGGTTTGCAACTATTAGGTCGTATTTTTGACCTGGTACACCGCTAAATACATCAGACTGAATGGGTAACACACGATCACTTAACATGTAATCGTTAATGTTAATGTCTGTCACTTCAAGCGCTTCATACGATATATCTACCGCATCAACTTGTGCTTCCTCAAAAGCTTGAGCAAGTGCAATTGCTATACAACCCGACCCCGTACATAAATCTAATATGCGGTTAACCGATTGTGGCTCTTCAAGCCAGGGTGTAAAGCGGTTGCTGATAAGCTCAGCAAACGGTGAGCGAGGTATAAGTACACGTTCATCCACATAAAATGGCATACCCGCAAACCATGCAATGTTTGTTAAGTAAGGTACTGGTGTGCAGTCGTTAATACGTTCTGCAATAAGACCCGCAAGTCGGTTTTTTTCTGTGCTTGTTAAACGCGCGTGCATTAATTCTTTTGGCGCATCAACAGGCAAGCTAAGCGCAGGCAGTAATAAGCTTACAGCTTCATCCCATGCGTTATCTGTACCGTGTCCAAAAAATATACTACTACTTGCAAATTGGCTTGTAGTCCAACGTAACCAGTCATGTAAAGTTGACAGTTCTGCAACGGCTTCTTCGAGTGTTGCTTCTTCTATTTGTAAATCGCTCATATATTTTTACCTGTATTAGCTTACTGACTGTTTTGAGTCTTTAAGACGATTGCATTGCCTATCTGCGCTGGGCAAATTACAATTGCCCCTCATTTAAGTATTGTACCGCCTTTTGCGCTGCGTTTTTACGTTTTTTTGTTTAGGTAATAGTTATGAAAAAAGACACTCCATCACATTCGTCCCTAAGCAATGACGACATAAGCTTATTTCGTCAAACGATCACAGGCGCCAAAGTATTTAAACAAGATACTCATCGTTTTGATACAAAGCCTAAGGTGTCACAAGCTAAGCAATTTGCCCAGCAAAAAAAGCAGGCTCAATCTGAATTTTTCTTCTCAGACGTTTATATTCCCGATATAGACACCCACGGCACGGTTAAATATGTAAAACCAGGCCAAGATACTTTCCTAGCTAAACAGCTTCGCCGTGGTGACTTTGCACCCGATTTGACGCTAGATTTACATGGCTTAAATAAAGAACTTGCTAAAGACGAACTCGCTGGACTCATTCACGAATGTAAAAAGCAGCATTACTATTGTGCGTGTGTAGTGCACGGTATTGGCGGCGGCGTACTAAAACACAAAGTGCCTCAGTACTTAGTACAGCATCCTGACGTAATAGCGATGCACCAAGCCCCTCTCGAATATGGTGGTAGAGGCGCTGTACTCATACTAATTAATTTACCGCAAAGTGATGAATTTAGACGCTAACTTTAGCTATTACTAGGATGTAACTACGTGCATATTTTTTCAATTATTTTTCCGCTCATTTTTATTGTGGCACTGGGTTATGGCTGTTGTAAGTTAAAATTTTTTAACGAACAACACATTGCGGGTCTAAGTAAATTTACTTTTTATGTGAGTTTGCCTGCTTTTTTATTGTTAAATATGTCGCAAATTAACTTACAGCAAAGCATTAGCCTTTTTGCATTTTTGAGTTTTTACATACCCGTTCTGAGCGTGTTTGGGGTGGGTATTTTAATTGATCGCTTTTATTTAAATAAAAAGTATTTAAAAAATTACCAACAACACGGCGTCTTTGGACTCGCTTCTAGCTATTCAAATATGGTGTTAGTGGGTATTCCTATTGTTATTGCATCGCTTGGCAAAGAGATGATAGCCATTGCGTTTATGATCATTACTTTTCATAGCACATTGTTATTTGCACTTACTTTTTTAATAGGGGCTAAGGGCAGTAGCGATAAATTTTCGTGGTCGCACTTTGGAAAAAGTATGGTGTTAAATCCAATAGTACTGAGTATTGGATGCGGGCTTACATTAAACATATTAGGAGTAACACTGTTCACCGACTTAGCAAATAGTTTGGAGCTATTAGCTAAACCAGCAATTGCCTGTGCGCTATTTGTACTTGGTGCTAATTTAGCTTTTTATAAAATAGCAGCAAATTGGCAACCTGCGTTAATAGCATCAATTTTAAAAATATTTTTATTGCCTGCGTTAGTTTTATTGGTAGGCACCTATGTATTTAAGCTAGACACGCAAATACTTAATGTATTGGTACTTTTAAGTGCGTCCCCTGTTGGCGTAAATGCTTATCTTATTGCGACTCAAATAAAGCAGCATGAAGCTACTCTTGCTGGGGCTGTCGTACTTTCTACTATCTTAAGTGTTATTAGCTTTACGTTTTGGCTAGCTTTATTACTTTAGCTTACAAACCGCCGGCTACATCAACAAAACTACCCGTTGTAAAAGAAGCGTGCTCTGAAGCTAAAAAGTAAATTGCTGCAGCAACTTCATCGGGTGTACCGCCTCTGCCAAGGGGTAATTTACTTTTAAGACGATCGACTCGATTTTTTTCACCGCCATCACTATGCATATCAGTGTAAATAAGCCCAGGTCTAACCGAGTTAACACGAATACCTTTACTTGCCACCTCTTTGGCCAAGCCAATAGTAAATGTGTCCATTGCACCTTTAGATGCTGCATAATCAATGTACTCATTAGGAGAGCCCGTTTTAGCGGCCCCCGATGAAACATTAACAATACTACCGCCATTTCCCATTCGCTTTATTGCCTCACGGCTACATAAAAAAGCACTGGTAATATTTGTAGTCAAAACTTCGTTTATGCGCTCAGCACTCATTTCTAACAAAGGCATTTGTGGTTTTAAAATACCGGCGTTATTTATTAGTACATCAAGTTGACCAAAGACTTTATCTATATGCATAAATAAAGCTAAAACGTCAGCCTCTAGTGACACGTCACCTTGAATTACTTCAGCCTCAACGCCTAATTGCTTTACTTTTTCTGCCACCAATATTGCACTAGCTAAATCTGCTTTATAATTAATGCAAACATTATAACCGTGCTTTGCAAAATATAATGCGGTAGCTGCGCCAATACCTCGACTAGAGCCAGTGATGAGTACAACGGGGGAGCAAGTCATTAAAGCTATTATTCTTTTAAAGCTGCAACGACTGAAATTTCAACAAGCAGTGCATCACGTGCCATTTTAGCTTCTACGCAGGCACGTGCTGGTGCATAACCCTCGGTTACCCACGCATCCAATACTGCATTCATATCAGCAAAGTATTCCATACTCTTTACATAAATAGTCGCGCTAAGCATATGTTCTTTTGAACTTCCCGCTTCATCAAGCAATGCCTCTACTTTATCAAGCATAGTTTGAGTTTGTTCTTTGATATCTTTTTGCGCGTCGGCGCATACCTGCCCACATAAATACACAGTGCCGTTATGTTTTACAATGCGGCTCATGCGCGCACCTGTTTGTAAACGTTCTATTGTCATTTTACTTTACTCAATTATTTATATTTAAACGTTTTCTGGGGCATTTATACTTAAATAACTACTACGCTGGGTTTGCTCATCGTAACTAATAACAGCAACAGCACCCGTATTAAAAATGGGCATATTGCCAGGGCTTAACTGGTCCACTAAATAACTTACAATAGGCATATGTGATACAACAAGCCATGTATTGCATTGGGGGTGAGTAGCAATAAGTGTTTCGATGTAGTCAGCAGCAATTTGAGGTTTGCCTTCGGGAATTATATCAGACGTGGTTTCGCTAAATTTAAATACGTTATTTTTAGCCACACCTGCAGCTGTTTGCTGTGCTCGAATGTAAGGACTAACTAACAGTGCATCAGGGTAGTGTGCTTTACTGAGCCAAAGGCCCATTTTTTCAGCTTCATCATGCCCTGCTTGGGTTAAATTTCTACCTGCATCATCAGCCTGCATGGGTGTTGCTTCGCCGTGGCGCATTATTAGGATTGTTTTCATAAAAAATCAACCGATTAAAGAATATAAAACAGTAGCCAGTTTGCCCGTTTGTCAGCTATATTAACAATATAAATCTATTTATTTCTAAAATAGTTCTTTCATGAGATTCAGGTAAATCTTTAAGCTGTACTTCGCTTTCCTGAAGCCATCATCTGTTGTTAACAAGTAAACGTTTAGTTTCAGGAGCATCATTTGAATATCAGCCGCAATGATAACAGAGCATACCGCGCCTTTACACTGGACAATGGTCTAAAAGTACTATTAGTGCAAGATAAAGATTCTACAAAAGCGGCAGCATCAATGGCAGTTAACGCCGGACATTTTGACGACCCTCTTGATAGGCAAGGCCTAGCACACTTTTTAGAGCACATGCTTTTTTTAGGCACTGACCAATACCCAGATTCAGGCAGTTTTAATAATTTTGTTTCGCAAGCTGGCGGCAACACCAATGCGTGGACCGGCACTGAGCATACCTGTTACTTTTTTGATATTAACAATCAAGAATTTGAACAAGCACTTACCCAATTTAGCCGCTTTTTTATTGCGCCTCTTTTAAATTCAGCCGAAACAGAAAAAGAACGTAACGCAATTGAAGCCGAGTTTAAACTAAAAATAAAAGACGACGGTCGCCGTATTTATCAAGCCCATAAAGAAACGGTAAATCCAGCTCATCCATTTGCTAAGTTTTCTGTAGGAAACCTACAAACCTTAGCTGACAGAGAGCGCTGTATTAGTGATGAGCTTCGTGACTTTTTTAATAGCCAGTACCAAGCTCAGTGGATGACTTTAGTTATTTGCGCAAACGAAACACTAGATACACTACAAAGCTGGACTCAAACTTACTTTGGCGCAATTAACGGCAACAAAAACCTTAAAAAGCCAGAGATCAGTGAGCCACTTTATCGCAAACAAGACATAGGAAAAATACTCCATATTGAGCCACATAAGCATATGCAAAAACTTATTATAAGTTTTGCTATGCCTAATATTGACGACTTTTATCGCCATAAAACAGTAAGTTTTATTGCCCACTTACTTGGCTATGAAGGCGCTGGTTCTCTTTATTCTATTTTAAAAGAGCAAGGCTGGATCAATGCACTTTCTGCTGGCGGTGGTATTAATGGCAGCAACTTTAAAGATTTTAATATTAGCTTAGCGCTTACCGATGAAGGTATTGAATACTTCGAAGACATTATTGAAATGGTGTTTGAATACATTTGCTTAATTAACGATAACACCGAAAAATTGCCACGCTTATACCAAGATAAAAAAAATCTATTACAAATAGCATTCGATAACCAAGAAAAGTCACGCCTGATTGATTGGGTCAGTAATTTAAGCATTAATATGCAGCATTACGATGAAGCAAACTACGTGCAAGGCGACTATTTAATGGAAGGCTTTAAAAAAGCGACCCACGAAATGGCCATGCAGTGGTTAACGCCACATAATATGCGCATCGTACTTATACATCCAGATGTAGAGCCTGAACATAAAACGGCATGGTACAACACACCATATAAAGTAGAACATATTTCACCTAGTTGGCTTGATGCCCTTAGCGAGATAAATAAGCCGTTGAGCGAAATGCTGCTACCTACAGCTAATCCTTATTTAACAAAAGAAGTGGTGTTATTTGATGTCGTAAAACCACAAACAAAACCCGAGTTATTAGTAAAAGAACCCGGTTTTGACTTTTGGTTTAAACAAGACAACACATTTCGTGTTGCTAAAGGCCATTTTTATTTGGCCATGGATTCTGATTTTGCCGTAAAAGATGTAAAACATATGGCACTCACCCGCTTATTTACAGATTTATTTATGGATAGTGTGGGCGAGCAATTTTATCCAGCAGAACTTGCGGGACTTAGCTACCACTTAACCTCGCATCAAGGTGGATTAACTCTACATACCGCGGGGCTTTCATCTAGCCAGTTAGAGCTTGTTGATCAATTAATAGATGCTTTATTTAATGTAGAGATCTGTGCAAAACGCTTTGCTGAATATAAAAAACAGCTTGTAAGGCATTGGCGCAATAGCAACCAAAACAAACCAGTCAGTGAGTTATTTAGCATTTTAGGCGCAAAAATAATGCCTTGGAACCCACAACCTGGGGAGCTTGCATCGGCATTAAAAAACACCTGTTTTCAGCAATTTAATGAGTTCAGAACAGACTTTTTTAAAGCACTACATGTTGAATCATTTTTACATGGTAACTGGCAGCAAAGTGATGCAATAGCCTTTCAAAAAAAGGTCGCAAATCACTTAAAAAACGCAACCATAATTGAAGATTTAAGACGCCCTCTTTTTGAAATTAAAAAAGTAACTCGCTACGAGTTAGAGCTTCCTTGTAACGACCATGCAATGGTTATTTACTATCAAGCGCAAACGGATTGCGTGGCCGAAAAAGTAAAAATGATGGCGTTAAATCATTTAATTAATCAAGATTACTTTAATGAATTACGAACTACACAGCAACTTGGTTATTTAGTAGGCGCTGGTTATGCACCATTTAACACGCGTGCTGGTATAGCATTTTATGTGCAGTCACCTAAGTTTGATGCAAAAACATTATTGCATCGACATAACCGTTTTATTAAAAACTACCTTGATAATATTGATGCACTTGATGAAAACGATTGGCAACAGCAAAAACACGGCCTTAGTACTCATATTGCAGAAAAAGATAAAAACCTGCGCCTGCGCTCACAACGGTTATGGCTTGCTATAGGTAATAGAGATCATGAATTTCATATGCAACAACGACTTTTAGATGCCTTAAATGCGCTAACCCTAAAAGAACTAAAAGTTTATGCACTAAGCCTATTTGATGATAATAGACCAAGATATGAGCTTTTAAGCTCGGCAAAAGTCAATAAATCTCAAAATATGCCCGTTTACTCTCAATCTCTTTGACACTAGGTTTAGCTTGTTTTAAATTATCATTTGTAAATTAGAAGTAATAAAAAAATGATAAAAATAATAATAAAACTAAGCATGCTTGTAGTACTTGCTTACTCATTTGAGCTTTTTGCCTTTGAGTCATCATTTAACTACAACTCCGACAATATACTTATACTAGCAAGCGCCATTATAGCGCTTGCTTTGCCCTACCTGTTATTTGTAATCCACAAACTTAGACGCTCACGCCGTCAACTCCGTCTTTCGGAAAAACGCCTTAAAAGTACTGTAGAAGGTAGCGGCGATACACTTTGGGACTGGAACATAAAAACAGGCGAAGTTATTCGTATTAACGATAAGTACTTAATGGATTCGACTACCTTAATGGGGTTTCCGCCAAACAAAGGCCTTATTCATCCTCACGATATTAATAACGTTGAGCACTTGTTAAAAGTACACTTTGCAGAGCAGTCTGCTTTTTTTGAAGCCACCTACCGAATCAAAGATACATTTGGTCGTTGGCATTGGGTACTCGATCGCGGAAAAATAATTGAAAAAGACGCCAACTTATCACCCCTTAGAATGACAGGTACCGTTCGCGATATATCACAGTTAAAATCAACGGAAGAGCGCTTAAACCTTTTTGCTAAATGTGTTGAATCACTCACTGACGCCTTAGCAATTTACGATAAAAACTTTAAACTGGTTGATATAAACCCGAGTTTTTTAACCTTGTTTGGTGGCGTACGCGAGCAATACTTAGGAAAAGATTTCAACCTATCTGGGTATGAGCCAAGCTACACAAACAGAATTATTGAAATAGTAAAAGAGCGCGAACATATCCAACAAGAAGTGAAGCTTCGTAATAGTGAGCGTGTTTTATTGCCTATAGAAATATCGATAGATGAAATTAAAAACGATCAAAATCAAATAACTAATTATGTCGTTGTTTATTCAGATTTAACAGAGCGTAAAAAAGCCGAATCGCAGTTACATAACTTATCGAATCGAGATCGCACAACTAGTCTGCCTAACCGAAATTTATTTTTTACTGATTTGCAAAAGCTAGTAAAGCTCAACTCGCATCACGCCTTGCTTGTATTCGATTTAGATAACTTTAAAAAAATAAATGACTCGTTAGGGCATCAACTAGGTGACAGCTTATTAGCTAAACTAGCAATGCGCTTAAATAAACTAACCCGCGAAAATGATGTATTTTATCGTTTAGGCGGCGATGAGTTTGCTCTTGTAATGTCTGACACTAACGACATACATGTAATTACACGTATGGCAAAACAGTTTTTAGCAGCCATTGCTACACCATTTAAAATGGCTGGCCACGAACTGGCAATCACCTCAAGTGTAGGCATTGTATTATTTCCAGAAGACGGTAATACGCCTGAACTGCTTTTAAAAAATGCAGATACCGCGATGTATCATGCTAAAAAGAAAGGTAACAGCTACTTATTTTTTAACGACACGATGAACCGCCAAGCCGTTAAACGGCTACAAATAGAAAACCTTATGCGCTTTGGTTTAAAAGAAGATCATTTTGAAGTGTACTACCAACCAAAAATGAATATCCGCACAGGCAAGCTAACCGGAATGGAAGCATTAGTACGCTTTATTACACCCAAAAAAGGTATTATTAGCCCAGGCGTGTTTATACCCATAGCCGAGGAGACGGGCCAAATAATTGAAATTGGTGAAGTGGTATTAAACAAAGCCTGCAGAGACGTAAAAGAATGGCTAGATAGCGGTTTATTTAGCGGCCGAGTAGCTGTCAACTTATCAGCAAAGCAATTTAGCCTCCCCGATTTAACTTCTCGTATCGACGTTATTTTGCAAAAAAACGAATTACCTTCTTACTTTTTAGAGCTTGAAATAACAGAAGGTACTGTAATGGACGACCCTAAAGAAGCCATTGCAATTATGCGTTCGTTAAGTGCCCGAGGTATTCATTTAGCAATGGATGATTTTGGTACTGGTTATTCATCATTAGCGTATTTAAAGCAATTTCCGCTTAATACACTTAAAGTAGATAAAGCATTTATAGATGACATGACCAACGAACGTGGGCGTAATATGGTCGACTCAATAGTCACTATTGCGCATAACCTTGATTTGCATGTAGTTGCTGAAGGTGTAGAACAAGCTCATCAAATTGATATACTTAAAAAGCTTAATTGCGAAACAGTACAAGGTTATTACTATTCTAAGCCACTATCAAAAAGTGAATTTACTGAATTTTTAAAGCAGCAACAAACTAAAGCAGCCCCAAGCTTAATTAGAAAAAATAAAAATGTGGCGTCAATAAATTAAGGGCGCCATATACATGCATTCATTCCTACATTTCTAACTAAAGCACGACGATAATGTAGATTAAACAAGCACCAGGCCACAGGCCCAAGTAAACCGCCTAAAATAAGCCATCGCTTAATTGGCATACCTTTTTTAATGGCTTCTAAATACATTAAAGCTATAAATGCACTGCTTAGTAAAACTATAAACAAAATTACCCTTAAAGTTGCTCAAAAATACGGCGCTTATTCTAACGCTAACGTGATTAAATTTAAAGCAACAAATCCCCCGCACGCACAAAAAAGCCGAAGCTGTTAAACACAGATTCGGCTTTTAAAATTATAATTTATACCAATCTGCTTATATATGGGGTCTATTTAACGTTAAGAAAATTACGCTAGAACTAGGCAAAAGTTTTTATATCTAGTTGTTCTCGGCAATTGCTCCCTGCATTGCTCTACCTCCTGCATCCATGCAGTCGTAAATAAAAAACTTTTAACGACGTTATAGTGCAATTTAATTCGTTAAATTGATCAAAGATTTATGCAGGTTGGTATTACAAGTTACTTTTCGGCACGACCCATAAATTTGTGTTCAACAGTATTAATACGGATACGGTCACCTGTTGAAATATGCTCTGGCACAGAAATATTTAAGCCAGTAGACATACGTGCAGGTTTTGAACGAGCACTCGCAGATGCACCTTTGATAGATGGGTCTGTTTCTTCAACAACAAGTTCAACACTTGACGGTAAATCAAGCCCTACTGGCGCACCATCAATAACAATTACGTGTACGCCTTGTGTTTCTTCATTAACAAATAAAATTTCTTCGCTAATAGCATCTTTGCTTAAGTTATAAGGCGTGTAATCTTCATTATCCATGAACACATACTCGTCACCATCAATGTACGATAGCATTACTTCACGGCGTGTTAAATCAGCCAGCGTTAGCATGTCACTGTCTTTGAATGTTTCGTCAACTTTACCACCGGTTACCACATCGTATAAACGCATACGGTATAAACTACCACCAGCACGACCTTGCGGCACAGAGCGCACAATATCTTTTACAACTAAAACGCGGCCATTGAAGTCAATAGCAGTACCTTTTTTAACATCACTCGCCTTTGGCATGTGTGAATTCCTATTATTTTTTTGATTGCCAGAAACATACCACGAACTGGATTTTGTTCAACTAAAATTACGTTGGTTTTACGCTACATGTTGTATTAGCTTGTAAAATTTTAATTTATACTAAAATACATATAATCAAATGTGAAAAAAACTGCTATGGTAGCTTTACCGAGTATGACTTCAAGGAATGGATCATGGACCAGAAAAAAGTACATGAGTATTTAGTTAAAAAACCACTTGTTCAGGTTACAAAACCATTTGCGCAAGAGGTTGATGTATATAAAGTGAATCATAAAATGTTTGCGACTCTTGCTATTGGCAATGACGGTCAAACTAATGATGATGGTGAGGTTATTTGGTGGCTTAACTTAAAGTGCGATCCTGATGAAGCAATATCATTGCGTGATATTTTCCCGGCAGTGATCCCTGGTTACCATATGAATAAACGCTTATGGAACACAGTAATTTTAGACGGCACAATTCCACAAGGTGAAATTGAGAGAATGATTGATAACTCATTTAATTTAGTCGTAGAAAACATGCCAGAAAAAGACCGAAAAGCTATTTCACTTCACTTGTAAACACTTTTTGGGCTAGGCTACTAGCCCATTAAAACCCTACACCTTAAGCGTATAAATTAAATCGTCATATAACTTTTCGCCTATTGTATGCACTTTAAAAAGTGTATCGGTATGGGTTAAACCGCACTTACCAAGCACCTTTTCAGAACCAATATTGCCACGCGTTACGACTGCTTTAAACTGCCTAATACCACATTCTTTCCAAGCCCAGTCAATCACAGCTCTTAGGGATTCTGTCGCGTAGCCTTTATTAAAATACTCTGGCAATAATAAATAACCAAGCTCTGCGGTTTCTCCGTCATAGGCAAAACCTGTAACACCCACAGGTTGTTTTGTTTGATTATTAATAATGAGTAAACACAGGGGATGACGTGATTTAGCATTCCACTTAGGCAAGCGCATCTCAAAGCGGTTTCTTACCAGTGACTCCATTGGCATATCAAAACAATACTTGAGGACTTGAGGATCGCGATGAAGCGCAAGAAAAAGAGGCCAATCAGATTCTTCCATTTGGTATATGCTCAATCTTTGTGTAAATAATGTCATTAAGCTCCTCATTTATTTATAAAAACTATAAAAAAACCGCATTTAAATGCGGTTTTTTTAGATAGCAGAAACTTTATTCTTTCGTTTCAATCTCTTTAATAACTTCAGGCTCAGTTACACTTTGCTCTTGTGACTCAGTGCTTTGTACTTCAGGAGCTACAACCTCAACATGTGTTGCGTTATAAAAAGTAGCACCAGAGCTTGCCATTGTTACCAGTGATTCACATGGTGCAAAGTTAGCATCGCTGTTAGCTAATGTAGACATATCAGAGCTTATTTTACTCGCGCCTAATTTATCCATATAGCTAAACGGGCCACCTAAAAATGGTGGAAAACCAATACCAAATATTGCACCGATGTCGCCATCACGTGGGCTGGCAATAATGCCATCATCTAAACAGCGTACTGCTTCGTTAAGCATTTGCGATACACAACGCTTAGCAATTTCGCTCTTGTTTAAACGTGGAGCCGGGGTAACACCCAATAGTTCGTAAACTGACTCATCAACCTTTTTGCCTTTTTTATCGTATTCATAAAAACCACGACCAGACTTACGGCCAAGGCGTTTTGAATCAATCATACGCATAAATGCATCAGGGCCTTTAAAACGCTCGCCTAATTCTTTTTCAAGAATTGGGGCAATTTTAGAGCCAATATCAATACCTACTTCATCAAGTAGAGCCAGCGGGCCTACCGGAAAACCAAACTCAACAAGCGCTGCATCAATCTTTTCAATTGGCTCGCCTGCAAGCATCAAATTAGCAGCTTCGTTTAAGTAAGGCGCTAAAATACGGTTGACGTAAAAACCGGCCATGTCTTTTACAACAATTGGCGTTTTGCCTTGCTTACGTGCAAAGTTAACAACGCGGGCAATGGTCTCTTGAGATGTACCTTCGTGTGGAATAATTTCCACTAATGGCATTTTTTCCACTGGTGAAAAGTAATGCAAGCCAATTACATTTTCAGGACGTGCTGCCTGCGCTGCAATTTGCGATATTGGTAATGATGACGTGTTACTTGCAAAAATTGTATTTGCTTGGCATTGCTGCTCTACGTCTGCAACCATACCTTGCTTAAGTGCAAGGTCTTCAAACACCGCTTCTATTACTAAATCAATGTGTTTAAAGCCACTGTAGTCAGTTGTACCTGTAATACGGTTCATCGTTAACTGCACATCAGCTTTAGACATAATACGACGCTTAAGACGCTTATCTAAAATTTTATAGGTGTAGCTCATTGCATTACTAATGCCCTGCTCTGCTACATCTTTAATACGTACCGGTACTTTAGCTTTAACAGCACTTACGTGCGCAATGCCTGCGCCCATTAGTCCACCACCTAAAACAGCAGTTTTGCTTATTGCGGGTGCGTCATCATTGCGCCACTCTTTTTTCATTTCAGTGGTTGCAAAGAAAATACCGCGAAGCGCTTTCGATTCGTCACTCATTACAAGTGTTGCAAAGCTTTCAGCTTCTGTTTTATACGCTTTTAGCTCATCAAGCTCTACACTAGCTCGCACTGCTTTAATAATAGCGAGTGGTGCTGGGTAGTGCCCGCCCGTTTTTTTAAGTACGTTTTCTTTTGCTTTTTTAAAGATAAAGTTACGACCAAACGGGTTTGACTCTAGTAATTTACTAATATTGTCGAGCTTTGGCTCTTTTGCTTGTGGCTTTTTCTTAGTCGCAAATTCTTTTGCAACTTTTAGCAGCACACTGTGCGGTACACAGTCATCAAGCACACCTGCTTTTTTAGCTTGCGTAGGGCGAATCTGTTTACCTGTTAGCATCCACTCTAGTGCTTTTTGAATACCAACAATTTTAGTTAAGCGTTGGGTGCCGCCGCCACCAGGAAGTAAACCAAGTTGCACTTCTGGTAAGCCAATTTTTGTTAAATCACTGTCGGTACCAACACGGTAATCACATGCTAAAGCAAACTCTAAACCACCACCTAATGCAGCGCCATGAATCGCACTTACTGTTGTGTATGGCAATTTTGTCATATCAAAAAACGCTTGATGACATAGCTCGCTAATAGCTAAAGCATCTTCACGCTTTTGAACGCTATCGAGCATTTTCACATCGGCGCCAGCAATAAAGTTATCGCTTTTTCCGCTTATAAATACCATGCCTTTTACATTTTGCGACTTAGCGTCTTCTAGTAATACTTTTAAATCATCGGCAAAACTGCTGCGCAGGGTATTCATTTTCTCACCCGGCACATCAATCGTTACCACGGCGATTTTATTTTCATCTACCGCTAAATTAAATACTGAATCTGTCATTACGCGCTCTCCAATACAAAGGCTGCACCTAAACCACCAGCAGCACACGCTGTTGTTAATGCTAAACCGCCACCACGACGTTTAAGCTCGTGTAAGCTTTGCGTAATTAAGCGTGCACCTGTCGCTGCAAATGGGTGACCATATGCTAAAGAGCCGCCGTTAACGTTAAACTTATCCATGTTAATTTCGCCAATTGCTTTGCTGCGACCTAAATGCTCTTGTGCAAATTTGTCTGAAGCAAACATTTTCATATTGGCAAGTGTTTGCGATGCAAACGCTTCGTGCATTTCAATTAAATCTAAATCAGCAAGCGTAATACCCGCTCTATCTAGTGCAATAGGCGTTGAATGAGCTGGGCCCATTAACATGTCTTTTTCTACACCAATTGCCGAAAATGCAAAGCTACGTACGTAACCTAGTATTTCGTAGCCCAGTGCTTTTGCTTTGCTTTCGCTCATCATAAGTACGGCCGCTGCACCATCAGTTAATGGTGTTGCATTTGCCGCGGTAACAGTACCGTGCTGACGGTCAAAAACAGGTTTAAGCTTGGCGTAGCCTTCAACCGTTGAGTTTTTACGAATGTTGTTATCTTCTGAAATAAAGCTTTTATATGGCGGTAAATGTGCCGTCATTACTTCATCTTTTAACTTTCCATCAGCCCATGCTTGCGTTGCAAGTGAGTGAGAACGATGCGCTAACGCATCTTGATCTTCACGGCTAATATTATGTGTTTTAGCCATTTGCTCAGCAGTTTGCCCCATTGAAAGGCCTGTTGAGTACTCTGCAACTGCAGGAGGCACTGGTAATAAATCTTTTAAACGCAGTTTTGAAAATATTTTTAAGCGTTGACCAAGCGTACGCGCTTTATTTAAATCAACTAAGCTGCCTGCTAGCTTTTTACTTACACCAATTGGCAGTACTGATGACGAATCTGCGCCGCCTGCAATACCTACACTTACAGATCCCGCCATAATAGACTCAGCTACATTAGCAATAGCCTGAAAGCTGGTAGCACATGCGCGCGATACAGAATATGCATCAACCGATACCGGCATACCTGTGCCCAATACAATTTCACGTGCAATATTTGGCGCTTCTGGCATTTGTACTACTTGACCAAATACAAGTTGATCAATTTCTGACTTGTTGAAATTTAATCGTTCAAGCATTTCGTTAACCACCAATTTACCCATATCAAGTGCAGGTACATGGTGAAACGCTGTTGCTTGCTTTGCAAAAGGTGTACGTAAGCCGCTAACTATGGCAATACGGTCGCCCTTTGGTGTTTTTAGTATGTTTTGCTCAGACATTTATGCTCTCCCGCTGACAGGTCTGACCTGTTTGTTTTCCTCGATTCTAAACAACCCGTGTACTAAAGCCAATAGATAAACACAAATTTATATAAATAGTGTTTAATTACGACTATCACAATAGGCTTTTTTAGACGCATTTACAAAGTTTTGTGGTACGCTAAAATCGTTAAAAAATAACGAACTATTTTAAAAAATACAGTCTAACTCTTGAGTTACCCAATTATAAACCTTATAAATAGGTCAGTATTTATCACCTAACACTATTAGGTACAAACCCAGCTGACGAGGACAGTCCACTTATTATGGCAGCTAACGCATTTTCACAATTAAAAACGTACTTAGATACACAAATCATTGGCCAGCCAGAGCTTACACAAGCGCTACTTATTGCTATTTTAGCTGATGGTCACTTATTAGTAGAAGGCCCTCCTGGGCTTGCAAAAACACGTGCAGTTAATGCACTTGCTAAAGGTATTGAAGGATCGTTTCAGCGCGTACAGTTTACGCCAGACTTATTACCGGCTGATGTAACAGGTACCGATATTTACCGCCAACAAACTAGCGAGTTTGTATTTGAAAAAGGCCCTCTTTTTCACAACCTAATTTTAGCTGACGAAATTAACCGTGCACCAGCCAAAGTGCAATCAGCACTATTAGAAGCCATGGCAGAGCGCCAAGTGACCGTTGGTAAAAACACTTATCCGCTTAGCGAACTATTTTTAGTTATGGCAACACAAAACCCGCTAGAGCAAGAAGGGACTTACCCGTTACCAGAAGCCCAGCTGGATCGCTTTTTACTGCACCTAAGTATTGGCTACCCTGGCGCAGAGCATGAGCTTGATATACTACGTTTAACACGTGGCGAAGCGCTTAACGAGCAACAACCAGTAATGCAAAAAATTAGTCAAAGCGATTTATTTGCAGCTCGTAAAGAAATATTAGGCCTTTATTTAGCAGAGCCGCTTGAGCAATATTTAGTACAACTTATTATTGCCACCCGTGAAGGCGCTAAATTAGATGCGCAACTAGGTAGCTGGATTGAGTTTGGTGCAAGTCCGCGTGCAACAATAGCACTTGATAAATGTGCTCGTGCTCATGCATGGCTTCAAGGCCGTGACTTTGTAGCACCTGATGACATTCAAGCTGTTGTGCATAACGTACTGCGTCATCGCATTATTTTAAGTTACGAAGCCCAAGCCGATGGCATTACTAAAGATCAAGTAATAAGCCGTATAGTTGAACTTGTAGCCGTACCATAAGTTATGCAAAAACAATTAGAATCCCAAGCATGGCTCAAACAGAGCCATAGCCACGGTGTTAATTTAGCACTCAAAGAGCTGATGTATTACAAAGCCAAAGCGCAATTGCTCGAACTTGCCCCTAAGGTAAAAATAAAAAACACCTTAACAGGGCAATACCTTGCACCGCACAAAGGCCGAGGAATGGAATTTGCCGAAGTCCGACATTATCAGCAAGGTGACGATATTCGCTCTATTGATTGGCGAGTTACTGCGCGTACCGGCGAGACTCACACAAAGCTCTTTCAAGAAGAAAAAGAGCGCCCTGTGTTTGTATTTACTGATTTTTCAAACTCAATGCTGTTTGGTTCAAAGTTACTATTAAAGTCGGTGCAAGCTGCGCATATAAGCGCTCTTGTTGCATGGTCGGCGTGTCAGCGCGGCGATAGAATTGGCGGTATTGTGTTTAATCAGCACTCGCATTTGGAGCTAAAGCCCAGCGCCCGTGAAAAAGCAGTCCTTAAGCTTTGTCATAATTTATGCGACAACCACCAGCAAGCGCTCAACAATATTGATAAAACAGCCCCTAACAACTTTAGCGATAACCTAAAGCGCCTTAATCATTTAGCAAAACCAGGCAGCTTAGTGTATTTGGTGTCTGATTTTAATGCTCTGGATGATGCTAGCTTTAAGCAACTCGAAATATTAAGCCGCCACTGCGAGCTGATTGGTTGCCATATAAGCGATCCATTTGAGCATCAGTTACCTGCGTTTAAGCAAGCCGTTACTGTTAATGCAAATGGTCAAGACTTTGCCCTACCATTAATGGATAACAGCTTTAGAGAACGCTTTGCTAAAAATGCTGAGCAAGCATTTAGTACGCGCTTTAATCGCTTAACTAAATCGGGTCTTAATTTAATATCATTCAATGCAGCAACACCGCTTGAGCTGCAATTAGTGAGAAAATAACCATGCAAACCAATCCACTCGATGGCCTGCACGATATAATAGCGCCAAGCCAAGTTAATTGGTGGCCACTCGCCCCTGCTTGGTGGGTTATTATTGCACTGCTGTTTTTAGCACTGTGCGCAGCTATTTATATATTTTACAAAAAACATAAATTTAAAAAGCCTAAACGCTACGCAATACAATTGAGCCAAAGTGAGCAAAATCCTCAGCAACTGCATATTATTTTAAAACGTTTAGTGATTGAATATTACGACAAGCGCCTTGCTGCGCAATCTACCTCTAAATGGTGCACAACACTTAATACACTCACCGGTTTGAGCTTTACAGAACAAGAAATACTAAGCTTGTATAACCCCAGCCAAAAAGATACAACACTGTGCGAAAAATTTCGCCAAGGTATTAAACAATTTAAAATAAAGGAGTCAGTAAATGTTTGAATTTAGCTGGCCATGGTTATTTTTATTACTACCCTTGCCTTTATTACTTTTACTATTAAAACCCGCAGCAAGTAATGCCAGTACGCGTTTACGTATACCCAGTTTTGCAAAGCACAATTTAACCAGCCAAAGCATTGAGCCACACGCACGACGTTTAAATCCTTTCGAATGGATAATTTGGTTATTACTTGTTACTGCTGCTGCCAATCCAACATGGTTAGATGAGCCAATCTCATTACCAAATGAAGGTCGCGACATAATGTTAGCGGTTGACTTGTCAGGCTCTATGACCGAGCAAGACATGGCTTACAATGGCCAATATGTTGACCGCCTTACCATGGTAAAAGCCGTACTCAGTGATTTTATAGAGCAGCGTCAAGGCGACAGGCTTGGGCTGATATTATTTGGCGACACCGCATTTTTACAAACCCCCCTCACGCGCGACGTTAAAACAGTAAGTAAAATGCTCAGTGAAGCGCAAATTGGTTTAGTGGGACGCGCAACAGCCATTGGTGATGCATTGGGTCTTTCGGTAAAACGCTTTGCCAATAAAGATGAAAGTAACCGTATTGTGGTGCTATTAACTGACGGACAAAATACAGCGGGCAATTTAAACCCAGAAGATGCACTACTGCTAGCTCGCGAAGAAGGTATTAAAGTGTACACCATTGGTGTTGGCTCAGATAATCCGCGCGGCTTTAGCCTCTTTAATATGGGTGGCTCCAGTGGTAGTAATTTAGATGAAAGCTTACTTAAAAAGATTGCCGAGCAAACTGGCGGATTATACTTTAGAGCCAAAGATGTAGCAGGCCTTCAACAAATTTACGCAGAGCTTGATAAACTTGAACCTATTAGCGCTGATGAACAAACATTTCGCCCACAAAGCTCATTATTTTACTACCCGTTACTTATCGCTATTTTACTTATTAGCTTAAAAGTAATGCTTAGTACACTGCGTGCATTAAAGGAGCCAAACTAATGGATTTTGAATTTATTCGCCCCGCTCTTTTATGGTTACTCATACCTGCTGTGGCATTATTTTTTGTCGCCTTAATTAAGCATAAAAAAACGACTAGTGAGCAGCTAATTGCACCGCATTTAGCACAATTTATAATGAGCGAAGCAAACACTAAAGCCAGCCAGCCACTTTGGTTAGTTGCTTTGTTTTGCAGCCTTGGCATTTTATTTAGTGCTGGGCCTAGCTTTGAGAAAAAACAAGTTCCTGTATTTCAAAGTAAAAGTGCCCGTGTAATTGTTATGGATATGTCGTACTCAATGTACAGCACCGATATTTTACCAAATCGTTTAATGCAATCACGCTTTAAAGCGCTTGATATGATTGAGCTGTTTAAAGAAGGTGATACCGCGCTTGTAGCCTACGCAGGCACGGCCTATATAATATCGCCACTAACAAACGACGCCACAACACTTAGTAATTTAATTCCAAGCTTAAGTCCTGAAATAATGCCAGACAAAGGCTCAAACGTTTTAGCCGGTCTTGATATGGCCAAAGAGCTATTAACACAAGCGGGTTATATTGATGGCGACATTATTTTAGTGACCGACGGTATTGACCAGCAAGAACAAAGCGACGTGAGTAGCTTTACCAGTAACACCCAATATAGATTAAATATATATGGCGTAGGTACCGCTCAAGGCGCTCCAATTAAGTTACCTGAAGGTGGTTTTTTGAAAGACAGATACGGCCAAATTGTAGTACCTACTCTCAATGCCAGTCAGCTTAAAAATTTAGCATCGAGCAGTGGTGGTAAATTTGCTAGTTACCAGCCTAGTAATAACGACATAAATACGTTTGCCCCAAATGCACAGAGTGAATTATTGAAAGACGAAAAACAAAGCCACGCACTTTGGCGAATAGATGCAGGTATATACGGACTCTTGTTATTACTGCCATTTGGCTTGTATTTATTTAGACGCGCTGCCTTGCTGGGGGCTTTTTTAGCTTTTGGTTTTTTACCGCAGCAAAATGCGTATGCCGTAGAGCTCCCTACTCTTTTGCAAAATGCAGATCAACGTGCATTAGAGGCTTACAATAATAAAGAATACGATGCAGCAACACAGGCGCAATCGAGTGAATTAAAAGGCGCGGCGCTTTACCAGCAAGGTAATTTTGATGCTGCACTTAATGAGTTTAGTAATGATAAGTCGGCTACCGGTTTATACAACTACGGTAATGCCCTCGCCAAAGCTGGCAAGCTTGAGGACGCCATTGAAGCCTACAAACAAGCCCAAACCTTACAAGACGACTTTACACAAGCAACTGACAACCAAGCTTTAGTTGAACAATTACTCAATCAACAAGAGCAACAAAACCAGCAAGATCAGCAAAGCGACGGCGACGACTCTCAAGACCAAGATGATAGCCAGAAAAAAGATGAGCAAAACCAAGGGCAAAATTCTGATGAGTCAAAACAGGATAAGCAACAAAATGGTGATAAAAGCGATTCTGAAAAAGGCGAAAACGAAAGTCAAAGCTCAAGCGATGAAAAATCTGATAAAGAATCAGATAAAGAGTCTGAACAATCAAAAGATCAACAAGGTGAGCCTGGCGAGCAATCAGACAAGCAAAATGAACCTGATATGCAAGCTCAGCCACAAAGTGAGCAAGGGCAAAATAAAGACGCTGACCAACCTCAAGACGAGCAGCAACAAAGTAAGCCACAAGCAATGAATGAGCAACCTGCTACTGATGAGCAAAAACAAAATGCTCAGCAACAAGCTATGCAAGCCCAAGCAAGTGAGCTCACTAATGAAGAAAAAGAAAAAGCACAACAGCTTAATCAACTACTTAGAAAAGTCCCGGACGATCCGGCTATTTTATTACGGAATAAAATGCAATTAGAAGCCCAAAAAAGACAATATAAACGTCGCCCTACAGGAGTCGAAAAATCATGGTAATGCGATTATTTTGCTGTTTATTGCTATTAAGTGCGATGCCTTCGTGGGCTGCCACCAAATTAGAAGCCAGCGTAGATAAAAACCCTGTTTTAGCGGGTGAATTTTTTATGCTTAATATATCCGTAGACGATACAGTTAAAGGCGAGCAACCAGACACCTCATCGCTGTTAAAAGACTTTGTGGTAGGCCCAACAAGCTTAAGTTCTCGTACCAACATTATTAATGGCAGCATTAATAAACAAACCACGTGGTCAGTTAAATTAATGACCCGTGCAGAGGGTGATTACACTATTCCTGCATTTAGCGTTGCAGGGTTAACCTCACAGCCTATTAAATTAAAAGTGGCAAAACGCTCAGTTGATGCAGATAAAAATAACGAAATATTTTTAAAAACGTCGCTCTCAAGTAATTCATTATTTGTGCAAGAAGCCGGTGTTTACACTATTAAGCTTTACCTTGCGAAAGAGCTGCTTGATGGCAGCTTAAGCACACCAAGTATGGAAGATGCTCAGCTAACCCAATTGGGTAAACAAACTGAAAGCTATGAGCTTGTTGATGGTAAACGCTACCTTGTTATTACTCGCGAGTATTTGATTCAGCCACAAAAAAGTGGTGCGTATACTATTGCAGGCCCCGCTTTTCAAGGGCGAGTACAACAAAATTATCGTCAATTAGAGGTATCAGCTCTTGGCGACGATCAGCAAATAGAAATTAAACCAATTCCGAGTGATTATAAAGGTGCATGGTTACCAAGCGAGCTGGTTAGTCTTGATGAAGAATGGCAACCTAACGACAACACCGTAGAAGTCGGTACGCCTATAACACGTACTATTACACTTACTGCGCTTGGGGTTACAAAAGAGCAATTACCTGAAATCTCTATGCCTACCATTGATGGCATACGCAGCTACCCTGATAAAAAAGAAAATAACAATGCAGTACGTGACGAACGCGTTGTATCGCAGCAAACTGCATCGTATGCATTACTGCCGCAAAAACCAGGTACTTACACTTTACCTGAAATACAGCTGCCTTGGTTTAATACTAAAATGAACCGTATTAGCGTAGCTACATTGCCAAAGCGCACTATAACGGTAACGCCAAGTAGTACCGCACCTAATACCGCCGTGGCAAACCCACAATCAAACCCAAACAATTTACCTGCTATTGAAAATATTTCGAATGAAGCGACAGGCACACAACGTATTGAAACTAAAAGTGATACTCCTCTTTGGTTAATAGTTGTTGCCACTTTAGGGTATATTTTATGGATTGGTACTGTAATTTTTTACTTAATGACCCGTTCTACTAAAAATACGACTGAGAAATTACAACCAAACAACCGTGATATTTCTCAGCCGAGCTTAAATGAGCTTAAAACGCTCGCTAAAACGAACGATGTGAAAGCTTTTTACACCGCATTAAATAGTTTTTCTGTAAAGGTGACTCACAAAAATGTTGGCGCTATTGATGAGCTTTGCTATCGCGTAAAGAGCAGCGAGCTTAATGGCCTCATTAGCCAATTGCAGGCACAACTTTATAGTAATAAAGGCGCAAACACGGATCTTAATGCTATTATTAAAATTCTTGAGAACTATCAAACTCAAGCATCAAAGTCGCAACAAGCTGTATTAAAAGACCTTTATGATTAATAACTACGATACTCAGGTCTTTTTTTGCAATAAATAATAATTTTTAATTAAAAAAGTGCTTATGCTTGGAAAGAAAAAATCAAACAATCAGGTCTTAATCGATATGGCAGAGAAACAAAAGCGTTATGAAGCCTTGGTCCACGTTTACAATAAAGAGCTTTATCGCTTTGCTTATTGGTTATGCCGTGATCCGCACATAGCAGATGATTTAGTACAAGAAACGTTTTTACGCGCGTGGCGTTCTCTCGACTCTTTACTTGATCAAAAGGCAGCTAAACCCTGGCTGCTTACTATATTACGAAGAGAAAATGCGCGCCGATTTGAACGTAAACAGTTTGATTACAGCGACGTAGAAAACGATACGCTTGTTGATGAAACCAGCCACTCATTAGATGATGAAATGGAGCAAACGGTTATCCAACGCCAGATTGCCCTGCTATCTGATGAATACCGAGAGCCATTATTACTACAAGTTGTAATGGGCTGCTCTGGCGAAGAGATCGCAGGCATACTTAATTTAAATAAAAACACGGTAATGACTCGTTTATACCGTGCCCGAAATCAACTTAAAGAGGCTTTAAGCCGTGATGATGAACAACTTAAAGGGGCATCAAAATAATGGATGAACTTGAGTTTCGTCGCCGCACTATTGCGCAGCCAAACGACATTGACAAGGAGCTCATGGAGTTTGCTAACAATAACCCAGAGCGACAAAGTTTTATTAATGATATGAAAGATTTTGATAAATTTATTCAAGACTCTTTAGATATACCTGTGCCTGAAAACCTTGCAGATCGCATTCTTTTAAACACATCGTTAAAAGAAAAAGCACTACAAGAAGAGCAAGCAACAGGAAAAAATGTAGTTGATGCCCGCTCGCGTTTTAAGCTTGACCGCGTGCATCTTGCATTAGCTGCATCTTTTGTAGTGGCTATTAGTGCCTTCTTTTTTAGTACAGAGCAAAATATTGCACACGAAGCGGGTGAGCATGCGCTTGCCCATGTGTACTACGAAATTAGTGCGCTTGATAAAAAAGAGCCCATTAGCCTACAAAGCGTTAACGACAAGCTTGCAGTATTAGGTGGTCATCTTGATGAGCTTCCTGGTGATGTAACTTACGCTATGTTTTGTGATTTTAAAGGCGAAAAAGGGCTACATTTGATATTTGAGTCTGACTTTGGTCCTATGACGGTATTTATAGTGCCTTCTGAAAATAAATCATTTGGTTTTGGCGATGATAATTTCAAAGACGAGCGCTTTGAAGGTCATATTAACCGAGGCTCACAAGCAGATACTATTTTAGTGGCAAGTGTTGGAGCACCTCTAAATACTTATAACGAACGCGTTACTGGCGCTATTCGTTGGCTTTAAAATAAACAAATTTACCGCTTAGTCCCTACTAAGCGGTTTTTTGATTATATACCTACCAATAAACCTTTTCTTTTATACTCAAAACCTCTGATTTTTAAAGTAATTAATTAAATTCCTTAAGAAAGTAAATTATAATCACGGCTCGATTTTAATTAGGGAATTTCATGAAGAACATCATCGTTATTTTTTCACTATTGGCATTATTATGTACTGCCAGTTTTGATGCACACGCACGTAAAAAGTTTGGCAGTAGCAAACGTGGACAAACTCCTGCAACACAACAAACAGCACAAAAACAAAAAGCAGATACAACAACCCCAACAGCAGCACCTAAAGCCACATCAAATAAAAAAGGCATTATGGCTGGCGTTTTGGGTGGTCTTTTAGCGGGTGGCTTAATTGCAGCGATGTTAGGCGACGATTTTGAAGGTTTTCAGCTATTAGAAATGATTTTATTAGCTGGCGGACTATTTATTTTATTTAAGCTAGTAACAGGCTTTTTACGTGCTAATCGTGCCCCACAACTTGCAAATGCCAGTGCGGATACAAGTGCTCAGCAAAATGCTTTTAAACAAGCACCAATCGAGCAGCCAATGAGTACAGGCTTTGCTAACAGCGCCCCACAAGGTGAAAGTGTCCCTTTTAATTTACCACCTAACTTTGACGTTAATGGCTTTTTTCAAGGTGCCCGTAGTCATTACCATACGCTACAAACTGCATGGAATAATGCCGATTACACCACAATGGCTGAATACTTAAGCCCTGCACTTGTTGCCGAATTTAAAGCTGAGCGTGAAGCTATACAAAGCGTAGACACTGAAGTAATGTTTATTGATGCCGAACTTGTGCGCGCAGATACAAACGCGCAATCGTGGCAGGTTAGTGTTCGCTTTAAAGGTAAGTACCGTGATTTAGGCGATAAAAAAGAACAGCCTATTTTAGAAATTTGGCACTTAGAGCGCCTAATTTCAGACGATGCTCCATGGCTAATAGTGGGTGTTGAAGATTTAATTGATACTCAATAAGTTTTTATTATTTTAAACACCGCGCTTTTTAGCGCGGTGTTTTTTATTTAAAAAACAATTGATTTACCGCGCCCTGATGCTTCAGAAGCGGCATCTAATTGACCCTCTTTATTAATAATAACGTGTAAGTCACCAAAGTGTCTCTCGTCTATGGTGTAACCCATTTTTGTAAGCTCTGCTTTTACGCTATCGGTTAAACCAATGTGCGTTCTAATTATATTTTTAGGCCACAATTGATGATGAAAACGAGGGCTATTTACAACCTGCTCTGCACTCATATTAAACTCTATCGCATTTAAGATAGATTCGTACACAGAGCTAATAATGGTTGTGCCACCAGGCGAACCTGTCACCATTTTAACGGTGTTGTCTTTAAGTAATATTGTCGGTGTCATAGAACTCAACATACGCTTGTGTGGCTGTATTTCATTAGCTTTACCGCCTATTGCACCAAACACATTCATAACGCCTGGTTTGGCGCTAAAGTCGTCCATTTCATCATTTAAAATAAACCCCGCACCTTCAACAACGACACCGCTACCAAACCCTAAGTTTATTGTGGTGGTATTTGCTACAGCGTTACCCATTTTATCAACGATTGAAAAGTGCGTAGTTTGCTCACTTTCTTTAAGGCCCGGTTTAATATTTTCGGTAGTCGAGATAGCGGTTAACGAAATGCCATTACTGCGCTCTTTGAGGTAGTTAATATTAGTTAACGCGTTTACTGGAACATCAAAAAAATCAGGGTCGCCTAAATACTCTGCTCTATCTGCAAATACACGTTTACCTATTTCAGAAAGTAAGTGCACATACTGAGTCGAGTTATGCGCTAAGCCTGCATCTGGTTTTTGTAACTCATACATTTTGAGCCACTGTAAAATAGCAATACCACCTGAACTCGGCGGTGGCGAAGTAAGTACTTCATAACCATTCCAACTTGCTTTAATGGGTGTACGTGATTTAGCGGTATAATTTTTTAAATCATCTTGATTAATAATACCACCATGCTGGTGCATAAATTTAGCAATAATATTTGCAGTTTCGCCTTTATAAAATCCATCTTGGCCGTTATCACGAATGCGCTTTAGCGTTGCCGCTAACTCTGGTTGCTTAAAGACTTTATTGGCTTTTACATCAGCAAAATATTTTTCAAAGTTTACATTTATTTTTTGCTCTTTTAGATGGGCTATATAATGGCTAACACCTTTTGCTAACTTAGGCGGAACTACAAACCCTTGCTCAGCCAACGTTAAAGCAGGCTGTACTAGTGCTTCCCACTTTAAAGTGCCATGCTTTTGATGGGCAAGCCACATACCCGCTACACTGCCAGGTACACCGCTTGCGTGAATGCCATATATTGATTTGTTTGCAATAACATTACCTTGCTTATCTAAATACATATCACGATGAGCCGCTGTTGGCGCTGTTTCGCGATAATCTATAAAATCGCCTTTGCCATCTTTTTGAATAAGCATAAATCCCCCGCCGCCAATATTTCCGGCTTCTGGAAGCGTCACTGCAAGTACAAATTGTGCCGTAATAGCCGCATCAACAGCATTACCGCCTTGCTCTAATATACTTTTAGCAGCATCGGCACTGAACGAGTCAGGCATTGCGACCGCGCTTTGCGCTAAAGGCTGCGCCAAAACACTAAAAGTAGTGAACTGTAAAACCAGTACACTTTTGACGATTAATTTACGTGGTGAAAAAAACAATCCCATACAACATCCTTAATTTATTATTTTTGTTGCCCATATTAATGCACGTCATTTAAGGGCAGGTCAATCTTTATACTGTTGATATTTAATCATCTTAAAACGTTTTTTGAATAAAGTACTGCGGGTAAGTCGCCTTGCTCATCTGTATGTGTATAATTTTTTATAAATTGCAGGCCTAACTTTTTCATTATTGTTATAGAGGCCGTATTATCTTTTAGTGCCGTTGCGCTTATCGCCTTAACGTCATCTTGCTTAATGAGTTCATCACATAATGCTAAAGCCGCCTCGGTTGCATAACCATGCCCCCAACTCGCTTGTTTAAAGCGCCAACCTATTTCAATATCGCTGTAATTTGGTGCATCACTAAAGAAATTCATAGGTCTTATTAATACCCAGCCAATAAATGTATTGGTTTGCTTTAGAGTGATACTCCACAGCCCCCAGCCTTTTAGCTCATTTCTATATGCGAGCATACGAGGCACTCCCTCATTTTTTATTTGCTCTAAAGAGGTAGGTACACCTCGCGTTAAATACTGCATTACGGCGGGGTCTTGGTCGAGTTCAAATAATTGAGGCCAATCGTGCTCACTCATTAATTTAAAATTTAATCGTTTTGTTACGGGGGCGTTCATTTTCATTGTTGTATAGTCTGCCTCGAATTAATTATCAGTCTCTAAAGGAGATAGCACATGAATAAATTAGCAGGTTTAGCTTTATTAGGCACTTTAATTACATTAACTGGTTGTGAAGATGCCAACGAAGTAAAAGAAGATGCAAAAGATAAAAGCGCACAAATGCAAGAAAAGCTTGGTGATGCATGGAACGACGTTAAAGAGACAACTAACGATCTTAAAAATGATGAGTCTTTAAACGAGCTATTAGAGCAAAGTAAAAAAATGGGCTTAGACATGTACGACGACGGCAAAGAGATTGCGGTTGATGCATGGATTAAAAGCAAAGAAGCTGCTGGCGAGTTAACTGAAAAAACTAAGCACAAAGCGCAAGAAATTGCTGACGAAATTGAGCAAGCGCGTAAAGAACATAACGAAGGTTAATTTAACTTTCGATAATAAAAAAGGAAAGCCTCGGCTTTCCTTTTTTGTTTTAAGCAGTTTAGCCCTGACATGTGTTTACATATTTAGGGCTTATAAGCTCAAATTAACCTTTGTACTTACTCATAACTAAAGTCGCGTTTGTGCCACCAAAGCCAAAGCTATTAGACATTACAGTATTTAACTCAACGTCACGACGTTCAGTAATAATATCTAAACCTGCTGCTTGCTCATCTAGCTCATCAATATTAATTGAAGGCGCTACAAAGCTGTGCTCTAGCATCAATAATGAGAAGATAGCTTCGTGAACACCTGCAGCACCGAGAGCATGACCCGTCATTGCTTTAGTTGCGCTGATCATTGGTGACTTACCACCAAACACTTCTTGAATCGCACCAAGCTCTTTAACGTCGCCTACAGGTGTAGATGTACCATGCGTGTTTAAGTAATCAATACTGTCTACATCTTGCATAGCTTGGCGCATACAACGTGCTGCACCTTCGCCAGATGGAGCAACCATGTCGTAGCCATCTGATGTTGCACCGTAGCCAACAATTTCAGCGTAAATGTGCGCGCCACGTGCAAGTGCATGTTCAAGTTCTTCAACTACAACAATACCGCCGCCGCCAGATATAACAAAACCATCGCGGTTTGCATCGTATGTACGAGACGCTTTTTCTGGTGTTTCGTTGTACTTAGTAGAAAGTGCGCCCATAGCGTCAAATTCCATTGCCAATGTCCAGTGTAGTTCTTCACCGCCACCAGCAAAAACAACATCTTGCTTACCTAATTGAATTTGTTCTACTGCATTACCAATACAATGCGCAGATGTTGCACATGCAGAGCTAATTGAGTAGTTAACACCTTTAATTTTAAAGGGTGTTGCTAAACAAGCAGATGTAGTGCTCGCCATAGTACGTGGAACCATATAAGGCCCTACACGTTTTACGCCTTTTTCACGTAAAATATCAGCAGCTTCTACCTGCCATTTAGACGAACCACCGCCAGAGCCAACAATAATACCCGTGCGCTCATTTGATACTTGGTCGTCAGACAAACCTGAGTCTTCAATTGCTTGAGTCATCGAAATATAAGAATATGCAGCAGCATCACCCATAAAGCGCATTGCTTTGCGGTCAACATGTGCTTTAACGTCAATATCAATTTTACCCGATACGTTACTACGTAACTTATAATCGGCAAATTCTTGGTTAAAAGCGATACCGCTTTTGCCCGTTTTTAACGATTCTAATACTTCTTCTTTGTTGTTACCAATGCTTGATACAACACCGATACCTGTAATTACAGCTCTTCTCATGGGTAATTCCCTTAGCTTAATACTTAATTGCATTCTATTTTACGCGAATTTAATCACCTAAGTGGTCAGCTTTCTAGCGTACACTTGTACTCTGAACTGCTAGCTTATAAATAACGCCAGACTATTACAAAGAAAACCCGTAAAATAATTAAAAATATATCTATAAATTTAAAAAATTATGATTAAGAACGCACATAGTCACATTAATAATTTAGGTACACCTTTGACTAATGACTCCGGTGATATTTATTTTTCTAATGACGATGGCTTAGCTCAACCGCATTATGTGTACTATGAGCAAAATAATATAGATGTACGATTACAAAATCATGACCAATCACATTTTGTTATTGCCGAAACCGGTTTTGGCACCGGTTTAAACTTTTTAAATACGTGGCAACGCTTTAAAGACCACCTTGAGCGGATGCAAGTTCAAAATGAATGTGAAAAAAGCGTAAAACGCCTACACTATATTTCTTTTGAAAAGAATCCCTTAACATTAACAGACTTAAAACAATCATTAACCGCTTGGCCTACCTTAAGTTATTTTAGTGAGCAATTAACAGTAAACTACCCAATTAATTTAGAAGGATGCCACCGGCTCGAATTTAATAATGGCAGTGTTGTTCTCGATTTATACTTTGGTGATGCGCTTGAATCAATACAAGCAATGAGCTATCCGCAAACAGGAATTGTTGATGCTTGGTATTTAAATGGGCCTGAGCCAAGTAAAAATCCTGATATGTGGCAGCAAAGTTTATTTAACTCCATGGCTGATATAACAAGAGCTAATGCAACCTTATCGACTTTTACCTCCGCTGACTTTGTTCAACGAGGATTAATAGAGGCTGGCTTTAGTACTAAAAAAGCCAAAAACTTTAATCAAAAAGAAGATATGCTTACTGGCCAACTTAAACATGTTAATAACGCTCAATCAACCCCCGCTTATTTTAATCAAGATAGCAGTACTTTAAAAAATGTAGCGGTCATTGGCGGTGGTATTGCCAGTAGCTGTATTTTATACAGCTTGGCTAAACGAGGCATAACCAGCCAATTATTCTGCCAAGATAAAAAGCCTGCAATGGGGGCATCGCACAATGTGCAAGGCGCTATTTACCCTCACCTACAAGCTAAAAACTCGCCGCACAGCGAATTGTTTGCACATAGCTTTTTATACGCCAAACGCCTATATAACAACTTACTTAGCAGTGGTTTTAATTTTGATTACGATTGGTGCGGCGTATTACAACACGCAGTGAAAAAACCTCTCGCTGATAAGCACGAAAACTTAGCACAAAAGCAACTGTGGCCAACCCAGCTAATGCGTAACGTAACCGCAGAGCAAGGCGATGAAATAGCCGGCGTAACAACAGGTTATTCAGGCGTATTTTTTGAACAAGGCGGCTGGGTTAACCCGCCACAATTAGTAAACGCTATGCTAAGCGCTGCAAATAGCATAAGCCCATTTAAAAGCCTATTTAACTGCAATATAAAGCAGCTTAAAAAAACTGATAGCGGTTGGTTTTTATTAACGAATGATGAGCAGCTAGGCCCGTTTAGCGATGTAATTATTTGTGCAGGTGAGCACAGCGATGCATTTGAGCAAACAAAAGCGCTACCTATAGTGGGCGTACGCGGTCAGGTTTCACATATTGAGGCAAGTGAGCAATCACGCAAACTTAAAACAGTGCTATGCCATAAAGGGTATTTTACCCCGGCTTATTTAGATCATCACTGTATGGGTGCCACATTTGAAAAAAACACTAAAAGCCGCCAAGTTACAGCGCTCGACAACCAATTAAACCAAGAGCAACTACTTAGCTTTTATCAGCAAAGTGAATTTGCCTCCCCCCTTGGCAATATAAACTCGGCAAAAGCGGCTGTTCGCTGCACATTTATAGATCACCTGCCGATGGCTGGGCAATGGTGCGAGCAAAGTGATTATATAGTGGCTTTTGCTAATCTACGTTTAGGTAAACGCTACCAATATGAGCAACTTAATAAACCACAACAAGGCCTGCATATTTTTACCGGTTTTGGTGCACGCGCATTGTGTAGCGCACCGCTAAGTGCTGATCATCTCGTAAGTTGTTTAAATAATGAACCCCGTCCATTAAGCGAACGTGTAAGCCAAGCGATTCACCCTGCTCGATTTATAGTGCGAGATTTAATTCGTAATAAAATTTAAATGACATTGGTGCTTATTGAGATAAAATAAGTACCAATAAAAGGAATTTATTACTCAAAGGACTCTAATGAAAACTTTAGCATTTTTAATAATGTTGCTATGCACTCTATCGTTTAACGCACTTAGCCAAAACGTCACTGAAATCCCACTTCCTGAAGAGTTTGTTACAACGATGGATGTAGCAAGCGAATACCCAATGGTACGTACTGGTTATTTAACCGATTCAATTTCTGATATCACTCGCTTTTATCAGCAAAAATTAGGTGAACCTTTAAAAACAAATGGCAATAGTACATATCGCATTTTGTTTTATAATTACCAAGAACGTAAAGTCCGTATTAGTCTATACCGCCGTAGTTATGTGACCGAAGTGAGTATAATGGTTGAATAAAAAGGTCTAAAAAAACACACCAAAAGCAGCTGATTTTAATACTCAGTTAAGCATCGCACTTTAATTAAAGTATTTTTTGAAATTAGCTCATTTAAACTCTTTTTTACCCTTTAAAAATAATCCCCTACCCCAAGGTCTGTTTGTAAGCACATTACTTTTACTATTTATTGGAAGGAGTTAATTATGAGTAAGACCCTAATTATTGGCGCAAGCGGACAAATAGGTAAAATGACAACTGAGCTACTTTTAGAAAATGAGCAAAATGTTGTGGCATTAGTGCGTGACAAAAATAAGTTAAGCGATTTAAACAGCTCTTTTTTAACTATTGTTGAGCAAGATCTTGAAGGCGATTTTGGTGATGCAATGAAAGGCTGTGACCAAGTGATTTTTGCTGCTGGTTCTGGTGGAAGTACAGGCGATGATAAAACTGTACTCATTGATTTATGGGCTGCAACAAAAGCAGCTACATTCGCTAAAGAGCACGGCGTTAAACACTTTATTATGGTCAGTTCGATTGGTGCTGACGATCCAGATTCGATTCAAGGTGATTTAAAACCTTACTTAGTTGCTAAGCACATGGCTGACGAGCACCTAATAAATAGTGGTTTAAATTATACCATTGTTCGCCCTGGTACATTGACTGACGATAGTGCTTCAATGCAAGTAACTACGCAGCAACCAAGTGATCGTTCAGAAGCTAAAATTAGCCGCGAAAACGTAGCCAATGCATTATTACATATTGCGACCAACTCATTTATTAGTAACCGCATTTTTAAGTTGTTTGATGGCGACAAGCCAATTAAAGCCGCTGTTAAATAAGCTTTAATACCAATTTAATTAAACATATGAACAATTATTACAAAGAATATGTAATTCATCGATAAGGCAAAAAATTACAGTATAGTCGCTCTATATCAGTAACTTTTTGGCGCAATGAATTATTTAATCCTCTTAAATAATTTATGTTTAATAAAATTAAATTTACTCCACTAAGCAAATTAGTGGAGTAATATTTTTATACCTTGCCAACCAAGTTGTAGCGTTAATAACGTTAAAACTATCCTAAAAATATGCTTAAATTTATCCCCAGACATCCTTTTAAGTAATTTAATTCCGAACCAAGTACCTACAGCGCCACTTATTACCATGGCAATTACAAGCGGTATCCATTGCCAAAAACTAAAGCCAACAGCGCCATAAATTATCGCTTTTAATAAATGCTGCACACTCATAACGCTCGAAAACGTTGCCGTAAATTTTAACTTTTCGTAATTATTAATATATAAACAGCTACCAACTAATGGGCCACTTGCCCCCACAAACATAGAAATAAAAGTAGTTATTCCACCGGCGACCATACGCCACACCTTAGAGGTTAATTTTATAGGTGGCGTTTTACCCCACAGTAAATAAATAACAAAAATAGCGACCACTAACTTCATAGCATCAAACGATATATCATCAATAACAAAACTTGATAACCCCGCCCCTACTAAGCCGCCTAACGCAAAATATACAAACATGCTTTTATCAATATGCTTAAAGCTGAGTAAAAACCTATTTGCATTAGAGCCAAGCTGTACTAAACCATGCACAGGCACAACAACTGCCATTGGCATAAACGACGCCATAACAACAAGCAGCATTAATCCGCCACCAGCACCAAATGCAGCAGATATAAAAGAAGTAAAGCCAGCGGTGATCATTAACAATAAAAACAAAAATAAAGACATGCTGTCGGGAAATAAAAAATCCATAAAACTCCACTGCCTATTCAAGTACTTTTAAGTCGCAGTATTTAAATAGTAAAAAAGGTACTAAACACATTTAGAGAAACTTTATCAGCTTCTATCTCGTGCTATGTACTATGTTGCGTTGTTTTTGCACTTTGTTTGCACATTTAACAAATATTATACATTCAACTTCATTACCGGATATTTTTGATGAGAAGATTTAACACACCAATTTTGACACCGCTTGCAGTGTGCATACTCGCACTGGGTTTAGCTGCCTGTAACGGTAGCGATGCTGAAAGTACAGTTGTAACTGAAACAACCACCGATGAGGGAACTACAACAGATACTTCAACCGATTTTGTTGTAGAAGTTGACCCTTTTAACTTTGAAAGCGATGCGCTCATTTCATCAATTACCACTCAAACATGTACGCTAAGTAATGGCGATGAAGCCTCATGCTACAAAATTGATATTGCCGGTGCGCCTTCAAATTACGAGATTGGTGTATTTTGCCCTCAAAATATCACCTCAACAGCTGACGAAGCCGGTATTTGGTTTGATGGCACCGGTGAGGTTTACGATATAACCGGAGACTTTATTTTAAATCTACCTACATTATATAACGATAGTCATTGGCAGCTATACGACGAAGGTACAGGCCTTGTAAATGTAACCGACACACAAGAATCGTGTGATGGCGCTGCACGCCCAAACGTAGAAGAACAATACCAAAACCACTGCGTAGAATGCTCTATTGATTATGTTGATGGCGGTATATCAGAATCATTTTTAATTCCAATAACGCCTGTTGCAACCACTCAAAATAGCAGTATTGGTAACGCTAATGTAGGTGTTGCTCTCAATGGTGTTGTACTTGCTGCACCCGCCCCTGTTGAGGCTATTTTAGGCGCATACACTATTGCAGCCTTTGATGATTGCGCTGGCCATATTAACTTAGTAGCAGGCTATCACTACCACGGTGAAGCAGGTTGTAGCCAAACACAAATTCAATCAGACGGTCATGCCGCCATGATGGGTTATGCACTCGATGGATTTGGTATATTTGGCATGCTTAACGAAGATGGATTAGAACCCACTGATTTAGACGAATGTAGGGGCCACACCGACGATACACGCGGTTACCACTACCATGCAGCCGATGTATCTGAAAACATGTTTATTGGTTGTTTTAAAGGTGCTACCGCAAGATAACTCGCATTCTGGCCAAATAATTAACTGAGATACTAATGAAAATATTTAACGTGATAAAAGCACTAACCACTGGCTTTTTACTTGCTGCCTCATGCTCAGCGCTAAGTCATGCAGGCCACGGCTCAAATGCGCCTTGGGAAGCATGTGAAGCAAAAGCCATTAATGAAGATTGCAGCTACACAAGCCATGATAAAAAAGCGACAGGCACATGCCAAGCAATGAACAAAGTACTTATGTGCGTTCGAAATAAACCACTTGAAACATTAATAGACAAAGCAACCCAACCAGCAAGTGATCAAAAGCAATCTGTAAAATCACTCGCTAAACGATAAAGTAACAGCTACACGCCAAAGCCTTAACGCTGTTTGTTAAGGCTTTTTTAATCGCAAATCATTAGAAAGCATACCCTTTATCTGTTAAGTTAGCTTTGTGTATCAAATAATAAAAATAAAATTCCAAAAATGGAATTACACAAGCAAGGTACTAACGTGAGCGCTACATTTAAAATTGTTTTTAATGGTCAGTTATATCAAAATACTGACCTTACCTCTGCCCAAGAACAACTCAGCCAACTTCTTAATATTCCTCATAATATTGTTATTCAGTTATTTGATGGAAAAGCTTACGCTTTAAAAAAAGACTTATCGAGTATTGATGCTGTTAAAACAGAATCCTCACTAAAAAAGCTAGGTTTGATTACTAAAGTAGAACCTCAACTCATTACTGTAATCTCTCAATCTCAAAATAATCAAATAGCACTCACTGAGCACAACAAAAATACAGATAAACACATTAGTGAAAGTACTAACGACAAAAGTACCTCAATACAAAACGAACGCCTAGATACAGGCGAAGCCCCTAATACAGCTGCAGCTATTAAGCAAAGTTATAATAAATATAAACTACTGCGTAACACTTTAAAAAGCGCATTGTACTTTTGCTATTGCGCACTTTGTATTATTACCTTAGTAGGTGTAGTGATCAGTGTTAATGCACTTAAAAACAACTTTGGCACTCTAAATAACACAACTACAAATAACACAACTACAAACAACTTAAGTTACCAAAACTATAAACAATATTTGATTGATCAAAATAGCCTAAATCAACCAACACAAAAAGTAACAAACGAGCGAACAGCTAACCCTACACAGCAAAAAAGTAATGAGTACTTTAGTCGCTTTTCATCACTAATAAATAGCTACGCGCAAAGTACAGGACAAGCTGATATAAAAACGATGGGGGGTGATAAATTACAACAGCACCTACAAGAAATAGACGACCTAGGCCCTAAAAATGAATTTTGGCAGCAACTGATACAACTTTCAAAAAGCTTAGATAACGATAAGCACGCAATAGGGATGCTAAACAACACTGACCCCGCCAAAGTACAATGGATAAACGCGGTAGATTGGATCAGCCAAAGCTATATTAGGCAACAGCAAAACTCGCAAACTACAAACAACTCTCCTGTCGCTACCTACGAGCCAAGTAACCCTATACTTAATCTAACGTTGTTAATAAGTATGCTGTCATTATTTAGCCTGCTTGTGATTGCAATAAAAATGAAGCTACGCGCTATAAGACATTCTTAAACTTTATTTTATAAATTCCATAAAAAAACCCGCAAATTTGGATTAACAAATTTGCGGGTTTCTTATGGTTCTCGAATAACGAGTTCAAAAACCTTTATTGGTGGGCTTAGATATTTGAATTCCTATCGGAAAAGCCTCGATTGTTACATGCAACCTGTAAAAACAGGTACTTACTTGTAAATCATAAGCTTAGTTACTTATAGTATCTTTTAAAATCTTGTGTAATCTTTTAAGTTTGGGCATTATGTGGACATAAGTTAATAATAACTAGGAATATGATGTGGCAGAGGGAATTGTAACCTTTTTTCAGTTTAATGAATTAGGCTTTTACCAAAGAAATAGCGACTATAGAGAAGACCTTTCAATCGAAGATATTTTTGATAGAGTTATTACATGGCACAAAGGTAGAGATAAAATATCTGAAACAGCTCCAATAAAAAATGGCAATAGAAGAACTACCTACCTTAAAGCTATAAGTAAAAACGAAGAAACTGGTGATTATTTAATTACACTGTGGCGAAGTCTTATTGCCCATGACGGTAAAGTTTATGGACTACGTAAAGGTCAATCAATTGACGACGATGCAATAGTAAACTCTGATGAAAGCGGAGGCGATGACGTTATATGGGGATTGCCTGCTTACTATTGGTTTATTCCATCTTTGAATATATTTGCATCTATTAAGTTCCCTGAAACAGTAACAGACCTTGATATAATGACACACTATATCAAAGATTTTGTGTATTACAGATCTAACATTAATAACCCTGTATCTGAGACTCGAACAGATGGCTATGGTAACGAATTTGAATCTGTTTTCTGGGAGGGTCCACATGGTAATTTATCTTTTAGATGCGACGCAAAAAGATTTAAAAAAATAACTCATCAAGCTGATCTAGAACTAGTAGCATCAGATATTACACATTTTGTAAAAAAAGAGACAATCCAAGAAGAAGGCGATGAAGATAAAAATTGGACTCGATACTTCGAAGGATTACCTTACGTTCCAAAAAATAAAAAAAAGCCAGACAGAACTATTTTAGTTACTGTTGACGCCAGACCGTCTGGTAAAGAATTAAAAGAAATGATAGAAGCTTACGCTCAAAAATACCAATCTTCAGATAAAGATTTAAAAAAATCTAATTTAGGTTTTAAAACTGAAGGTAATAATAGTCAAACTATTTGGCTAAATGAGTTTATAATAAAAACGTTTATTGAGATGCCTGGTGATGCAACTAGTCATTATCGTCATGAAACTTTTTTCAAAACTATTAAGTCACAAAGAGAGTTTTTGCTAGCAGCTTTTCAAAATGCAAGTGATTCAAAAATAGCTTAATGTTTTATAAGGCACTTAAATGAAATATTTATTTATTGTTGTGTTCTTGATTTTTTTTGTGGTTATTTCGATATTAACTTTTTCTGAAATATCTTATGACCATATTACTTACATGAGTACTGTATTACAAAATACGTCTTTGATGATTTTTACAGTCCTTGGAATTTGGGTTGCATATTCCTACCCAAAGGCCAAAGAAACCTTATCATATTTGAGTAAATTAAAAGCTGATGAAGAGATTGCAGAGTTAAATGAAGGTATAGAAAAGTTTGAGTACACTAAAGAGCAACTTTCTATGTTGTTATTATCATTAGTAATTTCGGCTATTTGTTTGGGTTCTATATTAATTCTTACATATATAGCTACAATTTACTTTTCATCTCCATACTTAAAAGAGTTAATTAGTCCAAATACTTTAAAATTTATAGGTATGTTGATCTTTAATATAATTGTATTTGCGCAATTGTTTGCTGTTTATCTTGTTGTAATAAAAAATGTTATTTTTTACAAAGAAATTGATCAAGACCATAAGAATTTAAAATCAAAAGTAAAAATAAGGCGGGTTTAAAATTCACATTTTAGGTCCAAACCTAATAGCATCTTCTAAATGACTTGGTGCAAAGTGCGCGTAAATCATGGTTTGCTCAATCTTTGCATGACCAAGTATCTGCTGTAATACTAAGATGTTACCTCCGTTCATCATCAAATGACTCGCAAAAGTATGTCGTAAAACGTGGCTACACTGCCCCTTTGGCAAATTAATATCTGTTTTATTTACTGCACTGTAAAACGCTGAAATAATAGCTAAAGCTTAGTTGCCACAAACGTTAAACGATCATTAATAATTAAATTATAAGCATAAAAAAACCCGCAACCTGATTGCTCAAGTTGCGGGTTTCTTATGGTTTTCGAATAACGAGTTCAAAAACCTTTATTGGTGGAGCTGGGGGGATTTGAACCCCCGTCCGAAAAGCCTCGACCGTCGGTACTACATGTTTAGTATTGTCATTTAATTAACCTTTAAGTCCCGGACAAACACGGTAAATAAAGGCGAGGCCGCTTAGTTTTAGCGCTTCAACCCCGGCCAGGGTTTCCGTCGCGATCAGGTGTTAGGGTGACACTCCAAAATCCAGTCCACAAGAATACATGGAAGGAGCGCTAGCCAGCCTAAGCTGCTAGAGAGTAGTTATCGTCGTTTGCGATTACTTTAGGTTGCGGCTGTTTAACGAGGCAAACCGCACCTCGACATGCACCTTGGGCTTCTTGAATTCCGTCGAATCCTAATCAGCCCCTGAATTAGTAACTCAATTCAGAGCGTGCAAACAGTATAACTGAGTAAAGTACTGATACTCAAGGCCTAGTAACGCTTTATTTTAATTGTATGTGCCAATCGCGTGTTAAGTAACCAAAATTTAGTTTATGCAAGCCTATATAAACATTTACTTAACAATGTGTTTAACCTGTGTTCAAATGAGGAGTTAAGGTTTTTGCTATTTCTAAACCTTTAGTTGTAAAAAATAAAAATAATAACAGGCATAGAGTAGGGAATTAATAAATGTCGGTTTTTTCATTTGATAAAAGTACAGGGTTTGTCTCTTTAGAAAGTCACCCTATTGATAGTGGTTTTCCTGTTACAAGTACTCAGTTAACGCAAATGCTAGAGCAATCTGAGTTTAGTGAGTACGAAGCTGTCATTGCCAATATTGGAAAGCTTTTTGCGCCAACTAAAAACTATCAGGAAGTATCGCTTGTCGTTGCTAAAGCTGTAGATGCGTCGCTTATCATTAATATTGATGAAAAAAACATGGTCGCAGAAGCAACATTAACTACCGCTAAAGGTGGCGCACTTTTGTCTATGGAAGGCGCGCAGAAAGCACTTGCTGATGCAGGTGTTAAAAAAGGAATAAGTCCTCGTGCGCTTGATACCTTTTTAGGCCAGCAGTTTGAGCAACCAGCAGGAAGCTCTTACAGTGCCATAATTGCACATGGGCGCAATCCAAAAGAAGGCAGCGATGCCAAATTTGTACGTTTATGCTCAACAGCTCAAGACCGAGTACTTAGCCCACAAGCTAAAGAAGGCGGTAAGGTTGATATGAAAAACCTTGGCGCTATTATCACCGTAAAACCTGGCACTCCCTTAATGCAGCGTATTGCAGCTACACCTGGGGAAGAAGGCTATACGGTATTTGGCGATTCAATTAGTGCAAAACCAGGTAAAGATCACCAACTCCAGCCTTTCGAAGGTACAAAAGTAGATCCTAATAATCCTAATATGCTTATTGCCGACTGCAAAGGTGTGCCCGTTGCCCTACCCCGTGGTATGCGTGTAGATGACGTTTTATGCTTTGATAACGTAGATGTAAGTACAGGCCATGTTGATTTTGATGGTAGCGTAATTATTACTGGTGATATTAAAGACGGCATGCGTGTAAAAGCCAACGGTGATATTACGGTACTTGGTTTTGTGGAATCAGGAACTGTTGAAAGTAAAAGTGCGGTAACCATAATGCTTGGCGCAATTGGCCGAAAACGTGAAGGCGAGGAAGCATTTACGTGCTGTATAACCGCTCAACGAACTATTTCTATTGGTTATGCCCAGTACTGCAACATTAAATCCGAACAAGATTTATTTATTGAACGCCAAGCTCTGCATTGTGATTTAAGTGCTAGGCGATTAATACGTGTAGGTAAAGCAAATGACCCGCGAGGTAAAATTATTGGCGGTAATATTTTAGATGCTATGCGCATTGAAACGGGTGAACTAGGCGCGCCAGCCGGTACTAAAACGCGCGTATTTTTAGCGCAGCTATGGTTTGAGCTTCGCCAAAAGCAAATACAAATCACCGATTTTGAAAAAGTACTTGCGACTAAAGTAACCGCTTTACAACAAGCTCGCGAAAAAGCGAGTAAAATTGCGGGGGCTGCTCAGCGCCAGCAATTCATGAATAAGATAACTGAAAATGAAAAGCATATAAAAATACGCTCTGCGCATATTCATCGTCAAAAACTACTTATTAAGCAAAAAATAGTGCAATTACTTGCCAGTAGCCGCTTAAAAGTAAATGAATTAATGCACCCTGGTGTGGAGCTTAAAATAGCGAAAGATTCTAAACAATTTTCGCGTATTTACCCGCCCCACCTAGTTAAGCTAACTGAGGGTAAAATTACTCAGACGTTTTAGTTTCTTCGTCATTTTCAGCATCAGCATCAGCGTCATCTAGTGGCGCTAATGGCCAACCACCTAATTGCTGCCAGCGGTTTACTATTAAACAATAAAGCTCAGCTGTACGTTCTGTGTCGTAAAGCGCTGAGTGTGCTTGGCTGTTATCAAACTCGATACCAGCCGCTCTACACGCTTTTGCTAATACAGTTTGCCCTAACGCTAAACCCGCTAAAGATGTTGTATCAAAGCTTACGAACGGGTGAAATGGCGTACGCTTAATGTTATTACGCTCTATTGCTGCATTTAAAAAGCCATGATCGAATGCGGCATTATGCGCCACAATAACTGAGCGTTGGCACCCAGCAGCCTTTTGCGCTTTGCGTACTACTTTACATATTTCTTTAATTACTTCATCTTCAGGTACTGCGCCACGTAATGGTGAAAACGGGTCTATACCGTTAAAGTCGATGGCTGCTTGTTCTATATTAGCGCCTTCGAATGGCTGAACATGAAAATGAACAGTATGATCTATGCTGAGCAGTCCTTCGTCATCCATTTTTAAAACAGAGGCTGCTATTTCTAACAAGGCATCTGTTTCTTTGTTAAAACCTGCAGTTTCAACATCAATAACAACAGGAAAAAATCCACGAAAGCGTTTTGCGAAAGGTGTTTGCTCAGTATTTGCCATAGTCTTCTTTGTTTATACGTGTAAGCTGACTATTATGTCAAAATTGATACCCCCTAGGCTAGGGGATTTAAGTATTTATTGCTTTAAAATTATAGGCACATAACTTGCTTTAACTTATAAGTTAGTTATATAGAGAACAAACTAATCATTGCAGTCGTTAATTTGCCAAATTATTGGCATTCCCGGATAGCTGGAGAGCACCATGAAGTATAAGTTGTTATTTATTAGCCTTAGTATAAGTGCGGTGCTTTGCAGTACTCACTCGCAAGCTGCTATGCGCCAATACACAGCAACCCAAGACAACTCCAACTGGGAAGTCGTTAAAACAACGCGCTTACAATGCCAGTTAAATCATGAGGTTCCTTATTACGGTGAAGCTATATTTAAAGCTTCAGCAAGTAAAAATAAAAACTTAACATTTAATTTAGATATGGTTGTACGCCCAGATAACTACGCAATTGCAGGTTTAAAAGCAGTGCCACCTACATGGCGTGCAGGGTTGCCCGCTCGCGATATTGCAAATATGAAATTACTTAAAAAGTTTGATGGCGAGCTAGGCAATAAAACCGCATGGGAAATGCTTACCGAGCTTGAAAAAGGCTACTACCCTACTTTTTATTATCAAGACTGGCAAAACAGTGCCGATAAAATTGCCGTTGGTATATCGAGCGTAAACTTTAAACAAGCTTACTGGGCTTTTTTACAATGCCGTGATGAGCTACTCCCTTACAGCTTTGAAGATATTTCGTTTACTGTAATGAACTATCAATCTAACAGCAGTAAATTAACTAAATCCTCGCAACAACGTCTTGATAAGATTGCTGAGTATTTAAAAAATGATGCAAGCATAGAGTCCATTAGTATTGACTCATACACAGATAGTTATGGCGGACGCTGGAATAACTTAGATTTATCGCGCAAGCGCGCCAAAACTATAAAAGATTATATGGTGAGCTTGGGTGTTGATGAAGCAAAAGTACAAACAACCGGCTTAGGCGAAAAACGCTTTGTTGATAATAACGATAACATTTTAAGCCGAGACAAAAACCGTCGTTTAATTATTCAAATAGAAAAAATGTAGTAAAGCTAATTTGTGTTTACTTTCTTTCGCTTTAAAAACTTATCACCAAATTGGAAAAAACCTAGACTAATTAAAATAATAACCGCACCAATTATTAGTTCTTGGCTTAATGACTCATTATTTAGCCAAGCTCCCAAGCCTAACGCAAAGCTAGGAGTTATAAGTGTAGTAAGTGATACCGTGCTTGCATTTAGGTTTTGCAGCACATGAAAATACGCCAAAGCCCCTACTAAAGATCCAAATATTCCTAGATAACCAATAGCCCACAATGATTTTGCACTCCAGTTTTGTATATGCAACTCACCATCTAATAACCACCAAGCAATAAAAAAGAGTGGGGTTACAAAAACTAAGGCACCAAATGTTGTTGCCATAGGATGAATCGCAATCTGCACACGCTTGATCATCACACCACTTAAACTAAAAAAGCAGACAGCCATAAACACATAAAGCAACCCAAGTCCTTGAGTTTGCGAGTTTTGTACTTGGTTATAACTAACAAAATATAAGCCAATTAAGGCGCACGCTAACGCAACTAATTTAATCGGGCTAAATTTAGGTTCATTTAATAATTGCTGAGCAAGCAACCCCGACAAAATAGGTGCAAGGCCAAACATAAGCGAAATAATACCAGAAGGGACTGTTTTAGCTGCCATATAGCTCAACAACATACCGCCAAAAATACCTATACTCGAATAAAAATAAAGTAAGCATGCATTTTTGCTCCAAGGCACTCTAATATTTGTAATGGCAACAATTAAGCCGCCTAACAATAGCCCCACCAGCATTCGCATTAACACTGCAAGTGTTGGCGATACAGTTTCACTACTCCACACTATACCCAGTGGTGTAGTAGACCATATAAGAACCATTAAAAAATACGATACTTTAACTGGCACGTGCCATCCCTACGCTTTATATGAATGAATAAAACAAAGAATAAAACAAAGAATAAAACAAAGAATAAATTATACGCTCACTACTGTGTTTTAGTACTTTTTAAACACTAAAGTCCTTAATAAATACAGTTGTAAATTGTAAGTTACATTTTAATACCGCTCTTTTATTACAAAACTATTTGAGATTTGAGCAACTAGTTATATGGTGCATCAATATTAATAATAATTAAGGTAATTAAGTGCTTAAAAATAAAACAACTGGAAGCATGTTAATTGTTGCAGGCACCACTATTGGTGCGGGTATGTTGGCATTGCCAATTGCATCTGCCGGGCTTGGGTTTAGTACTGCACTTGCATTAATAATTGCTAGCTGGTTACTAATGACCTACACCGCACTACTCATGTTAGAGCTACACCAATATGCACCACGCGATGCAACATTAAATACATTGGCTAAATTATGGCTTGGAAAGCGCGGACAATATATTGCGAATTTTTCGATGGTTTTTTTATTTTACGCTTTATGCGCTGCTTATATTGCAGGTGGTGGTGCACAACTCCAAGCGCGTATAAATATAGGCTTTGATGTAAATATAGCCCCACAGTTTGGCTCTGTAATCCTCGCTGTTATTATTGCAAGTGTAGTAACGCTAGGCACTAGCAAGGTAGATAAACTAAATAGAGTGTTATTTACAATAAAAATTATTGTATTAGCTAGTTTGTTTTATATGCTTACCCCTTATGTGCAAGGTAAGCATTTATTAGAGATGCCTGTGGAGCAAGGGTTAATCCTTTCAGCTATACCGGTTATATTTACTTCGTTTGGCTTTCATGGATCTATCCCCTCTATTGTTAAATATGTTGGTGTTGAAATAAAAGTACTGCGCAAAGTAATGATTGCTGGAGCCGCCCTACCTTTAGTCATTTATATTTTTTGGCAACTACTTAGCCAAGGTATTATGAGCCAAGCTGATTTACTCAACAGCCAAGGTCTTAATGGGTTTGTATCTAGCGTGGCAAGTATTGCGCATAACCCAAGTGTGGCAACGGCCGTTAAGTTATTTGCTGATTTAGCACTTGCGACATCATTTTTAGGGGTGAGTTTAGGGTTATTTGATTTTTTTGCTGATGCATTTAAAAAGGGTGACAATAAAACAGACCGAATTAAAACGGCTTTAATTACGTTTATTCCGCCACTTGGCTTTGCATTGTTTTATCCTCAAGGCTTTATTATGGCCTTAGGGTACGCAGCAATAGCACTTGTTGTACTGGCAATATTTTTGCCTGTAGCAATGGTTTATAAACAGCGTACAACATCAAATAAAACAGGCTACCAAGTTAAAAGTGGGAATGTTGGGCTTGGTATAGCAGCTATATGTGGCATAACTATTATTGCTGCGCAGTTTATGCAAATGGCGGGGCTTATTCCTGCTATCGGTTAAAGGTTGCTGCTAATTGTTTAAATTTAGATAATAAAAAACCGCACATCATTAGTAATGATGTGCGGTTTTTTATATTAACTGCGTTTATTTACAAACGTCAGCTACAGCATTTGAAAAGTATTCAATATTTGAATGACTAACACCTGCAACATTTACGCGGCTAGAGCCAACTATGTAAATGCCGTATTCTTTTTGTAGGCGAGCAATTTGCTCTTTATTAATACCTAAGAAAGAAAACATACCGTTTTGGCGTTCAATAAATGAGAAGTCTTGAGCAATATCTTTAGTTGCTAAGCTTTCTTTAATTAAGCTACGTAAGCCATTTATACGACTACGCATTTCATCAAGCTCAGAGTGCCACAATTGTGTAAGCTCTGTACTGCTTAAAATAGTATTAACAATGTCAGCACCATGCGCTGGCGGCATTGAGTAAATACTACGTACAACGCTTAGCATTACAGAGTTTGAAATATCTGCTGTTGCGCTGTCTTTTGCAATTAGTGAACATGCACCAATACGCTCGCGGTATAAGCCAAAGTTTTTAGAACATGAAGAACAAATAATTAGCTCTTCTACTGCATCGGCTAAAATACGTAAGCCACGTGCATCTTCTTCAAGTGAAGCACCAAAGCCTTGGTATGCAATATCAACAAGTGGTGTAAAGCCAACTTCTTTTGCCAGTTCGGCAACCGTGTTCCACTGTGTTTCGTTTAAATCCATACCGCTTGGGTTATGACAACATGCATGCAGTAAAACCACATCACCTTTAGGCACTTGTTTAAGTGTGTTGATCATTTCATCAAACAATAAATCTTTATTTTCGTAATCGTAATATGGGTATTCTTTTACTGTTAAGCCTGCAGCTTCAAACAAGCTAATATGGTTAGCCCATGTTGGGTTAGTTACCCAAACAGTCGCGTCTGTATTACAACGCTTAATAAATTCAGCTGCAACACGAAGTGCACCCGTACCACCAGGAGCTTGCGCAGTACGTACGCGGTTAGCTAGTAATACTTGATGCTCACCTAATAGTAACTGCTCCATTTTTTGGCAGTAATCTAAATTACCCGCTAACCCAATGTAAGATTTGCTCATTTCGTTTTCAAGACGAAACGCTTCAGCTTTTTTAACCGCTTTAAGAACCGGTGTATTGCCTTGCTCATCTTTGTAGACACCTACACCTAAATCAATTTTATTAGGGTTTGTATCTTGTTTATAGGCCGCCATAAGGCCAAGAATAGGATCTGTTGGTAATGGTTTTAATACTGAGAACATTGGCTATCTCTTATCGTTATTTAGGGGTTAGCTGTTAAGTTAAGCTTAACATAAAAGCACATCATATTGACTAGCGTTATTTACACTAGAAAGTGAGGAATTTTAATACAACATGCAATTAAAACGGCAAGTGTCTTTTCATCAAAAAAATCATTTTTAAAGGCTTCTGCATCTACAATACCAACGCATTCATTTTGTGCATTAAATAAAGGTAGGCAGGTTTCTGATTTAACTTTAGGATCGCATGTGTAGTATTCACCACCTTGTGATAAATACGCCTCAACGTTATTAATAATGCGGCCCTTGTGAGATAGCGCAACCTGTACGTTGTTACTGCCAGCCGCAAATGCTTGCGTTAAAGGAAACAACGGACGACTAGGCGCTCCATGATAAGCCAATTTTAATAGTTGATTACCTTCAGGGGTATTAGTTGATTGATAAATACCATACCAATCAACGCCCGTTTGCTGCTCAATGTAGCTTACAATACTTTGTAAAGTAGCCAGCTTAAACTGTGTTTGCTCATCATTTTTAATATAGTCAGTTAATTTGAATGGCTCATCTTGTAAGTAACCAAATAAACTACATGCACCGCCCTCGCCAAGCTCAGGTATTTGATACTCCCAACACACATCAGGCAAAGCAGTGTTTGCTAAATGTAGATCAAGCTTTTCAAGCTCTGTTGAAATCAAAGCTGGATTAGCACTAAGTTGTGCTTGTTTTAAGTAAGAAGAAATCATTTGGCCATCCATACATCTAAAGTTTCGAGAATAATAGCATGGATATTTTTACAGAGCTAGCTCAACTTGTAGCACATTTCAACTTGGTTACCACTGGCGTTATAAGTGACTTTTTCGGCTATTTCTTCTAATAAAGACACCCCTCTGCCAAATTCGTTATTAGCCTTTGCCAACTCATCGTGCTTACTACTAAACCCTCGACCTGAATCACAAATAATAAAGTATAGACTGAGCGTGTCGGGGCAATAGCGCATATCAATAATAATCATGGCATCTGTAAGTTTAGCAAGGGCTGCCTCTCTCAACTCGTAATATCGAAAAAAGCCGTCCTCTTGTTTTTTAATTTCTGAGTTAAGTCCTAATACACCATGATCAAGCGCATTGTTATAAGCCTCAGACAACAGTAAAAATATATTAGAGCGATGAGTATTTAGCCCCTCAACACTACTTAAAATATTAACGACGTCGTAAACGGGGTCTGTTTTTTTTATTTGCTCTGAGTTTAAGCTCAAAGACAAATTAAAAGCTAAAGTAGAAAATGCTTCTCGCTCTTGTTCCACGGGAATTAAAGGCAGGCAGTTTAGTAAAACAATGCTTAAATCGTCTTGCTGCTTAGTACCATCTGCAAACTTAGTAACATTTGCAACTATGTCTTCACTACTAATCATCGATTTACTTTTTAAGGTTTGTAAAAAACGCTCTTCCCCAAAAAATATATCCTCTTTGTTTGCTGTTTCTATAATACCGTCGGTTGCTAATACTAGGCGTGTATTACTATTTGTTTCAAAATGAATAACTTCATATTCAAATTCTTGTTCATCTAAAATCCCCAGCGCCATATGCTGCGATTCTAATGTTTGTTTTACATTACCGTCTTTATCTATTAGATACGCATCGGGTAAGCCGCCCATCCATGCAGAAATACTTTTACCTGATGCACTAAGCTCTATAATGGTTGCAGCACAGAACATATGCCCAGGTAGTAGGTTGTACAGTAGTGTATTTAGCTCACAGGCAATATCGTTAACCGCCATGCCTTTTTGTACCATAGTATAAAACACACGAGAAACCGGCAACGCACCAATAGCAGCAGCTAGGCCGTGCCCAGTAAAATCGCCCAGCATGCAGTACAAATTACCAATTGGGCTTTGCGCAACCAAAAACATGTCACCATTAAACATAGATGCGGGTGATAAATTAAAATCTAAGTACTCTTTAAATTTCCCTTGGTTTTCTAGTGAGTTATTAAAAATATGCTCAATTATTTCGTGTTCACGTTCAATTTGGTTGTGATGATATTCAAGTAGTTTCTTTTGTTGGTTTGCTTTTTTACTCAGCTCTCTGGTGCGAATATGTGCTTTAATTTTTGCATGCAGAATAACTTTTTCAAATGGTTTATGAATAAAGTCATCGCCACCCACTTCGAGGCACCGCTCAAAACTTGCTTGATCTTCTAAGGAGGTTATAAAAATAATCGGTAAGTAAACTTCACTATACTGCTGCTTTATTTTTTCAGCAGCTTCAAAACCATCCATTACAGGCATTAAAACATCAAGTAAAACAACGTCTATTTGCTCTCTTTTAAGTACATTAAGTGCATCTAGCCCGTTATAAGCCACTGATATTTTATAACCCTCTTGCTCAAGCATTTTACTTAGTAAAATGCGATTGAGCGCCTGATCATCCACAATTAACACATGTATCATTAGCTAATATCAAACTTTTTATCAAAACGTGAAATTTGTAGAATTTTTCTAAGCTGAGGTTGGCAATTGCTTATTTCAATAGTTTTCACTTGGCTATCAATTGTTTTTTTCATGTTAAGTAACATGCCAAGTGCTGAGCTATCCATGTAGTCAGTCTCTCTTAAATCGATAATAACCTTTACTGTTTTTTCGCTCATTTGAGCATAAGCTTGGCGAAAAGATTGCACTAAATTAAAGTCAAATTTACCTTTGATTTGTATTGTTAATGTAGTGCCATCGACTGATTCATTCTTAGTTAAACTCATATTAAACTCCAATAATATTTCCTTTGAACTAAATATAACCTGTTAAAAGTATTTAGCAAAAAGAAAAACACACAACTTCAAATTTGCTATCATTTACGCCAATATTTAATTAATTTTTATCCATAAAGGTAAGGTATGAGTGATAGTCACTTAGTATATTCAACAAGTACGGGTCGCATTGACCAGCCAAAACCAGAAAAAGAGTTAGAAGCTAAGCTTTTTAAAGATGGTTTTATTCGCATTGAGCGTCAAACAAAAGGACGTAAAGGCAAAGGCGTAATGTTAGTTGTAGGCATTGATCCAAAAGATCATGATTTAAAAAAGTTAGCTAAAACTATAAAAAGCAAAATGGGCCAAGGCGGCGCAGTAAAAGAAGGCATTATTGAAGTGCAAGGTGATGACCGCGATAAACTAAAAGCCATTTTAGAAGCGTTAAAATTTAAAGTTAAAATTGCGGGTGGTTAACCCGCAATTTTATTAGCTACTTACTTCGCTATTTGAGAGTTCATTTAACCTTTCATACAATTTTGGTAGTTCGTGCTCAGCAATTGGTTTACTAAAATAATAGCCTTGTACAATGAAACAATTATTATTTTGTAAAAACTGCATCTGCTCTATTGTCTCAACCCCTTCTGCGACCACGTCTAGCTTTAACTTTTGCGCCATGGCAATAATAGCGGCAGTGATTTCCATATCATTTGTATCCTCAGGGATATCTTTTACAAATGAACGGTCAATTTTCAATATATCAACCGGGAATCGTTTTAAGTAACTGAGTGACGAATAGCCAGTACCAAAATCATCAATAGAAATAGATATACCTAAGGCTTTAAGCTCGTGGAGTTGTGTAATTGCAGCTTCTACATTTCCCATTAGCATACTTTCAGTCAGCTCTAAGTGAAGGCGCTTAGCCGAAACACCCGTCCTAATTATCATTTTACTCAGTGTTGAGACTAAGCTTGAGTCTTTGAACTGGCGAGCCGATAAGTTTATCGATATATTATTTTCTAAGCCTTGCTTTGTTAATCTTACGGCAAAATCACAAGACTCTTGAAGCACCCATTCGCCTAATTCAACTATAAGGCCTGTCGCTTCTGCAATAGGAATAAATTTATCTGGAGGGATTGCGCCTTCAGTTGGGTGGAACCATCTTAATAACGCTTCATAGCCAATGACCTGATGAGTACGACTATCAACTTGAGGTTGGTAGTAAACTACAAACTGTTTTTCTTTTAGTCCTATACGTAGCTCATTTTCAATAAATAAACGCTCATTAGCAGCTGCGTTCAATTCTTGGCTATAAAAATGGAATGTATTACGCCCTTTTGCTTTTGCCTCATACATTGCTAAGTCAGCATGTTTTAATAACTGATCCTCTTCTAGGCTATCGTACGGAGCCATTGTAATACCAATACTCGCGCTCACAATAACTTCATTACTACCTAGTTTTATAGGCACATTCAGTGTTTTTTGAATTGTATTGGCAACATCAGTCGCGTGAGCTTGGCTTTCTATACCACTGAGTAATACTGCAAATTCATCACCACCTAAGCGCGCTATGGTGTCCTCGGCTCGTAAACGTTTTTTAAGTCTGTTTGCCACTTCAATTAATAATTGATCGCCGGCATCGTGGCCTAATGTATCGTTAATACGTTTAAATTCGTCTAAATCAAAGTAAAACAAAGCAAATGCATAATGCCCGCGTTCTGCTAATGCCATTGATTTACGCAATTGCATCCTAAAAAATGTTCTGTTGGCAAGGCCCGTAAGGGTGTCAAAGTAAGCAAGCTGCTCCATTTTACGCTGGCTTTCTTTTACAAACGAAATATCTTGTGCAGATGCTACATAGCTGGTTATTTCACCGCCCTCTTCACGAATTGGCGAAACACTTAAAGACACCCAAATTGGCTCTTTATTCAAGCCTTGAATTAATGTATCACCGCGCCAGTAATTACGGCTGCGTAAATCTATGTCTATATCTTCAACTAAAATAGACATTTCTGAGGCAATAATATTAAGTAATGGTGCTCTATTAAAATGACTTTCTGGGTAGCCTGTCATTTCGAGCATTTTTGGATTTACGTATTCAATTACAAAATTCTCATCGGTGATCACAACGCCAGTGCCCGAGAATGCTACCGCTTTAGATAAACGGTTAGCTGCTTTTTCAGCAATTTCTTTTTCTGTAATTCTCTGGTTTAAGCCATCGATAAGTTTGCGAATTTCTACCGTCATGTCTCTAAATGAGCCATTAAGCGTGCCAATTTCGTCTTTGTTTTCTGGTGGAAATTCTGTAGTTAATTGACCTTTGCCAAAACTTGTAACTGCATAAACCAAAGTATGTAAACGGCGAAGGACTAGTTGATAAAGCGCTTGATGCAGCAATAAGGCAACTAATATTGCGTATAAAATAAAGAGACCAAAAAACTTCAGTTTTAAATCTTGTAATGCAGATAACGTCGATGAACGCTTTTTATATACCCCTATGTACCAATCTAAGTCATCAATCTTACGAATATTGATAATATGAGCTTCGTCATTTTTTTCAAACGAATTTGCGTATTCAGGTAATTTCACCGCAATTACATCATCAATAATCGACTGCAGCGCTGGGTTTACAAATTCGTTAGTAGCGAGTGCTTTATTATCACTACCATAGTCGGCTAGTAAGGTCGGATTTAAGTCTGGGTGTGCTAACAATTGCCCTTTACTATCAAACACAAGTAGGTGTTTTTCTTTATCACCAACAGGTAAAAACGAAATAAGTTTGTTGAGGGAAATATCGCTCCCTGTCACACCTAAAAACTCATTATCGACATAAACTGGCACTAGTAAGCTAATAACCCATTTGCGCCATACTGTATCGTAATAGACTTTTGACCATGCAGGCTCTCTTACTGTTTCAAGCGTGCTTTTAATCGATTTATAAGTTGAGCCATTCGTTGCTCTAAAGTCGGCAGGTGCGTTTAATGCCCAATTAGGGGGAGAAACACGAATAAAATCATCATCTGTTATTAAATAAAAGTTAAAAAAGTCGTGTACCAGTGTAGGAGAAATTATGCGCCACAGCATCTCAGAATCATTAAATAGGCGTTTATAAAAAGGAGAGTAATTTTGCTGTGGTAAAAATGCTGCTGATAAACCATCAGCAGAGGCACTTCGAATTGTACCGTCACTATTAAATTGTAACTGTGATTTATTGCTTAAATTAATTGGTGAATTGGGTTGAAAAAGTTGTTGTGTTACTACGTTATTAGCTTGCTGAGCAATATTTACTTTTGTTTTAATGCGCTCATTAAATTGCTTCACTAATAAATCTGTCGAGCTTTTTAAAACTTCGTGTTCTTCAAAAACGAGTTGTTTCTCTTCAGATTTAAGCATTAAGGCAGCCGCACATACCCCAGCTATTAAGCAAATAGCGGATATGAGTAGCGATAGTTTTACACTTAAAGAATTCAATCCAAAACGCGATGGAGGGCGTCTGTAAACCACGGGTCAACCTTAATTATTAATAATTGTTATTATTTGAACCAGTTAACGAAATATACCAGATCCGCATTCATATTTATAAATTATTTGTAAACTTTCTATAAAAACTAATATGGGGAAATAAATAGTACTCTAAGCTTATTTAGATCTTTATTGACATTGGTAGCAACTCTCCATACATTAACTGCATGAACATATTTATCTCTCGCACTTTTTTTTCATTTTTTAGCTTCTTTATATAGAAGAGGCTTCCCTGTTTGTGAGATAAAATCAATCGAATAGTAAAGCCTCCCAACCGGGAGGCTTTTTTGTTTTTGCTGTGTAATAACAGCCTACTTTTGGAATGAGGATACCAAAATGACAAATGATGTATTAAATGCACTAAGACACGATATAAATGAAATAGACTCCGACTTACTCGTGTTATTAGCTAAACGTCGTCGTATTAGCCACGGTGTGGTTGAGTACAAAATAGCTAACAACAAACCAATTCGCGATGAAGCACGTGAGCTCGCACTTTTAGAGAAACTGATTGGTTATGGTAAATCACTAGGTTTGGATGCTTACTACGTGAATAATGTTTTTCAAACTATTTTGGAAGACTCTGTTTTACACCAACAAGCAATGCTACAAAAAAACCTGAATCCAGATGCCCTTAGTGAAACACACCGTGTAACTTACTTAGGTGGTCAGGGTTCTTATAGCCAACTAGCATGCCATAAATATTTTAGCCGCCGCCCGGGTAAATTAGTTGAAATTGGCTGTACATCGTTTGACGAAATAACAGGTAAAGTAGAAAACGGCCAAGCTGATTTTGGTTTATTACCCATTGAAAACACAAGCTCTGGCAGTATTAACGAGGTGTTTGACTTATTACAGCACGCGCAAGTGTCTATTGTTGGAGAAGTAACTCACAGTGTAGAGCATTGCTTACTCGCCAACCCTGATACTGAACTTAGTCAACTAACAAAAATATTTGCACACCCACAACCATTTGCGCAGTGCAGCCGCTTTTTACAGGGCTTAGGTGATTTACAACACGAAACATGTGACTCAACATCAAGCGCGCTACAATCAGCTCTGAACACACCATACAGTGCTGCAATTGGCTCTGCACAAGCGGGGAAAAACGTCGGGCTTGAGGTTATTAAATCAAACCTAGCTAATCAAAGCGAAAACCATAGCCGCTTTATTGTTGTTGCACGTAAGCCTCTACAAGTGTCTAACCAAATACCAACTAAAACTAGTTTGATCATGTCGACAAAACAACAAGCGGGCTCACTAGCCGATGCGTTAATGATTTTTAAGCAGCATAAGATTAATTTAGTAAAACTTGAATCTCGCCCTACTCCGGGCAATCCGTGGGAAGAAGTTTTTTATGTTGACCTAGAAGCAAACTTAGCTGAAAGCCAAGTAAAAGAAGCGCTAGAGGAACTTAAAGAGCACACCCAATATGTACGTATTTTAGGATGCTACCAAAGCGAGTCACTACAGGCAGTAAGCGTTAATACTTAATAAGCAATTTTACAAATCAAAAAGGGCCGATATCGGCCCTTTTTCGTTAACTAGTACCAGTCTGCATAAATATTTTAGCAATTTAACGAATTAAATCCCCATACTTAAGCAAACGGTATAACAAATATTAATCTAAAACTTTTGAATCATTCGCTTTATTTAATAAGCTTCTGCTTTGCGTTAAAAAGTGTTCTGTCGAGTCAGAAAAGTAAACTTTAGCCTCAGCAAAAGAATCAATAAGCGCTGCTTTATCTCCCGCTTTTAATTTTGCTAACGTACTTGCGAAGGTATCTTGGTACTGTGCAAGTAAGGTTTCTACATCATCGAATTGTGCTAGCATAATATCTGAGTAGAGCTCAGGCGACTGCGCAAATAAACGCCCTACCATCATCAGTTCTAATTGATATATAGGTGACGAGCAGCTACGTAATTCTTCTAGTGTATGACTTTGTTTTGCTAGAAATTGTCCGTACACAAATGTCGTTAAATGGCGCATTACCTGAATAATTTGCATTGCTTCATCATGCTTTTTAGCATCAAGCTCAACAAGCTGACAACCCCATACTTGTAACTGCTGTAACAAACCTTTTGCCGCTTGGTGTTCTCGCCCTTCACATACAACAACTGTTTGTTTTACCCAGTGTGATATATCAGGCCCAAACATAGGATGTAAACCAACCACAGGGCCACTGTGCGCAGCTTTTAGTGCTTTAATAGGCGATTGCTTTACCGATGTAATATCAACTAGTAAACAGTCTTCATCTAGTTTAGGTAACTTAGCAACGACAGCGTCCAATGCATTAATAGGTACGCTAATCATTACCAGCTTGGCACCTTTTAAAATACTTTTAGCATCGTTTTGCTGATCTTTATCTAAGATTTTAACTTCGTAACCTGAGCGAATAAACTGCTGTGCAAATAACTGGCCCATGGCGCCTTGACCACCCACAATTACAATTGGCGAAAGCTCTGGCGCTGCGCATGCAAGTTTTGCTTGTTGGTTTTGATAGGCTTCTCGCATCATACGTCTTAGTATATCTTCAACGAGATCTGGGCTTACATTTTGATTTATTGCTTCTTGTCGTCTTGCCGCTAATAGCTCTGCTTCACGGGCAGGTGCATGTAAAGGTGCGCCTGTTTGTTGTTTTATCTCACCAATTTTTTGCGTAATACCATTACGTTTAGCGAGTAAGGCAACAAGTTGTGCATCGCATTCATCTATACCTTCTCTTAGCTGTGCTAAATCACTTATGTCAGCCACGTTCGTCCCACCTTAAAAAACCAAATAACGTAAATATAAATTTACATAAAAGTAAACTAATCAATACGATAAATACTAACAGGATCAGCTAACTGAGAAAAGGCTAAAGCGGAAATTTTACTAATGAGGAATTGAGAATTGAGAATTGAGAATTGAGAATTGAGAATTGAGAAAATAATATTCTAAAACCAAAACGGGTTGCAACCCGAAGGATGCAACCCGTTTTTTTGCGTTGATAAACAGCGCGTATTAGTTAAGTTTTTCTCTAATACGTGCAGATTTACCAGAACGCTCACGTAGATAGTAAAGCTTAGCACGGCGAACTGCACCGCGACGCTTAACTGTTACGCTATCAATAAGAGGGCTGTGCGTTTGGAATACACGCTCAACGCCTTCACCGTTCGAGATTTTACGAACTGTGAATGCTGAGTGAAGACCACGATTACGCTTAGCGATTACAACACCTTCAAAGGCCTGTAGACGCTCTTTAGCACCTTCTTTTACTTTTACCTGTACAACCACTGTATCACCAGGGCCAAATGTAGGTACGTCTGTTTTAAGCTGCTCATCTTCAAGCGCTTTAATAATATTTTGGTTTACTTTTGCCATTATGTTTCTCACTTTCCTAGGTGTAACTGTCTTCTAGCCACAAGCTTTTTGGTACTCTTGCTGAAATTTCGCGAGTAATACCGCTTGCTCCTCAGTCAGAGCTAGGTTATGCAACAAGTCAGGACGTCGTAACCAAGTTCTGCCTAATGACTGCATAAGCCGCCATTTTGCTATCTCTTGGTGGTTACCACTGAGTAATACAGCAGGAACCTGTTTGTCGTCCAATGTTTCTGGTCGTGTATAGTGTGGACAATCTAACAAGCCATCCGAAAACGAATCTTGTTCTGCTGACTGATTATGACCTAACACACCTGGCACTAATCGCGCTACTGCGTCAATTAATGTCATGGCAGGTAGTTCACCACCACTCAAAATAAAATCACCAATTGACCATTCTTCGTCAACATATGATTCTATTATTCTCTCATCTATACCTTCATAGCGACCGGCAATCAAAATCAGTTTTTTAGAGTTAGCGAGTTCGCTAGCACCTTGCTGATCAAGTTTGCGCCCTTGCGGGGACATATAAATTACTTTAGCACCATCACCAGCTGCTTTTTTAGCTTCGGCAATCGCTTTTTTTAATGGCTCAACCATCATTAACATACCAGGTCCGCCCCCGTAAGGACGGTCATCTACGGTTCTATGCTTATCTAAAGCGTAGTCTCGCGGATTCCAGCAGTTAAAATCAATTAAGCCATTTTTTACTGCGCGACCGGTAACACCTTGGTCTGTAATAGCGTCAAACATGTCTGGAAAAAGGCTTATCACCCCTACCCATAATGAACTAGTTTGCGTCATTAAAAACCAGGATCCCAGTCTACGGTAATTTCTCTTGCGTCGTATTTAACTTCTTTAATAACTGAATCAGTTAAAAAAGGAATCAAACGCTCAGCTTGACCAAATGCGTCTTTACTGTTTGCTTTAACAACCAGTACGTCATTTGATCCTGTCTCCATCAGGTCATCAACAATGCCTAAGCTATAACCTTTATCGGTTACAACAGACATGCCAATGAGATCTCGCCAATAGAACTCACCTTGCGGGAGTTCTGGTAAATGCGCTGCATCCATTGAGATTTCAGCATGGGTATAAGCCATTGCTTCGTCTCGGTCGTTTACCTGCGCAAATTTAGCGATAAAGCCTTTGTTGTGGCGACGCCAGTCGACCACTTCTAAGGACTGCCATTTACCTTGCTGCCCTATCAACCACGGGCTGAAATCGAAGATCCCTACGGGATCATCAGTAAATGAATGTACCTTAAGCCAGCCCTTTATACCATATGGGGCACCGAGCTTTCCTACGACAATTATTGATGAGGTGTTCTCTTGACTCATGGTTACACTTACGCCTATTAAGCCGCTTTACGAGCGTCTTTTACTAACTTAGCTACGCGATCTGAAAGAGATGCGCCCTGACCTACCCAGTGTTCAACACGTGGTAAATCTAAACGAATTTTTTCTTCTTGACCTGAAGCAATTGGGTTAAAAAAGCCTACTTTCTCGATGAAGCGACCGTCACGCGAGAAACGGCTATCCGCAACCACAATTTGATAGAAAGGGCGTTTTTTAGCGCCACCACGTTGCAAACGAATAGTTACCATACCGTCCTCTATAAAGATTGACTGTTTTCATTAATAAGATTTACTCCCCAGAATGGGGAGCTGGGGAATTGTACGAGTTTTTGGCAATAACGCAAGTAAGAAGTGAACCAAAAAGGCAGTTTAGTAGGTTAAACCGTGATCTCAACGACAAATAAGAGTTAAAGGTGTATTACATGCATAATTTATTCAACAAAAAAGGAGCTATTTGCTCCTTTAAATATGATTCGCTATTATTTTAAAAAGTAACTTAATGGTACTTTTTAAAATTTAGGACCGCCGCCGCCCATCATTCCAGGTGGTAACATGCCTTTCATACCGCGCATCATTTTAGTCATGCCGCCTTTACCTTTCATTTTTTTCATCATTTTTTGCATTTGCGTAAACTGCTTAAGCAACTTATTAATCTCTTGCACTTGTGTACCAGAGCCAGCTGCTATGCGTTTTTTACGCGAACCTTTAATGATTTCTGGGCGCGCACGCTCTTTTTTAGTCATAGAGCTAATAATAGCTTCCATTTGGATAAATGTTTTATCACCCATTTGACCTTTAACAGCATCTGGTAAGTTAGACATACCAGGGAGCTTATCAAGCATTGACATCATGCCACCCATGCTTTTCATTTGCTTTAATTGGTCAGCAAAATCATCAAGAGTAAAACCTGCGCCTTTAAATACTTTTTCAGCAACTCTAGCAGCTTGCTCTTTATCTACTTTCATCTCGACTTCTTCGATTAATGAAAGTACGTCACCCATACCTAAAATACGCGACGCTATACGGTCTGGGTGGAAAGGTTCAAGTGCGTCAGTGCGCTCACCCACACCCATAAACTTAATAGGCTTGCCAGTGATGTGACGAATAGATAAAGCAGCACCACCACGCGCATCACCATCGGTTTTTGTTAATATAACACCGGTAAGTGGTAATGCTTCGTCGAATGCTTTAGCTGTATTCGCCGCATCTTGACCTGTCATTGCATCAACAACGAACAAGGTTTCAATTGGATTGATTGCTTTATGAAGATCTTTAATTTCATCCATCATGTTGCTATCAACATGTAGACGACCTGCAGTATCAACAAGTACTACATCTATAAATTTCTTCTTAGCATGAGAAATTGCAGCGGTTGCAATATCAACTGGCTTTTGCGAAATATCACTTGGGAAGAAATCAACATCAACTTCTGCTGCAAGCGTTTCTAGCTGTTTAATAGCCGCAGGGCGATAAACATCGGCACTTACTACAAGTACTGATTTCTTTTTTCGCTCTTTTAAAAACTTAGCAAGCTTAGCTACACTGGTGGTTTTACCCGCACCTTGTAGACCCGCTACCATTACAACGGCTGGCGGTTGCGCATTTAGACTTAGCTCTTCATTAGCCTCGCCCATTGCTTTTTCTAGTTCTTCACGCACTATTTTTATAAATACTTGGCCTGGGCTTAAGCTTTTTGTAACTTCAACCCCAACTGCACGTTCTTTAACTTGTTTTACAAAGTCGCGAACAACAGGCAATGCCACATCGGCTTCTAAAAATGCCATACGCACTTCGCGAAGTGTGTCTTTTATGTTGTCTTCCGTCAGACGGCCGCGGCCACTGATATTTTTTAAGGTTTTACCTAATCGTTCTTGGAGGTTCTCAAACATGTAACGGTTCCGATAAGACGTTTATATCAATCCATTTAAATTTTACGATTAATTTGATTTTTCAATTAACCTAGATTGACTTATTAAGTTTCAATTAAAAGTAGTATACCGTATATGGCGTCTTACAATATAGTGTTCAAGTGCACCTTGATGAGTTTCTTTTTTTAAGGTCTATGCATTTGCTTTGCTATAAAATACAATGGCTATATAACAACAAGGATTATTTTGTCTCAAATTAAGTGGCCCAAGCACAATGCTGATTATTAGTTTAACTATTATTGCCAGTTTATTTTATGTGTTAGCAACGTCTCACGTGCTTTCACGCCTGTTTCATCAACAAGGCCCAAGCCAAAAAGTAACCGTTATTTTAAGCACGGTTGCTATAGTGGCGCACATGCTGCTGTTAGTTAACTCTGTTTTTAGAGCCGACGGTCAAGATTTAAGTATCGTAAACGTCGCTCTTTTGACGTGCTGGGTGATTGTGGTCTCGGTGACGACTGTCTCGCTAAAATTCCCTGCTACTTTATTGTTACCCGTTGTTTATGGTTTTGGTGCCTTACTAACCATTGCCAGTTTATTTATACCTCATCATATTTTATTGCAAAGTATTAATATTGAGGTGGGTTTAGTAACGCACATCTCTTTATCTTTGTTAGCCTACTGTATTTTAATTATCGCTACTTTATATGGTGTACAGTTTTACTTTATTGATAAACGTTTAAAACGTAAAGATTTAGCAATTGTGCATAGCCATCTTCCGCCTTTAATGGTTGTGGAGCGCCAGCTTTACCAACTTCTTAATTTAGGCACTATATTACTCACATTTGCATTACTTTCAGGGTTTGTATTTCTTGATGGAATGTTCGCTAAAGAGTTCATTCATAAAACAATATTGTCGTTAGTTGCGTGGGCTATTTTTGCCGTTGTTGCTATTGGTCATATGAAAAAGGGTTGGCGCGGTAAACCGGTGGTTATTACAATCATGGTCGCTGCATTTGTCCTCACACTCGCTTATTTTGGCAGCCGTTTCATACAAGAAGTGATACTAAATAAGTTTTAACTTGACTCTGCTTGCTCACTCTAGCTTAATACGCATTGATTTATAAGAAAAGGATCCATCGTTGGACGACATATCGACAAGTACCCTATTTATCATTTTAGGTTTTTTGGTGCTTTTTTCTGCTTATTTTTCTGGTTCAGAAACCGGAATTATGTCAATCAATCGTATACGCCTGCGACACCTTGCTAAAGAGGATCATCGTGCAGCTAAACGAGTCAGTAAATTACTTAGCCGTCCAGATAGGCTCATCGGTTTAATCTTAATCGGTAATAACCTTGTTAATATTGCAGCAGCCCAAGTTGCAACCATTATAGGTATTCGCCTTTACGGTGACCTCGGTATTGCAATAGCTACAGGTGTGTTAACTTTAGTCGTGCTTATATTTGCTGAAGTAACCCCTAAAACCCTTGCTGCTCTTTATCCTGAAAAAGTTGCCTTTCCAAGCTCTATTATTTTAAAAGGGCTACTTAAAATAATGTTCCCTTTTGTGGTTGTTATTAACTGGATGACCAACGGAATATTGCGATTATTTGGTATTAGTGCCGCACAAATCGACGAACACAGCATGAGTAAAGAAGAATTAAAAACAGTACTCAATGAGTCAGGCGCACTTATTCCTGCTCGTCATCAAAGTATGCTGACTTCAATTTTAGATTTAGAACAAGTAACCGTTGAAGATATTATGATCCCACGAAACGAAATTGTGGCCATTGATATTAATGACGATTGGAAGCTAATTAGTCGCCAACTTACCCATGCACAACATACTCGTGTGTTGTTGTATCGCGATAATATAGATGATGCAGTAGGTTTCATTCACTCACGTGATGCGCTTCGTCTACTTACAAAAGAGCAATTTGATAAACCATCTTTGCTACGAGCTGTACGTGAGATTTACTTTATCCCTGAAGGAACCTCACTAAATACTCAGCTATTAAAGTTTCAGCAATCTAAAGAACGCATAGGCTTAGTGGTAGATGAGTATGGCGACATCCAAGGCCTAGTGACCCTAGAAGATATTTTAGAAGAAGTTGTTGGCGATTTCACAACTACGCAAACTCGTACGCCGAGCGAAGAAGTAGAAACACAAACTGATGGCTCATGTATTGTGGATGGCGGCGCTAACGTACGCGATTTAAATAAAGAAATGGGTTGGGATTTCCCGCTCGATGGACCTAAAACTTTGAGTGGTTTAATTGTTGAATACTTGGAGAATATTCCTGATGCAAATATTAGTTTGCGTATCGCGGGATATCCTATTGAAGTACTCGAAGTTAAAGAAAATATGATAAAACAAGTGAAGATACTGCCGAATAAGCGTTCTCGCTAAATAAAAAAGGAGCCAATTGGCTCCTTTTTTATATCCATTAATAACTATCTAGCCAAATATAAGACGTTCAAACCAACCTTTATCAAGCTCTTCTTCGCAGTGTTTTAATTGCGCACCATAACGGCTTGCTCTGTGCTTAACTTTGTTCGCAACACCCATTAGCCACTTTTTCTTTTTGTACGTGCCACGCTTATACCCACCCCAACCTTCATGATAATTAAGGTATTGTGCGTAAGCATCCCATTTAGATATTTTATTTACTTTATGCGTTTTATAAACAAACCACGCCATAAAGTCGATTGCATCGTCAAAGTCGTCTCTATCAGCACCGTTGTTGCCTGTTTCACGAATATAATCAGACCATGTTGGTGTTTTAGCTTGCGAGTAACCATAGGCATCACTTGCGCGACCGGTAGGAATTATCCATAAGAAGTACTCCATAGGCGGAGCGGCATCATGCTTAAATGAGCTTTCTTGGTACATCATACTCATGAGTACATGCTTGGGAGAACCCCATTTTTCTTGTGCATCTTTTGCGTCGAAATACCAATCTGGCTTTTCTTCAAAGATTTTACATAAATCGTTAGGTTGCTTTGGAGGTGCTGTAGCACAACCGGCTAAAGTAATGGCGAGAGATAGGATAATTGCATTTTTTTTCATTTTTCTAAGATCTCACAGAACTTTTTTATAAAGTGTGGGTCTGACTCAATGAATGCAGCAGTACAGCATTAATTCATCCCTGAATATATTTACGCAGCCAACTTAGGCTGCGTTTTTTTTTGCTTAAATGTTGCTAAATACCAAGGTTATTTACCGTCAAAATACGCATCTAAAAACGCGGTAAATGACTGGGTATCTGCTTGCTCAATTGCAGCTTGTGCTTCGTTAGACTCTACAACTTGTTGTTCCAGCCAAGGCTTTAAAAACTCGCTGTAGTCAGTATCTGCGTGGCTTTGCTTATATTTACTAGCCAATGCTAGTGCAAAGTGGCCGTTGTCTAAACCAGACTCTTTTAATTGTGACACGTAACGTCCAGAGTAAGTAAGCTCTGGATTATGTATCCACGTTGCCATGCGCTTTATAGTATCTGAGTAATAGTTAACACCATAAGCATTATCCATCCATTTAGCGACATCTGTAAGCTGGGTAAATATTTCATCGCCCCACGACTGAAGGCTACGCTGTGTGTTATTAAAGTTAAGCATTAGCCCTTCTTCTCGACCTTGGTTTACTACTGTGTCGAGATTTTCAGTACTACGTGCTTGTTCTTTCCAATCCATTGGAGCTGAATCTTTTAATAAACAATACGTTAAAAACACATCTAAAAAGTGAATTTGCTCAATATCAATACCAACTTCGCTAAACGGGTTAACGTCTAATGCGCGAATTTCTACGTATTCAATGCCTGCTCGAAGCAATGCATCCGTTGGCGTTTCGCCACTTTTCGCATTGCGCTTAGGACGAATTGGCGAGTAAAATTCGTTTTCAATCTGCAGAATATTTTTATTTAACTGCTTAGGGTTTTCACTCTTGTAGTCATCAAGATCACCATAAATTTCTGATGGTGTGTTGATTGCTTTTTTAAGGCCCGCTACATATTCATCTAACGAGTTATACATTACGCGTAGTGACGACTGAGCGCTATTTGTATAACCTAAATTACCTAAACGCAGTGCTGTACCAACTTCTAAGTAAAGCGTGCCTTTACCTAGTTTTTTAAATGGTAAGTCAGTTTTTCGACCTTGCAAAAATGAGTTACACAATGCTGGCGATGCACCAAACATGTAACTTATTAGCCATAGTTCGCGTTTAAAGTTACGAATAAGCGATAAGTAGCCTTCTGAAATAAAATCTTGAAGGCTTGCATTGCTTTTTTGCAAAGAATGAAGTGACTGCCAAAGCGTATCTGGGAATGAAATATTAAAGTGAACACCTGCAATTGCTTGCATCATACTACCGTAGCGATTTTTTAATCCTTCACGGTATAGTGTTTTCATTTGACCAGTATTTGAACTACCAAACTGAGCTAACACTATATCGTCTTGGTGCTCAATAAAACACGGCATGCTAATGGGCCAAAGTAGTTCATCGCCCATTTTTTCTAGAGTGAACTTTTGAAGGTCTTTTAATTGCTTAAGCGTTTGCGTTGACGATTCACTAACTGGAGTAATAAATTCAAGTAAAGACTCAGAAAAATCAGTTGTAATATGGCCGTTAGTTAACGCACTGCCCACACCTTTTGGGTGACCTTGAGGTGATATTGCACCATTATCTTGTATTCTTAGCGACTCTCGCTCTATGCCACGTTTAATGCCTTTAACTGCATGTTGGTGCTCATTTACTGATAACGCTTCAAGTGCGTTAGCTAAATCATGTGTTGTCAAAAAATCTTTCCTCGGGCCACGTGGCTTAATCATAAGGTTATGGGGGCTAATTACTTAGACTCAAGATTAATACCAATTTTATTGAAAATATGATCATTCTATCGCATTAAATAGCGCACTCACTGCGTTAAAAATTATTCATATAGAACAACTACATGTCATAATTTTCGCCTTGTTATTGTGCTATTTTCTTAGCGCTATAATTGATCACTTATTTAATGCAACTGGTATAAATTGCTAGAACAATATAATTTTTCTAAGTTAATAATTATTTACCCACTCTATACATGCGCTCAATATGACCAACATCATTATATTAAGTCGTAATATTGCCATTGCTCTGGGCATTATACAAATGCTTTAAATGCGTATTTAAGTATAAATTAAATACGCAAAATATAAGCCTAAAATAATAGACCGGAACTTATTTAAAATGAGTTCAACTTAGCTACTCGATATTTAAATTTGATCTAGATCAATAAAAACAATTATTTGCCTTATGAGCATAAAAGGAAAGACGCTATTTTTTGCTTTGTAGTGTGTAACCAATATAATGACAGCAACAATAAAGGATGATAATAAACATAATGCACAATGATAAAAGCTTAAAAAATGAAGAAGTATACTTTGATGAGTCACAAGAGCTTGTTTCTACTACCGACCTCAAGGGTGTAATAACATACGTCAATCAAGAGTTTTGCTCTGTAGCAGGTTATAGCGTACAAGAGCTTATCGGTCAGCATCATAATATTGTTCGTCACCCTGATATGCCAAAAGCGGCCTTTAAAGAAATGTGGGCAACATTAAAACAAGAGCACTCGTGGCGCGGCATGGTTAAAAACCGCTGTAAAGATGGCCGTTATTATTGGGTAGATGCCTTTGTAACCCCTATTTTTGAGCATAGCCGACTTGTTGGTTATCAATCAGTAAGAACTAAAGCAAGCTCTCAACTTAAGCAACGTGCACACGCTCTTTACAACAAAATAAATGCCAATAAGTCATCATTTAAACTACGAGAACACACCACAATAAGACAAGGCATTACTTTTATATGCCTATTACTTTGGCTGATTTTTATTGCTGTTACGGGATCAATCTCTTTAGCTGTAATTAGCCTATTGATGTGCGCCTTAGTTATTGCGCTAAATTATGACGAACTGATTGTTACCCCTAAAATATTACGCGAACAAAAAGCAAAAGCCGATTCAATCTCTCGCTATATCTACAGCGGCCACACACCGCATAGCGTAAGTGATTATAGAGAGCAAATGCTAAGCGCAAAATTGCGTACAGTTCTTGGCCGTATGAAAGACTCTACATTAAGCTTTAATGGCATCGCGACTGATCTAGATAAACAATCTACGCTTACTGAAAAAGGCATTTCTTCGCAAGGTGAGCGTTTAGAACAAATTGCATCAGCGATGACTCAAATGAGCTCTACCATTGGTGAAATATCAGTAAATACCGCTCAAACAGCTGATAAAGTGAATAACACCCATCAAAGTTGCTCTGAAATAAAAGACCATATTGCAGATAATAGTAAAATGGTATCTGATTTAGCTTTTCAAGTAGAAAAGGCTGCAACCACAGCCACCAGCTTAGCCTCTGAAGCAGATAAGATTGGTAAAGTAATGAGTGAAATAGAAGGAATTGCCGATCAAACTAACTTACTTGCCCTTAATGCAGCGATTGAAGCAGCTAGAGCGGGAGAGCATGGTCGAGGCTTTGCTGTAGTAGCCGACGAGGTAAGGACCCTTTCGTCACGTACTCAAAATGCTACAACACAAATCCACAGTTCTATTAAAGAAATACAAGATACTTTATTTAGCTGGTCTAAAGTAATGCAAAGCACTAAAGCACAAGCCGATAATTGTGTGCTGACAACCGATAAAACTCAAGTTGAATTAGAGGGGATTTTTATCCAAATCAGTGAAATATCTCATTTAGCAATACAAATATCATCTGCTGCAGAAGAGCAACAAATGGTTAGTAATGATATTAGTAATAATGTTTCGCAAATTAAAGACTTTGGAGATAACAACTTAAGCTTAAGCTTTAATGTGGCAAAAGGAGCAGCTGAACTTGTTGAAGGTTCACGTAGGGTGAACGATTTATTACTAACTTTTAAAGTTTAACAAACATAAAAAAGCCGCTATTTTAGCGGCTTTTGAGTTTAATTATTTACAATTAACGCTTGGAAAATACAAGACCGTCGTCATTTGCATCAATAACGATCACGCAACCTGGTAAGTAGTCTCCATTAAGTAACTTTTGTGCCAGCGGGTTTTCAATCGTTTGTTGAATAGCACGCTTAAGCGGACGTGCACCGTACACAGGATCAAACCCACTTGCTGCAATTCGCTCAAGAGCAGCATCGCTTATTTCAAGCAGATACCCCATCTCTCTTAAACGCTCACGTAATTTCATTAACTGAATATCAGCTATTTCTTTTATATGCTCGTTTGCTAACGGGTGGAACACGACAGTCTCGTCTATACGGTTAATAAATTCAGGCCTAAACTCATTAATTAATACTTCCATTACTTTAGCTTTAAGGGTCGTGTAATCATTATTACCCGCTTGCTCTTGGATAATATCTGAGCCTAAATTTGAGGTCATGATAATAACGGTATTTTTAAAATCAACGGTTCTACCCTGCCCGTCAGTTAATCGGCCATCATCTAATACTTGCAGTAAAATATTAAACACATCAGGATGTGCCTTTTCTATTTCATCAAGCAATATCACTGAGTAAGGTTTACGGCGCACTGCCTCGGTTAAATAACCGCCCTCTTCGTAACCCACGTAACCTGGAGGAGCCCCTACTAGACGTGCAACTGAATGTTTTTCCATAAACTCAGACATGTCGATACGCACCATGGCATCTTCAGTATCAAACATAAAACCAGCCAGTGCTTTTGTCAGCTCTGTTTTACCCACACCTGTTGGGCCTAAAAATAAGAAAGAACCAATAGGGCGATTAGGGTCTGCAAGCCCGGCACGTGAGCGTCGTATTGCGTTAGAAACAGCAACAACCGCTTCATCTTGCCCTATTACTTTACTGTGTAACTTATCTTCCATTTGCAGTAGCTTTTCACGCTCACCTTGTAGCATTCTTGCAACAGGAATACCTGTCCAGCGAGACAGTATTTCAGCAATTTCATCCTCACCTACTTGGTTTTTAAGCAGGGTCATTTCTTGCATTTCAGCTTGTGAGGCTAAATCAAGTTTTCGTTCAAGTTCTGGAATTCGCCCATATTGCAGCTCTGACATACGCTGTAAATCACTTGCTCTTCGCGCTACATCTAAATCTAATCTTGCTTGTTCAAGCTCGGCTTTAATTACTTGCGTGCCTTGAAGTGATGCTTTTTCAGCATTCCATATCTCGTCTAGCTCACGATATTGCCCATCAAGGTCGGTGATCAACTCTTGCATTTCAGCTCGGCGTTTTTGACTTGCTTCGTCTTTTTCTTTCGCTAGCGCATTATCTTCAAGTTTTAATTGAATAATACGACGTTCGAGTTTATCTAATGACTCTGGTTTTGAATCAATTTGTAATCGAATTGAAGAACCCGCTTCATCTATTAAATCAATCGCTTTATCGGGTAACTGACGGTCACTAATGTAACGATGAGATAACTGCGCCGCAGCAACAATCGCGGGGTCAGTAATTTCTACTGAATGATGTAACTCATATCGCTCTTTTAAGCCACGTAATATTGCAATGGTATCTTCAACAGATGGCTCTTCAATAAGTACCTTTTGGAATCGACGCTCAAGAGCTGCGTCTTTTTCTATATATTTACGGTATTCATCAAGCGTGGTTGCGCCAACACAGTGTAATTCACCGCGTGCTAATGCTGGCTTTAACATATTGCCTGCATCCATGGCACCGTCACTTTTTCCTGCACCTACAATAGTATGTATTTCATCAATAAATAAAATGACTTGGCCTTCTTCTTTAGCCAATTCGTTTAATACTGATTTTAAACGTTCTTCAAATTCGCCACGGTATTTAGCACCCGCAACTAACGCCCCTAAATCAAGTGATAGTACGCGTTTATTTTTTAATCCTTCAGGTACTTCACCATTAATAATACGCTGTGCTAACCCCTCGGCAATTGCTGTTTTACCAACACCTGGTTCACCGATTAATACAGGGTTATTTTTAGTGCGGCGTTGTAGTACCTGAATCGTGCGGCGAATTTCGTCATCGCGACCAATAACAGGGTCAAGCTTACCTTGCTCTGCTCGCTCAGTTAGATCAATCGTGAATTTTTCAAGCGCTTGACGTGTTTCTTCGGCATTTGGGTCATCAACTTTTTGACCGCCGCGAATCGCTTTAATTGCAGTTTCAATTTTAGTCGAGGTAATATTTAACGACCTAAATATATCGCCAAGTGGACCTTTATCATCGCATGCCGCCAGTACAAATAATTCACTTGAAATATATTTGTCTTTGCGTTTTTGCGCGTACTTATCACATAGATTAATAAGTGATGCCATATTGTTTGATAGCTGGACGTCGCCACCTACACCTTCTACTTTAAATAATTTTTCTATTTCTTGTGAAAGCTTGGTGTTGAGTTCGTCAGCGCTGACACCCGTTTGTGCAAATAATGCACGTACACTAGAACCACTTTGCTTTAGCAATGAATACATTAAATGTACGGGTTCAATAAATTGATGATCGCGACCAAGGGCTAGCGATTGCGCATCAGAAAGCGCAGATTGAAATTTACTTGTAAATCTATCTAAACGCATGGTGTTACCTATTAAATAATCTAATTGCTTAATTAATGGGTATGTTTAGGTGTTTGTTCAAGGTGTAGGGGGAAATATAATGATTAAAGATGTGAATTACTTGCGCCAGATCAAACTAGCCATACGTCCAGTTTGTCCATCTCGTCGATAAGAAAAAAACAAGTCACTTTGAGAGACTGTGCAGTAGTCGCCACCCGTAATATTTTTAACGCCTTGCTGGGTAAGTAAAGTACGCGCGATACCATAGATATCAGCAAGATATTTACCATTAGTTTGTAGTGTAAATGCGTGAATAAATAAAGGGGACCTTTTTTGAAATAACTCAAACACTTCAGCCCCAACCTCAAATCGAGTTGGCCCAATTGCAGGCCCTAGCCACGCATTTATATTTTCACACTTTGAACTAAAACATTCCAAAGTATTTTTAATAATTCCCTGCTCAAGCCCTCGCCAGCCGCCATGTATAGCTGCAACTTCCTTTTCATCATCACTCACTAATAAAATAGGTAAGCAATCGGCGGTCATGATAGCCAAAGGCTGATTTAATAACTGAGTATAAAGCGCATCAGCATCGTGTAACTCATCAAAATCAAAATGTTCATCAACAATAACAACATTAGAGCTATGAACTTGATTTAGCCACACGGCAGGTTTAGGTAGGAGATTTGTTAATAATGAGCGATTTTTTGATACATGATTTTGATTATCACCAACATGGAATCCCAAATTAAAACTTTTAAATGGGATTTTTGAAACACCACCTCCACAAGTAGTACTTAACGTTCCTACTTTATGAAGGTTTTGCCATGTCGCTGACAATAAGTGCATTATCTATCGATATCAGGATTAGCTTTAGTATCTTCACGTAATGCGAGTGTCATAGCAACCATATCGTCTGGGATAGGTGCTTGCCATGTCATCATTTCACCCGTGATTGGGTGCGCAATACTCAATTTTACAGCATGTAGTGCTTGGCGTCTAAAGCTACGAAGTAACTCAAATAACTCAGGTGTTGCACCTTTAGGTGGACGCGGACGGCCGCCATAAGATTGATCGCCAATTAGCGGGTGATTTAAATGTGCCATGTGCACGCGAATTTGATGCGTACGACCTGTTTCTAAGCGCAGGCGTAAACGAGTATGAGCACGGAATTTTTCAGCAACACGGTAATGTGTAATTGCCGGTTTACCCAGTTCATGTACTGCCATATGCGTACGTTGAGTCGGATGTCGGCCAATCGCTTTTTCAACCATACCACCTGCAGTCATAGTACCATTACACAATGCTTCATATTCACGCGTGAAGTTTTCACGCTTTTGTAGCGCTGTTACTAAATGCGTTTGTGCTGGAATCGTTTTAGCTACAACCATTAAACCGGTCGTGTCTTTATCTAAACGATGCACAATACCCGCGCGTGGTACGTTAATTATTTCAGGGTAGTAATGTAGTAATGCGTTTAGCACTGTTCCATTAGGATTACCCGCACCAGGGTGAACCACTAGGCCCATTGGTTTATTAATTACCAAAATATCATCGTCTTCATAAACAATGTTTAATTTGATATCTTGTGCTTCGTATTCGCGTGGTGCTTCAATTGTTGTTTCAACACTTACAACTTCACCACCTAGTAGCTTTTCGCGTGGAGTGTTGAAAATTTCACCGTCTACGGTGATTTTATCATCCAATATCCACGTTTTTATACGAGAACGTGAATAATCAGGGAACAATTGTGCTAATACTTGGTCTAGACGTTTACCACCTAATTCGGTTGGAACGTCGGCTTGAAGAGAAATTTGCTCTGACATTAGTAACTTTACCCAATTTACCAGTGCAAGCTTTGCTCGACTGGGTTAGAATCGCTTTTAATAAAAGCATAATATAATACGCATAGTTTACTCGGTTTTACCGACTTGGCCTAGCCGAAGACATCGAAGGTAACAAATAAAATGATAAATAAAATAGGGAAACGTGCATTTGCCATTGTTTTTTCAGTTTCTGTACTTAGTTTAGGTGCTTGTTCGTCTGCTCCAGACCAAGAAGACATTCAACGTGTACCGAATAAGTCTGCACACGCTTTATATGAAGATGCAAAAGAAACACTAGATTCTGGTTTATATGCTCGCGCAATTGAACTTTTGAGTGCAATAGATTCTCGCTACCCGTTTGGCCCATTCTCTAAACAAGTACAAATGGACTTAGTGTATGCACATTACCAATCAGGTAATACTGAACAAGCACTTGCAACCATTGACCGCTTTATTCGCTTAAATCCAAACCATAAAGACCTAGATTACATGTATTACATGCGTGGTTTAGTAAACATTAAAGCAGATAAAAATGCGTTCCAAGAGTACTTTGGTGTAGATAGAGCCGACCGTGATGCAAACCGTACACGTGTTGCATTTACCGATTTATCGACACTAGTAAAACGCTTTCCGAAAAGTGATTACGCGCCTGAAGCTAAGCGTCGTTTAGTATGGCTTTTAAATCGTATGGCACGTTATGAATTAAAAGTAGCCACTTACTATTATGAGCGTGAAGCTTATTTAGCTGCTGCTAATAGAGGTAAGTTTGTTGTTGAACACTACTCACAAAGCAGTTACTTGGATCCCGCGCTTGAAATGATGGAAAAAAGTTACGACCAATTAGGTTTAACTGAGCTTAGTGAGCACGCAAAGCAAACACGAAGACTAAATAAAAGAACTAAATAAACAAAAAGGCGCTTAGTAAGCGCCTTTTTACTGCGTAGAAGAAAATCTTAAATAGCTTCTTCATCTTCCTCAGCAGTACGAATACGTATTACACGCTCAACATCAGTGACAAATATTTTACCGTCACCGATTTTTCCTGTTTGTGCCGTTTTTACAATAACTTCAATTGCACGGTCTACATCTTCATCAGTCAATACAATATCAAGTTTTACTTTAGGTAAAAAATCAACCATATACTCTGCGCCACGATATAACTCAGTGTGACCTTTTTGACGTCCAAAGCCTTTAACTTCGCTTACCGTCATACCTGTTATACCTACATCCGACAACGCTTCACGCACATCGTCTAACTTAAAAGGTTTGATAATTGCTTCTATTTTTTTCATATTAATTACTTTTGAAAGCTCCAGTTGCCTCGATTTTAGACAATCATGATGTTCATAGCAAACAAAGCGATTGAATTACGGTGATAAAACAACCGATCATGGTATAATTTATTGTATAAAAATAGCTATACTTAAATGACTAGCAGTAAATGAGATTAATATGAAAAACAAACAAAACGGATTCACTCTTTTAGAACTCATGGTAACCGTTGCTATCGTTGGGATCATTGCATCAATTGCGATTTGGAATAGCAGCGATATGCTAGAAGAAAATAGAGCTGAGAACTTTTTGTTGGAATTAAAAAGAAACATTGCATATGCCCGCTCACAAGCAGCAAGCACCGATGAAATAGTCATTGTGTGTCCTGTTCCCAGTGCAAAAAATCTTGGCACTTCCAATCTCACATGTAAAAGTGGGTGGGGCTCAACTAATACTGTGATCTTATTTATAGATGCTAATAATAATGATAACTATGATAGTGCAAATGATAGCCTACTACGCGTAATGTCGGATGTGTCTTCTAATGACAAAATAAAATTCACGGGTGATAGCTATCTTCGTTTTGATACTAGCGGACGAATTACAACAAATCTTATCGACCCAGAAGTTGATGAGTTGACCGGTTTTATTTATTGTCCTAATAGTGATAACAAAAGCAATAAAGCACTTAACGTATCTGTCTCTGGTACAGCTTTTTATCTTGGTGATACTGACGAAACGTGCGACTAAAAAACATACAAACTTATCTTGTCATATTTGTATCATTTACTAGACTGAGTTAATCATTTATTAACTCAGGTCTTCAAGGATGAGATTATCAATATCAAAAAACAAGGGAGTGACACTTCTTGAATTAATGGTTTCAATTGCTGTTGTCAGTGTAATCAGTCAATTATCGATGTGGTTTTATCCAGACTTCTTGGCTAAAAACCGATTAGATAACCATGTGAATCTGCTACACCGAAATATAAATTATGGCCGCCTTTACGCAATTGAAAATGGTACTTACGTCACGCTTTGCGCACTAAAAGGCAGTCAATGTACAAAGGACGAGTGGGATGGTCAAATGTCACTATTTATCGATAAAGATAAATCAACGACTCTAGATGATGATGAGTTACTCTTAAGCACTTTCGAGGATGTTCATGATGCTGATACTTTAGAGTATCCGCGCAACGCCATTACATTTCGTCCAGATGGTTCTTTAAATGGTTTTCAAAATGGGACTTTTATATATTGCCCCAATAGCAATAAAGCCAATCTCGAAGGATTGGCTTTATCTGTAAGTCAAACGGGTAGAATTCGCATCAAATCAACTGATAAATGCCAAAAAAGTAATTTTAATTATCTTCCCCAGCAGTAATCAATATCTGCTCCCTTGTTTGTTTTCCCCCCTAGTGCGCCTTTAGTACCTATATCAGTTATAGATAATGCAGTGCAATCACCATCTCCTTTTACCGGCCCTGCCACAGGTTTTGCAATGATTGTAAAAGCATTCTTATTCGTCACTTTAATCGTTAATTCAAAATGTTTATTCTCGGTTTTGTCTTGCAACCCTAAATCAGTAAATTTCTCTGTATATTCCCTATTATCAACAAAATACTGCTCTTCCTTGTTTGCTGCATCTAATAATGCTGCAACTGCCTCTGCACGTGAGGCACGTTTTACATATTCTGTATAATTAGGCAGCGCAATTGCTGCAAGTATGCCGACGATAGCAACGGCTATCATCAGCTCAATTAAGGTAAAACCACGTTGTTTTTTTATCATTTAAGCCTCCTTAATCGTCTTCATTCTGTATATTTTCATCATTCTCTTCACGCTTATATATATAAGTTTGCTGAGTTTTAAAACCAAACCCTAATGCTTTGTCATTAACAAGTTGTATTTTACCGTTAATAGCTTTTAATCCTGGCCCTGTTATTTCAAGTGGTTGCAGAGGGTTTTCTGCATTTTCACCTTTAATGCCTGGGCCAATTAAATAAAACTGACTTTTTACTTCCTCATCAGGATCATCATCGCATTTTCCGTTATCATCACTATCTGCACATGAAGAACCAAAATAAAGTTGGGGCGTATCTGGCACCTCTGTACTTGTAGCAAATTTCAGATCGTCATAAACTTTAGTACCATAGTGCAAATGAAATGCGTAAAGAGAGCCCCCTCCTCCACTTAATGAACATTGATTTTTAATTGATGAATCCAACGTCGGAGTAAAAGATGTAAAATAAGCAACACCACCAACAACGGTTGCCGCAGCTAACGACTTTTCACCAGTAGCGAGTTTATAACGCCACCCAACAAAATCATTCGCAAGTTCATCTTCTAATTTTACAAACTCAGTTACACTATTTAAAGCGCTGCCAAATTCATCATCATTCATCTCCATTAACATACTATGCGTTATAGCTTTAGGCGCAGATTCGAATAATTTAGTAACTGTATTTTCATCTCTAATCATAAATAATTCATCAGCAGTGCGTTCTCCATTAGGATTTGAACGATTACCACTACCAATCACAATTGCATCATAAGGTGTATCTAATCGAGTGACTACACCATCTTTAATAGTTACTTTACTAAACATAGTTCTCGCCACTACGGGCTTGTAAAAAAAACGTCTATCTGCATCATTACCAAGATCTGCTAACTGAAAATGACTAAATTTTCCTTCATCTGATATATCTATACGCCAGATACCTCCACCAGTATCTGCCGCATATATCCGGTCTGTATAGCCATCATAATTAGAATCCAATAACGTTACATCAGCAGCAACACTATATTTTCCTTTAAATTCGGCATCCTTAGATGCATCTCCCTTAGGTGCTAAAATCCAAACTTTTTCACCTGTTTTTGCATTAACGATATAAATGCCGCGGCCAACTTCGTCCTCAGTTTTTACATTAGCGTTATCGGCGTCATTCGAATCTTTATTGGTATCATAACCAGCCCCAAATATTAAAAGGGGAGTATTTCCTTTTGATTTTATATAAGCAACTTGGGGCTTAGACCACGTTTGGCCAAGGTTTTTAAATTTCCCTTCACCGCCTTTAATAGTCCACATTAAACTTGGAGAGTCTGGCTTTGTAATATCCAAACCATAATAATTACGACCACCTCTGCGCATACCTACAGCAGCCCAGACTTGGTCACCTTTAGTTGCGTTAATAGTTCCATCATTTAAACCTTCACCATTAAGGCTCTTATTGTTGAAATAAACACTAATAGGTCCATCTATGCCGTATTCTTTAGTACTATGTTCATCACGAAGAGGTTCAATAATTTTGTATAGTTCAGATGGAATAAACGCCCAGCTTTCACTAACTTTATTGTTAGTGTCATCATCTTTAAACATATGTAAAAAGCCAGCATTAGTACCAATTAGAATACGAATATCATCATTACCATAGTCTATCGCAACTGGTTTTGAGTGCAGTGGGTCACCAAATATATCATCGCGTAAAGCGTCAGATTCGCTATTTTGTTTATTATCATACCCGCGAGCCCAGTTAATAATATTTTTTAAGTCAGATTTATCAACATCAAAAGCAACCGCTGCTTTTTGCTTATTGCCATAGGCATTTTTAATCTTATTAAAATTAAAGTCTAATAATGTATTAGTATTTGCATTTGTAAGTATTTTACGAGCTTTGTCACTACTTATTAATGCAGCATTGACTCCACCCTCTTTTACAGAGCTACCATCGGAAGTTCCATCAGGACTCCAAAATGTATGCGCACTCGTCTTTATAAGGCCATCACTATCAAACGCTTCTATATCTTTGGAATCAATAACTTTGTTACCTGATAATTTCAGTTTTTTTAGATTACCACGCCATCTAGTATGCTTTTCAGGATAAAACATACCTAAGTATATGGCGTCTCGACTACGCGTTTGATCTACATTATTACTTGCAACAGAAGGGGCTGTAAAAGTACTATTTTCCTGTCTAATCTCCGCTACGGCATTATTTAAAGCTTCAGAAAGCTTTTCTGGTGTAGTTGCAGGTAAATTTTTACCGCCGCCTAATGTTGAGGCTTGTTTTAATAAGTTTTGACCATCTGCAGTCATACCAGAGCCAAAGCCAATCGTATATAGACGCCCTGTTTCATTAATATCAGGGGTAGATGGATACAAATCAACAATAGTGTCGCCTGTTCCATGAATTATTTTAGCTAATAGATGCAAACGGTTACTGTATACATAATCATCGATAGTTAAATAACGACCAAAATACTTATTATGCTCAACGCTAATGTCATAATCGCTCCCATTATCACTGCTAGGAGACGGATCACCATCAGTCATATAGATAATATTGACGGAATTATCACAACGCTTAGCTTCAGCTGCGCTATCAGCAAAAGGTGATATATAAGAATAGCTAGAAACAACATCTTCTAAAACAGATGTGCATTCCTTTTTAGTCCCCCAAACCCATCTTCCGTACCATCTATATTGATAAGGAACATCTTCGCATCTTTGAACTTGTTCTTGAGTAATAATTGCAGATTCTATACCTGTGTCTCTTTTGTTTCTACTCACATCAAAAGCATAGTCCAACTCTTTTCCTGTAATATATAAATAAGCCTCCCACAATGTTTCAGCTAATGGAGTCCCCCCACTTGCAGGAAGATCATTAATAGATGCTTTTATGGAATCGGGCGAACTACCGATGCCATTTAAAACATAACCTCCTTCGGTACCATTAAAGCGCATTAAGCCAAAATCGATTGAACCTGCATTGTCTGTTACCAGTTTATCCATAGCCCCTTGAGCTGCTTCAAGTCTACTATCAGGACAAAGAATATATGGGCCATTACGATACTCTTGCCCACAGTCGTCCCCTGTACTTGAAGAAAAAGCCATGCTCCCGGAGGTATCAAAAATTAATAGTACTCGCGGTTTTTCATCTGAGTTAGCATCTTTATTTACGTAAAGCTCGATATCCTCAGCGTATGCATGCATATTAATTGCTGATGTAAATAATAAAACTAGTGCTATATAAAGTTTAAACTTCATCTTAAATCCCCTTACCCGTACTGGCCATCTCTTGAGCTATACCTGTTACAATAGTTAATTGGTGCTTGCTTTTAGAGCCATATTCTATCGTAGTGGATACTTGAACCATGTTGCATGAAACACCCGCTGTAAAACTATAACTACGAGGGCAATTAAGTTCTAGCGAACCATTATTTAAGTTCGTCATTATGCTTTTCATTTCGTGTCCAGACTCTGTAATGTCCTTCTCTGGTATAGTGACTTTATTACCATCACCATCAAGCTTACCCGAATCTGTAGCGATCTCATCTGGAGTAAGAAAAAAGTCACTATCACCACCTTTTTTAGCTTCTGACGCAATAACTCTTAGCACCTCGCCAATCAATTGATTTTCTGCAACTTCTCGCTCTTGCGCTGCATTGGTAATCTTAATATCAATCGTACTACTACTCATAAGGGTAACTGCAATGCCGGTAACAGCTATCACCATAATTAATGCTGTGATAAGCACAACACCTTGTTGTTTAGTTGGTAAAGACTTTAAATTTTCCATAAATTTCCTCCAACATTACTTAAACGAATAGTTGTTGTAAAAACTGTTCTTCTATAGTTATCATCAAAATTTAATTCTCGCTTTCCAGCTCCCTCACCTAAAATATATTTTTGGTTTTTAAGTTTAATCCCTGGGTCTGGTTGAAGTGCACGGATTAATAAAAAAACTTGCACCGTTAAGATACCTTTGCGGTTTTCCCATTCAGCGGCAGTAATTGTGTTGGGGCTTTTGTAAGTATCAACTCGACTGTCGCTATTAGTGTCTAATCCAAACAAAAAACGCATATTTTCGACCCCTTCCATTATCGTTTCAGAGGTCATTTTTCCATTTACTAATCGTTTTCGTCTTAATACGGGAACTTTTATTTCTTGATTATTTACTACATATTCTTCTTCTTTAATATAATAAACATGATGGCTATATGGCCAAATAGTTGCATTGATATTTGTCGGGGTATATTTGCCAGTTACAAAGCGTGCTTGTTCTTGTTCTGCGATAAAATAATTTATTTTATCGCTAGTAGTATTAGTACCAGCAACAGCATCATATTGAGGGTCACCTTGTAAAAACTTTAGTTGAAGAATATCGGTCTCTTTATCATCAACAGGAATAATGCCATCGTTTATGCAATTCAGGTTATCTTTGCTCTTAGTAGTTTTTGCATAAATAGTGCGAAAATTACTACTACTGGTTAGATCTGGAAAGCTGCCATTATTAGCTCCCTCTGAGCAATCACCTGCTACCCCCGTCGCGGTAACCGTTGTGTTTGCTGCAGTAAATGAATCATCGTAATAAGTTCCCCAAAAGCCCACTTGCTCTATATCGCGCTGCATAATATTAATGGCTAAGCGGCCAGACTCTTGGAGTTCACCTATGCTCATCGTGTCTTTTGTGGTGACTTTCATACTAATAAAAGTGAACATGACACCACCTAAAATCAAACCACCAATAAATAGCGAAATCATAACCTCTACAAGAGTAAATCCTTTTTGCTTCATGCTAACTCCTCACATATATATAACTGGTTAAAACCACTAAACGGCGTTTATTGTTAGGTTCATCACCACAAGTTACTTTTCCTGTAACTGTATTTGCTTTAAACTCTTGTCGCCCTTGCCATGATATAATTACTTCAATGTTAAACCCTTTGCCTCCAGTATCTGCCACTGAGGTTGGATTTATACATATTGTCGCATCATCTAAAGTACCCGTATTTTCACTAGCTCGAATAGCACGTTTCCATTGTGTTATATCTAATTTTGCTATATCAGAAGAGCTACATATTGCACCAAAGCAACTTGAGTAAGTATTACTATTCGCTGAGCTTTGTATAACGCCTCCGTAATCTTTTATCATATCAATAGTGTCATTAGCACGAATACGTTGAATAATGTCATTTCCCAGAGCAACTGCAGCAGCGCGCTGCATAGAATCAAAGCTTGCTTGCTTTGCTTTTGCTTGCAAGGCAACTGCGCCTAAAAGGCCAAAACTAAGAATAATAAATGCAATTAACACTTCAATTAGAGTGAAGCCTCTTTGCACTTTTGTTTGAGATGACTGCATAGTAGAACCAAATAAAAATTATCTGATTATAAGTTTATGCTATTTATTTGAGGAATCAATGAGGACTAAGACAAGCGGTTATATTTGTTGATAAACGGTTAATTAAATCGGCTCATTCAACAAAACAGTAGTAATTAAGCGTAAATGTATTTAAGTCAGAGGCAACTTAATTGCGAAATAAGTCTAAAGCGTATTTTTAACTAATTTAAGCTCGCGGCGGCTCACTGGCAATAACTCACTGCACCCTTGTAGCTCAATCATATGATTGCCATTCCCTTTTGAATGCAAGGCTATTACTTTTTGTTTATTCACTAAAGTATTGCGGTGAATTCGTAAAACATATGCGGGATATTGCAGCTCTAATTGCTTTAGGCTTTGCTCCAGTAAAGCTTCTCCACCCGAGAATATCATTTTGGTATACTTTTCTTCGGCACTAAAATACAAAACATCATTTATATCAACACTACGTAGAGTACCCGCTAACTGATAAGATACTTTTACATTTTGTTGTTTTTGAATATGTACTTTATTTAAACGGCCTACTTGCTTAAGTACCTTCTGCAGTGATTGCTCTGAAATAGGTTTAACTAAATAACCTGCAGCGCTTAATTGTAAAGCATCGAAGGCATGTTCAGGGTGGGCAGTTATAAAAACAATAGCAGGCGGTAGAGCTAGACTATTGAGCTCATTAGCAACTTGTAAACCATTCATACCAGGCATATCAACATCTAAAAAAATCAGATCTGGCGTTTGCTTTTTAGCAAGTACTAGAGCTTCCTTACCATTACTTGCCTCACCTTGCACAACTATACTTTTATCGTGTGTTAACAAACGGATTAAGCGAGATCTCGCAAGAGGTTCATCATCAACAATGAGCACATTCATACACGGCCCTCAATTAGCTTAGGGATAACGACCTTGACCCTAAACACATCATTTTTATTAGTAATTGTTAGCTGCGCTTTATTTTTATAATAAATATTTAATCGCTGGCGAATATTTTCAAGCGCCATTCCGTTATTAGGCCTAGTTTGAGCATTAGAAATTGTTATAGGGTTAGAAACAATCATGGTTATATAGCCGGTAGTGATATGTAGCTCTACTTTTATTTCTGCACCATGCTCACTTGTTTCAACGCCGTGGCATACCGCATTTTCAATTAATGGCTGCAGGGTTAAGCAAGGAATGCTCAATGCGGGTAGTTCATTAGGTATTTGCCAATCAACTCTTAAGCGATTACCAAAACGCCACGTTTCAAGTGCTATATATTGCTTACTCAACGTTATTTCATCTTCAAGAGATACACTCTTCCCCGAGTGCATTGCAGCCTGCGATAAGGCGGCTAATGCTAAAATAGCCTGTTCTGCCGCATCGGCATCATGATGAGTAAGCTCTGCAGCAGTGTTTAAACTATTATATAAAAAATGAGGACGTATTCTAGCTTGTAGGGCATCAAGCTCTGCACGAGAAAGTGCTTTAGTTTGCTGCTCTTTTTCAAAATGAATTAATAAAAACTGGACGAATAAAGCAGCCAGTAAAGCCACTATAATACAATTGCGAAATGTGAAATAAATTAGGTTATTTGTATCATCTATATCAAAAGCAAAATGAGAAAATAAAATACTAAAAATACAGGTAGATAATAAAAAAAAGGCAAAAAATAGACTTAATTGAAAAGTTTGAGTACGTTTTTGTAAGAAAAATCTACAGAAGTATAAAGAAGAGGTACCGACTAAAACAATTAAATGCATAAACAAACTAATGATCCCAAGTCGAAGCCAAATATCTCCTTCTACATTAGGTGCAAAAGCTAAAACAATAGCAATAACTTGAGAAACAATAAGCGTGGCTAATACGCCTCGCTCATTAAAAAGAGCCGAAAAAAGCAAACCATCATTTTGAAGTGACTTGCTCATAACGACTCTCCTTTAATCTAAATGTTTAATATATTTAAATTAACGTAGCTCTACAGGAACAGCAAATACTATATTTTCTACTTCACCTGGGTTCTCAACAACCTGTGTGCCACCAAGCTCTTTTAATCGGCTTATTACTTGTTGTACAAGTACTTCTGGCGCAGATGCTCCCGCAGTTACGCCAACTGATTTAGAGCCTGAAACCCACTGCTCTTGTACATCAGTTGCGTCATCAATTAAATAAGCAACTGTGCCCATTTTATCTGCAAGTTCACGTAAGCGATTAGAGTTAGAGCTATTTTTAGCGCCAACAACTAATAGCACATCAACTTTATCAGCTAAGTCACGAACAGCGTCTTGACGATTTTGCGTTGCATAACAAATGTCATCTTTACGTGGTCCGTCAATTGATGGAAACTTATTGCGCAGTGCGTCAATAACATCTGCTGTGTCATCAACTGAGAGTGTTGTTTGGCTGCAATAAAAAAGATTTTCAGCATTTTTTACATTAAGCGCAACAACATCATCAACAGTTTCAACAAGATAAATGCCACCGGCTGAGTTATCATATTGTCCCATTGTTCCCTCTACTTCAGGGTGGCCATGGTGCCCAATTAAAATACACTCAATACCTTTACGACTCGCACGTGTAACTTCCATATGTACTTTAGTAACAAGCGGACACGTTGCATCAAATACTTTTAAATCACGACGTTTAGCCTCTGAGCGAACAGCTTGCGAAACACCATGTGCACTAAAAATAACAATGCTGTCGTCAGGTACTTGATCAAGCTCTTCAACAAATACCGCACCACGACTTTTTAATCCATCAACCACATAGCGGTTATGTACTACTTCGTGGCGCACATAAATTGGCTTTTCAAAAATATCTAGGGCGCGCTCAACAATACTAATAGCACGGTCAACACCAGCGCAAAAGCCGCGTGGATTAGCTAGTAATATTTCCATTAACCTTCCACCTCAATAATATCAACTTCAAACGTTAAACGTTGGCCAGATAAAGGGTGATTAAAATCAATCGTTACCGACTCACCTTGCACTTCGCGAACTAATCCAGGAAGCTCAGTACCGTCTGGTTGAGTAAACGCAATAATTGCACCTACTTTGGCTGGTGTTTCTGGGCCAAATTTACTACGGTCAACGTAGTAAATATTATCTGGATTTGGCTGACCAAACGCATCTTCAGGTTCTAATTCAAACGTTTTACTTTCGCCTGCAGTTAAACCTAATAAACACTTTTCGAAGTTTGCCGTTAAACTGCCATCGCCCATTGTTAATTTAGCAGGTTTGTTGTGCACCTTGGTAGAATCGGCGGCAGAGCCATCTTCTAATTTAATAGAAAAATGGAAAATAACTTGCGAATTTTCACCAATTACAGCTTGGCTCATGCTTTATGCTCCTTCGGACTCTCGCCGGTAAAGGCATCAAATAACAATAATGCTGCGCCAATACAAATAGCGCAATCAGCAATATTAAATACAGGAAAATGTGAGTCTTTATAAAATACGTGAATAAAGTCGATTACATAACCATACGCAATACGATCGTATAAATTACCAATAGCGCCTGCAAGTACCAGTGCATAAGCACCGCATAGTACTTTGTTTGTTGCAGGTAAGCGTTTTAGCCACCACACAAGCAAAGCACTAATAGCAATGGCAATCGCACTTAAAAACCAACGCTGCCAACCACCCGCTTCACTTAAAAAGCTATAAGCAGCACCATAGTTATGCACATAAGTAATACTAAAAACAGGGAGTAAGTTTATCGACTCTTGATAAGCCATAGTCCCTACAACAAGTGTTTTACTGGCAAAGTCTATTACTAGTAGTAATAGACTCAACCAAAGCCACACTAAACCACTTTTTTGGGCTAGTTTGCTCACTAAGAATAACTCCTAAGCGAATTGACGCTTTTCGCCTTCGCCGTCAACATTACTTACACAACGACCACAAATTTCAGGATGAGCAGGGTTAACACCTACATCTTCACTGTAATGCCAACAACGCTCACATTTAGCAGCATCTGTTGCAGCAACACTAATGAATAAACCTTCAATTTCGGTAGTTTGTGTATCAGCTGGCTGACTATCAACTTCAGAAACATTTACGGCCGATGTTAATAATACAAAACGCAGTTCATCACCAAGCGCATTTAATTTAGCGGCAAGCTCTTTACCAGTAAATAAATTAACCGTTGCTTGAAGCGTTGCACCAATGACTTCTTCTTTACGTGCAGCTTCTAATAAGCGGTTTACTTCGTCGCGTACTGTTAGAATTTCTAACCAGTCATCGTTACTAAATTGGCTATTTGTTGGCGCTTGTAAGCCATCATACCAAACAGATGTAAATACGTAGTCACTACGCTCACCCGGTAAAGCTTCCCAAATTTCTTGTGCGGTAAAGCTCATAATAGGTGCCATCCAACGCGTCATTGCTTCTGCAATATGATAAAGCGCTGTTTGACAAGAACGACGTGCATGGCTGTCACTCTTAGCTGTGTACTGACGATCTTTAATAACGTCTAAATAGAACGAACCAAGCTCACCCGTACAGAAGTTCATTAGCTTTTGCGTTACTAATAGCATTTGGTAGCTATCGTATGCGGCTAAAATTTCGTCTTGCAACTGAGCAGCACGACCAACAATCCACTTATCAAGCTCAACCATATCATCAACAGCAACTTGATCAGTTTTTGGATCAAAACCATTTAGGTTAGCTAGTAAGTAACGGCTAGTGTTACGAATACGGCGGTAGCGATCGGCAGAGCGCTTAAATATTTCATCCGACACAGTCATTTCTGCCGTGTAATCGGTAGAGGCAACCCATAAACGTAGAATGTCGGCACCTAGTTTATTCATCACATTTTGTGGTGAAATAACATTGCCTAGTGACTTAGACATTTTTCGGCCGTTTTCATCAACAGTAAAACCATGAGTCAATACTTGGCGGTATGGCGCATGACCATTAATAGCCACTGATGTCATCATTGATGACATAAACCAACCACGGTGTTGATCAGAACCTTCAAGGTATAAATCAGCTGGACCAACCAAGTCTTCACGTACGTCTACAACACATGCGTGTGAAACACCTGAGTCAAACCATACATCTAGCGTATCTTGCACTTTCATGTATTGCTTGGCATCTTCTTCACCAAGTAATGTAGCAGGGTCTAAATCGTACCATGCCTGAATACCAGATTTTTCAACTAACTGTGCAGCTTGCTCAATGAGTTCTTGAGTATTTGGATGAAGTGCACCGGTATCTTTATCTGCAAACAATGCAATTGGCACACCCCAAGTACGTTGGCGAGATATACACCAATCTGGGCGGCTTTCAACCATGTTCGAAATACGGCTTTCGCCCCACTCTGGCAACCACTGCGTGTTTTTAATTTCTTTTAAAGAATCTTCACGCAAGTTAGCCTGATCCATACTTACAAACCATTGTGGTGTAGCACGGAAAATAATCGGTGTTTTATGGCGCCAACAATGTGGGTAACTATGAGTTATAGCATGATGATGCATTAATGCACCGTGCTCTTTTAATACTTCAATTACGCTCGCATTTGCTTTAAATACATGCTGACCTGCAAAAAGTTCAGTATCTGGTAAATAAACGCCATTAGCGCCAACAGGGTTAGCTACTTCAAGGTTGTAATTTAAACCCGCCACGAAATCTTCTTGACCATGCCCTGGTGCTGTATGTACAACACCGGTACCTGAGTCAGTCGTTACGTGTTCTGCAACAATCACTGGTACATTAAAATCATAAAAAGGATGGGCTACTTGTAAGTTTTCAAGTGCAGCACCTTTTACATAACCTAATACGTGGAAGTGATTAAAACCAAAGCGGTCCATTGCATCTTTAACAAGCTCAGAGCCTAAAATTAGACGTTGTTGTACGCCTTCATCTTCAACCTGCACCAATGCATATTCTAAATCGGCATGCACAGCTACTGCGCGGTTTGCTGGAAGCGTCCACGGTGTTGTTGTCCAAATAACAGTACCAACACTGCCTTCACCTTTATGACCATCAGCCAAATCAAATGCACTTACAACAGCATCTTGATCAACAAATGTAAAACGTACATCAATCGCTGGTGATTGCTTATCTTGGTATTCAACTTCAGCTTCTGCTAATGCAGAACCACAATCTGTACACCAATGCACAGGCTTAGCACCTTTATGCAAATGACCTTTTTCAATAATACGACCAAGTACACGAATTGCATTCGCTTCAAAGTCAAAGTTCATTGTTAAGTAAGGCTTATCCCAATCTGCAAATACGCCTAAACGTTTAAAATCAACTTTTTGACCTTCAACTTGTTTTTTAGCGTATGCACGGCATTTTTCACGAAACTCGCTCGCGGTTACTTTTACGCCCGGCTTGCCTACTTTTTTCTCAACCATTAACTCGATTGGTAAACCATGACAATCCCAACCTGGGACTAATGGTGAATCAAAGTCAGATAATGTTTTAGACTTAACAATAATGTCTTTTAATATTTTATTAACTGAGTGGCCTAAATGGATGTCGCCATTTGCATACGGAGGGCCGTCATGCAAAATAAAGGTCTTTTTACCTTTCTTAGCGCTGCGAATTTGACCGTACAGGTCGTCTTCATACCATGCTTTAAGCATTTTTGGTTCACGTTGTGCCAAATTGCCACGCATTGGAAACGGTGTTTCCGGTAAGTTCAAAGTATGTTTATAGTCGCTCATTTATCCTACATTCCGTCTCTATCGGCTACCTGATTTAAACCAAAACACTGCTTAGCGGCAGCAACATCAGTTGCTATTTGCGCCGTTAATTGTGTTAATGTCTCGAATTTTTTTTCGTTGCGAAGTTTTTTTATTAACTCCACATGCATAAATTGTCCGTAAATATCCTGTGCAAAATCAAAAAGATGAACTTCTAATAATGCACGAGTTCCATTAAATGTCGGCTTATTGCCTACATTTGCAACTCCAAAAATCTGTTTTCCTGCAATCGTTGCTTGCACTGCAAACACCCCGTTGACAGGACACACTTGGCGTTTTAGGGCAATATTTGCCGTTCTAAAACCGAGTTCACGTCCTCTTTTCCAGCCGTGTATAACACGCCCAGAAATAGCATAATCGTGACCAAGCATTGTTTTAGCACTTGCTAAGTCACCAGATGCCAAAGCATCTCGTATTAAAGTGCTGCTTACTCTAGCATTTAATTGACGAAAACTCGCGGTGCTTTTTACGTCCATGCCCGCTTGCTTGCCCATGCTAGCAAGTAAGTCAAAGTTACCTTGGCGCTGCTTTCCAAACTTAAAATCATCGCCAACAGTGAGAGCTTTAACACCTAACTTTTTAATCAAAATATCATTAACAAATTGCTCAGCATGCATGTTTGCAAATTGCTGATTAAAGCTAATGCAAATAACTCGCTCAATACCTAAATCACTAAGCAAACGTAGCTTATCTCGTAAGCGCGTTAGCCGTGCTGGGGCATTTTTTTTAGCAAAAAATTCTTGTGGCTGGGGTTCAAATAGCATTACAGTGCTAGACAAACTATGCGCTTTAGCATCAGTAAGTAAGCCTTTTAGTACTTCTGCGTGGCCTAAATGAACACCGTCAAAATTACCAATAGTTAACACACAACCAAAGTGGTGTGGGCGAATATTGTGTATACCTCTAATTAACTCCATGCCACCTAATGCCTTGTTTAGCGAGCTATTAATTACGACTAAAAATTAATTAAAGCCGCAGAGTTGCCGATTATAATCTTTTTTTTAGTTTGATTCAGTAATTGCTACACTTTTTATCGTATTTAGTCTAACGCCCATCAAAAATAGCATTGCAAAGTAACTAATACCTGCCAAAGCCACGAGTGCTATTAATAAGACCACCTGCTGTGTAAAAGCCCATGTAGCCCAGTAATAGTAACTGCTCACAAACCATGTAACAGCTCCCATAACCATACTTGCAACAACACATTTAAGTGTAAAGCGCATACTCATTGATGAAAACTGATACACATTTTCTTTTTTAAGCTGCCTATACAGCAAAAATGCATTACAACTAGCCGATAGCGAAGTAGCGAGTGCTAATCCTAAATAACCAATAAAAGGAGCCAGCATAATATTAAATACCATATTCAACACTAAGGTAATAATACCAATACGCACCGGCGTTTTTGTGTCTTGGCGAGCATAAAAGCCAGGAGCAAGTACTTTAATCAGCATAAAGCTTACAAGCCCTACTGAATATGCGACTACGCCTAAACTTACTGCTTTAACATGATCAACACTATCTTCTTTAAACGCACCATGGTCGAACAATACGGTGATAATAAGCGGGCTGATGATCATTAGACCTATCATTGCTGGTAGGCCTAAAAATATAACAAAACGCACCCCCCAGTCGAGAGTATGCTGAAAGTCACTACTTTTTTTACTGCTATGTAACCTAGAGAGCGCCGGTAAAATAACTGTCGCAATACCAATACCAAATAAGCCCAACGGAAATTCAATTAAACGGTCTGAATAATAAAGCCATGCAATCGAGCCTGTCATCAGTAATGAAGCAATCATGGTATCAAGCAACAAATTAATTTGGCTAATAGATACGCCAAACAAAGCAGGAAGCATAAGTTTACGTACTTTTTTTACGTTTTCGTCTTGCCATGCCCAGCGTGGACGCGCCAACATTTTTGCACGGTATAAAAATGGAAGTTGAAACAATAACTGCACAACGCCACCAATAAATACGCCAATTGCGAGTGAATAAGCCCCAACACTAAATTTATCATGTAAAAAAATTGCACATGTAATGATAGAAACATTGAGTAAAACAGGTGTAAATGCAGCAACAGCAAAACGGTTATATACGTTCATTACCGCACCACTAAGCGCAACTAAGCTTACAAAAAACAAATAAGGGAATGTAAATTTAAGTAATGAACTTGCAAGTTCAAACTTTTCGGCATTGGGTCCGCCCTGCCACCAATCTATAAACCAACCGGTGCCAAACAATGCTGCAATAACGGGTGAAGCAACAACACCTATAATAGTGACAATCAGTAAAATGGTTCCTAATGTGCCTGCTGCTTGTGCAACAAAAAGTCTGACCTTGTCGTCGCCTTGCTGTTCTTTAATTTCACTCAGCACAGGTACAAATGCTTGTGCGAAGGCACCTTCTGCAAATAAACGACGTAAAAAATTAGGAATACGGTTAGCAAATAAAAAAACATCAGCCGCCGCACTTGCGCCTAATAAATTGGCAACAACAGCATCTCGAACGAGCCCTAAAATACGCGATATCATAGTCATACAACTAACAATCATACCGGAGCGAAATAAACCTTTTGACACCTTAAACCTACTCAAAAATCCTCAAGATAAGCGATTATGCCACAGTCTTTTTTATAAATCGCTTTAAAGCACTAGGCTGGGGGTCTGTGCTTTGTTACAATGTCGGTATTAACTGCTAAAGCGGCAAATTGATGCTCGTTATATGGTGCAGTTTTTCTTGGATTGTTAAATTTAAATTGACATCCATGATAGAAACAGGCATATTCCACGGCCTTTAATTTAAGCTTTATTTTAAGATTGTTAGGAGCAAACCTTGGCTAACATCAAGTCTGCAAAAAAACGCGCTATCACAAGCGAAAAAAACCGTCAGCACAACGCAAGCCGTCGTTCAATGATGCGCACTTACTTCAAAAAAGTAATTGTTGCTATTGAAGCGGGCGATAAAGAAGCTGCACAGCAAGCTTTTTCTGTTGCTACACCTATCCTAGACCGTTACGCAACTAAGGGTCTAATTCACAAAAACAAAGCAGCTCGTCATAAGAGCCGTATAGCAGCTAAGATTAAAGCTCTATAATTTGTTTTTGATAGAATATAAAAAACCGGCTTTTGCCGGTTTTTTTTTGTTTAAATTTTAAATGTACTTACTTTATTAGACATTTTCTAAATCTGGATAAAACTTCTTAAGCATTGCCGCTATTTTTTTAGGTGTAAATGGCTTTACTACAAACCCTTTAGCGCCTTTATCAATTGCATCCTTAACATTCTCAATACCTGAATGTGCCGACACCATAACCACATTTGTCTCTGGGCTTAATTCATTGATTTGTGCAATCAAATCTTTACCATCACCGTCTGGCAATTCAATGTCTAAAAAAATGATATTATAATTTGCAGCTTGGCACTCACTAATACATTGTGAGGCAGTAGATGCTTCCTTTACGTTATCTATCCCTAAGTGCATGAGCGTTTGGCTCAAAAAACTACGCACTGTGCTAACGTCATCTACAATTAAAATTGATAGCTGCGTATTCATCTTTATTCCTCGTAGGCTATAAGCTAACTTTAAGTTATCATAATAATTAGCTTAGTATATAAATTTACTCATTTAATTATAGAGACCTACGGAAAAAAGGCCAGATTTGCTTTATGTCTAAAACCCCAAATAAACAATCGTTGCTAGGTAAAGCACCGGCAAGAAAAAAAACAGCGCAAAAAAGAAAACCTCAGCGTTCTACTCAGCGCCCTTCACCTAGCGAGTTAAATTCCAGTGCAAAGAATGATATAAGCCAAAAAACAACGCAAAAAAAAGGACTGTTTATATCACTCGCTGTCGTTGCTGTAATAATTTTAGCTTTTCCAAAACCTACCTTACTCACCTATAAAAAATTAGGGATGGTAAGTGAGAGTGTTTACTGGCCCGGATTCTTTGGCAAGGGGGCTACTTTGATTGATTCAAACCTACACCCCACCTATGATTCTAGCCGTGAGTCCCTTTATTTATGCAGTGACTTACAAAAACCGCAGAGCTGCCAAAAGTATCAAGTAATTGCTGATAATGGTTTATTTTCAGCAATCGGTAGCTACTTTTAGCATTAAAAAAACTAATCTGAAAATTTAAAATTACTTGGTTGAAAGGTGCGCAAAAGATCAACATAATGGCGCTCCTTTTTTCAACAACTGAACTATTGAAACGACCATGCTAAACGAGCTAGATTGGCTTTTAAATACTACACTACTTGCACTAGGTTTAGGTGCATTCTTTATTAACCAGATAACACTGCTGCGCGTTGCCGCCATTAGTGCGTGTGGTTTATTATTCTTATCATTTAGCTTAGATCTTATGTCGTCGAGTGTTATTTCAAATATGAGTTTAGTGTTGATCAATACTTTTTACTTGTTTAAAGTTTATACATTTGGGCAATTTAATGTAACCCAAAGTTAACAACTTTTCCCTAGAATATTTAATAGCCCAGCATTGCTGGGCTTTTTTTTGTTAAGAATTTAAAAATATTAAAAAGCACTTTCAATCAAGATGAAAATTAGAGCTTCAGGGGCGCACAAGCACTACTGTGAAAATAATGCTTGTGTACTGCTAAAAAGAGTCACGAGAAGAAACACGAAAACAGAGGAATACATAGTAAGTAGGCTAGTCCGCTATTGTTAACTCGCTTTGGGTTTGTATTTTAGAAGGAGTATCCTCTGCATTAGCCTGATTAAACCAAGCTGAAACACCAAGTATAATAATTGAAATAATAACTAGGCTTAATTTAACGCCACTTTGACTCGATTTCATAACACCCTCTTTGTATTTTTTATTAGTGAGAATACCTTTTACACTAATGAAAATTACAAATGTTAACAAGCTGTTTTTTAAACTAATTAGCTATCAGCTAATAACCTTTAGTTCTATCTATTGGATTATTAAGTACTAACCCCTTATTCAAGCATTCAATATTATCGGCTATTTGCTCTATAACACTATTTAAATCAGAAATCGCCGCGCAATGTGGTGTAAGCGTTATTTTGGGGTTTCCCCAGTAAGGGTGATTCGACGCTAAAGGTTCTTGATCAAATACGTCGAGTGTAGCTGCGCGTAAGCTATCGTTATTTAATGCACTTAGTAAGTCTTGCTGAACAACATGAGCACCGCGTGCCACATTAATAACAACAGCATGTTTAGGTAGCTTTGCGAGCATTGAGTGATTAATAATGCCTGTCGTTGCTTGCGTAAGGGGTAATAGACATACAAGGTAGTCAACATCAGAAAGCATACTATTGAGGCCTTCCTCGCCATAAAAAATTTCGACATTAGTCGCGCTTTTATTACTTTGCGCCCAGGCACTTACCTTAAAGCCATTATTTATAAGCTTTTGCGCGCATGCTTTACCTAATTCACCAAACCCAAGTATGCCGACATGTTTATTACTATGCGCCCGCTTTGGCTCCCATGTTTGCTGTGTTTGTTTAATGTAATACTCTTTTAAACGTAACTTTTGAGCTAACACATGTGTCAGTACATATTCCGCCATATCTTCAGCTAGTTGCATGTCAACAATACGTACTACTTCAACACTTTCGTCGAGTAATGTTAAATCGATACTGTCTACGCCAGCACCAAATGACGACACAGCCTTTAAGTTAGGTAGCTGTGGCCACATAGATTCTGGCGCTTTCCACGCAAGTACAAAATCCACATCATGTGCGTTTTTGCAATCAGGCCATTGCTCTATCAGCGTATTTGGTAATCGCTCTTGTAACTTCGTTATTAGTTTTGTGTTGTCACGCCCAGTTATAGCCACCAATACCGACATAAATTCTCCTAACAATACACAGTTTATAAGTTAGCACTTTAAAAAGTCACACTACTGCAAAGTAACTGTCACACCCTTTTTTTAATCTTACATGTATGGCGAATAGGCCAAACGGAATATGAGGTTAATATGATAAGTGTTGATAAAGTAATTGCTGCAAACTTACCACAACTAGAGAACTCTCCAAAAGTAAAAGGTTTAGTAAAAAAAGGCCTAGGCTACTTATTACATGAACAAGAGTTTGTTGCTTTTGGTGATGCCTACCCTCACCTACAAGGATTAGAATTTGTTGAACAAGTGCTCGATGAACTCAATTTTGATACGCGCTATAAACCTAAGCAGATAGAACATATTCCTAATGAGGGTAAACTTGTTATCGTTGCTAACCACCCTATTGGTTCATTAGATGCTTTAGCACTGATTAAAGTACTTTCAACTGTAAGACAGGATTTAAAAGTAGTGGCAAACCGCATGTTGATGTCGGTTACTCCAATGCACTCACTTTTACTCCCCGTAGATAACTTATCAGGCATGAGTAAGAAACAAGAGCTTAGTAATATACAAAACCATTTAAAGGATGAAGGCGCATTACTTATATTTCCGGCAGGAGAAGTATCGCGATTAGGGCCAACAGGTATTAAAGACTGCAAATGGAATAGTGGCTTTTTACGTATGGCAAAAAAAGCTAACTGCCCTATTTTACCTATTTATATTAAAGCCAAAAACAGTCCACTTTTTTATGGCACATCAATGATTTATAAACCTTTGGCAAGTTTACTATTAGTGGCCGAAATGTTTAAGCAGCGCCAAAAATCTTTAGAGTTTGAGATTGGCGCCTCTATCCCTCCTGAATCTTACTTAATAGAAAATCTTAAAGATAAAGAAGTTGTAAACCTCATCCGTAAACAGCTTTATAGGCTTACAACAAAAAAAGCTCTGCCGCTAAAAACACAAACACCTATCGCTGTTCCCGAGTGCAGAAAAGAGCTAAAAAAAGCAGTTGAGCAATGTAAGCTTCTTGGTAAAACGCAAGACGGTATGCATATTCATCTATACCAATATGCAGGTAGCTCACCTATTTTTAGAGAGTTAGGGCGTCTGAGAGAAATAGCATTTAGAGCAGTCGGTGAAGGTAGTGGTAAGCGTCGTGATATAGATAAATACGATATGGATTACCAACACCTTGTACTATGGGACCCAATGCAGCTAGAGCTGGTAGGTGCTTATCGATTAGCCTGTGCACAACAGATAATACAAAAACATGGCCGCGAAGGTTTGTATACTGATAGCTTATTTTCTTATACCGACGCTATGACGCCCTATCTAAAACAAGGAATTGAGCTTGGTAGAAGCTTTGTACAGCCTAAATATTGGGGGCGTAAGAGCCTAGACTATTTATGGTATGGCATTGGCGCTTTTATAAAAAGCTATCCACAGTACAGATACTTGTTTGGTGCTGTAAGTGTATCAAATGCTCTACCCGAGCAAGCAAAAGCCATGCTCGTTTATTACTATCAGCATTACTATAAAAGTGGTATTGAATTAGCTACGCCTAATAATGAATTTAAATTAACTGAGCAACAGCTAACCCAGTGCAATACTCTTTTTTGCGGCAATGACGTAAAAGAAGATTTTGTAGAGTTAAAGCATGTGTTAGCTAATATGGGGGCTCAAGTCCCTACTTTATTTAAACAATACACTGAACTTTGTAAACCAGGTGGCGTGCAATTTTTAAGCTTTAGTATTGATCCCGATTTTAATAATTGTATTGATGGATTGGTATTGGTCGATCTTGAAAATGTAAAAGAAAACAAAGCCAAACGTTATTTGGAATAACCAATAATAAGAGAGTGCTTTATATTTATAAAGTACTCGATTTATATTTAATTATTTATAAATATCTGCTCTAGTAAAGTTGTATAAATAGCTTCAATTTTAAGTAAATCACTAATAGATACGTGTTCATTAGCTTGATGAATCGTATTGTTTCGCACACCACATTCAATAACTTGAGTATGGGGGCTGGCAAAAAATCGTCCATCTGATGTCCCTCCATTTGTACTTAGTAATGGGTAACTTGAGGTGTTTTTGTAAATAGCCTGCTCAATATGAGTAAGTAAACTCCAACCCGTATTATGGCTTGTATAATAAGGCTCGCATGGGCGTTCCCACTCAATTGTAAAATGCTCAGCAAACTTGTTTAGGGTATTCATTAATTGCGTTTTAACTGCTGTGCTACTGTAACCGTGGCTATAACGTACATTAAATGTAATCTCACAATGACTTGGCACTAAATTATCGACCACATTATTTATGTTAATTCCAGTCACTTGCAGTGTGGTTTTTGAGCTAGCCACATCGAGTAACCAAATCTGATCACTCAAGCTATTTACTATTTTTGCAGCAATATGAGCAGCATTGAGTGTGTTTTGAGGATAAGCTACATGACCTGCCTTACCAGTAACTAAAATCCGAGCTGAAAGCGCACCACGACGGCCATTCTTAACCGTATCGCCAACTTGTGCCACACTTGATGGCTCCCCTACAATACAGCCATCTAATACAACACCTTGCTTCGCAAGCTTATTAACTATTTCTTGAGAACCAAATTCAGCTTCTCCCTCTTCATCTGACGTGATAAGCCAGTAAAGTGTCCCTGCTTTAGCGGATTCACTATTAATTAACTTTTTTGTGGCGCTAAGCATGGCGGCAACACCCCCTTTCATATCGGCCGCCCCTCTACCGTATATTGCATCATTGCGCACTCGCCCTTCAAAAGGAGGACTTAACCAACCGCTACTTGTTGCTGGTACTACATCAATGTGCCCTGAAAAAGCAACACATGGGCCATCTTTGAATTTTATGCAGGCAATTAAATTGGTTACACCATTTATAGTAAATTGCTCGCAACTTAAACCTAAATCCACCAATTTATCTGCAAGCCAATCAATTGCACCCGCTTGGTTAGGGGTTACTGATTCAAAGCGAATTAGTGTTTGTAAGTGCTCTACAACTTCTTTTTGAATATCCGTTGTTTTTGATTTTTTTTCGAATGCTTCTAAAAACATGTTAAACACACTTTATTATTTAATGTGCCTTTATTAAAACGTGAGTTTATGACTAAGCGATGTCAGCCTTAATACATTCATATGACTGTTGATGAAATAAATATGTCAATCTTTTCAAAAGCAGAACGACGCTAAATTTAATCTAAATCAATAAAGCATTCCACAAGGTTAAAATGTTTTTTAAACTTTGATCTAGAACAGGTTTTCATTTTTATTGCTCGGTAATAATAGCGCCAATCAAACAGTAGTTCTTGGAGAACAACATGAAAACTCAAATTAGCATCGCATTATTAACCTCTTTATTAGCACTATCTCCAGCTGCACACGCTAACTTTAGCGTAAATGTTGGCGCTATTAACGTAAACCCTGATAATAGTAGCTCAGCAATTAATGAAGCACCTACGCTGGGCCTTAAAGGTGATTCAGATACTCAACTAGGTATCACTGTAGATTATGCATTTAACGATCAATGGGTGTTAGAACTAATAGCAGCAACACCTTTTTCACACGATGTGAATGGCGCAGGCGGCTTAGCAGGCAACAAAATTGCAGATATAAAACAGCTTCCTCCTTCTTTAGTTGCGCAATACCACTTTTTAGACACAAGTTATGCGCTAAGACCTTTTATAGGCGTAGGCATAAACTACACTGCATTTTTTGATGAGCAACCTTCTCAAGCACTTAAAGCGACGCTAGGAACAGACGATGTAGAAGTAAAATTAGATGATTCGTTTGGCTTTATGGCTCAGGTAGGTGCTAACTATAAAATTGATGCAAACTGGGGTCTACACGCCATGGTATCAATTATGGATATTGATACCGATGCCACTGTTTATGCTAATGGTGCAAAAGCACTTACATCAACTGTTGAGCTTGACCCCGTTGTTGCTATGTTCGGTGTTAGATACAGCTTTTAAAGCATATATAAAGTAGTACGTAGTTACCCAATTACAATGTGTGTTAAAAGGCCGAAAGGCCTTTTTTTCATTTGTAGAGATTAGGGCAGGTTACTTAACTTTTTCTGTTCTAGCATTTCTTTCCAGTGCATAACTTCACTTGGCAATATAGGTGTTTGGCCATCAAAACCAGCCACTTCAAGCATTTCTTCAATACTTATAATCCCTTTTTTACTTTTAAATACACCGCGTACATAAGCAATAGCATGTAAGCCTCGTTCTGAGTGAAACTTTTGCTCAATATAAAAGTATTTATGATCCCATCCAACTAACTTAGTACTTATTGTATATCGCTGCATAGGCTTAATATCACGAATATAAGTAATAGCAGTTGCGTTAACAATCGGAAACCAGCGACGCTTCATTATTTGTTTAAGCAAGCCAACGCGCTCAGTCATCCAAGTTCGAGATAAATCCATCATCGCGAGGTAACGTGAGTTTGTTAAATGTAAATTAATGTCACAATCAGTAGGTAGAGCTTTGTAATCAATATCTACCGTATCAAGTAAATTTTGATATTGCTTGTTACGTTTAATTTTAAAAAACAATAATAAAAGTCGAATATATAAGTTCACAAAAAAGGTCTTACCAGTTAAATTTATTCGAGTGTAGCATAGCCCCTTGCGAAGACGAATATTCTACTTTAATCTTAAATCATTATTACAATAAAAAGATAACTAATGAAATCAAAACTAAAAATTATCGCTTCACTGGCCCTATTAGTACCTAGCTACAATGCTTTTGCCGATTTTTCGTTACCAGGTAAAGGCTCTATTACTTACCCTACTGGTGTAGTTAAAGAATTTAAATTTGGTTTTGAATGGCAGCAAAAAGCTGAAAAATTCACTATTGGCTCTAAAAGTTACAATATGGAGCAGATCCCTAGCTCTTACTCGGTAGCTATAACGCTTTCAAAGGATGACAGCCAAATATGGGTGCAAGAATTTAATAATGGATTTATTGAAGAGTTTGAATGGCAAATTGGCGAACATAAGATCACTTTAAAAAAGCAACAATTTAGCGACCCCGTAAAAGGCGATTATGTTATTGAACTTAATGGCCGTAGCTATTTTTTCACTCGTAATAACGCCAGCATTGTAATGAACTTTAACGAAGAAGGTATCGAGACGATTGCAATTGACGGGGTAACAAAAAATATGGGCACTAAAAATTAGTCCCCATATTTTAATTTATTTAGGCCAATTACACTTTTACTGTTTTTCGGTTAATACCGTAATCACGTAACTTATTAGCTACCGCGGTGTGACTTAGGCCCAATCGCTTAGCTAACTGACGTGAGCTTGGATAAGCTGGGTAGAGTTTGCGAAGTAAAGTCGCTTCAAAACGTTTAACAGCTTGATCTAGTGAGCCTTCAAAATCAGACTCTAAATACCCTAAATCATGGGTAAAAGTTGGTAACTGTAAATGCTCTACGCGAAGCTCGCTATCATCTAGTAACGACACTGCGCGGTAAATTGCATTTTCCAGCTGACGAACATTTCCTGGCCACGGATACTCTTGTAAAAAGCTCAAACACTCTTGTGATAAAACAGGAATTGCATGACCATTTTGTTGCGCATATTTTTGAATAAAATGCTCTGCAAGTGGTCCTACATCTGCTTTTCTATCTCTTAGTGGCGCTATTTCTAAAGTAAGCACGTTTATACGGTAATATAAGTCTTCTCTAAAAACCCCTTCTTGTACCATTGCAGGTAAGTCTTTTTGAGTAGCGGCAACAATACGTACATTTACTTTAACTTCGTTCTCATCGCCTACTTTTCTAAACGTACCATCTTGTAAAAAACGCAGTAACTTAGTTTGTAGTTGAGTCGACATTTCGCCAACTTCATCTAAAAATACAGTTCCACCATCGGCTTGCTCTAATACACCGCGCTTTGGCGCTGCATTTTCTTCGTACCCGGCATAACCAAATAACTCAGACTCAGCAACATCATCAGGAAGTGAAGCACACGACAGTGCAATAAAAGGTTTAACAGAACGATTAGATGCGTAATGGCACGCTCTAGCTAATAACTCTTTACCTGTTCCTGTTTCACCAGTAATCAAAATAGGGGCTTCTAGTTGCGCCATTTTGCGTGCTTCGCGCACAACTCGGCGCATTGCCGTACTAAAGTTATGGATAGTAGCAAAGCTTTCTTGCCCGTAACGTCTAAATGCACTGACTTGCTGCCCTAACCGACTTTGCGATTTAATGTTAATAACCGCACCAGCAAGCACATCACCTTCACTACCTTGAGGCACTGCAATTGGCAAAATGTCTGCAATAAAATCCTCACCAGCCACTTCAACGCGAGTGGTTTGTCCGAGTACTTCTTTACCTTCTAACCAGCGTGTAAAGTTAAAGCCTTTAAGCAGGTTATTAATATTTGCACCAATCACGTCTTTTTCAATTAGCTGTAAGTCTTTACATGCTGCATCGTTACATAAACGTACCCAACCTTTGGCATCAATAGAGATAACCCCATCAGGCAATGCACGTAGTAAAGTATTTAATTCGTTGTGTTCACGCTCAGATGGTAAAAATGCAGTGGTACGCACATCATGTACACCGTCGATTAAACGTATCGATGGCATAATTTTTTGGAATTGTTCAAATTCTATTTCGGGAAAACTAACGTACATACGACAATTTATAGAATCGACTTCAATTCCTTTCAAATCAACGCTGTAGTTAACTAATATATTAAGGATTTCTTGAGCAATACCAATTCGATCAGCACAGTGAATATCTAGACGCATACATCCTCAAAGAAGGAAAAACTATATTAGCCGAATAATACGCTAAGTCGCTTTGAGAAGGTAGTTTATTGTAAACATTTTTGGACAAAATAGCTTTTAGAGCCAAAGGGTGGGATGTAATTAAACGAAGAAAAACAGCACTGATATCTATATTTAACTATACCAGTGCTGTTTATTAAATCTTATTATGAGACTACTTACCTTGTGGGTAAGCTGACCAATCACCACCATCTAATTGTATGAATGGTCTTTGGTTAACATACATCATTATTGTGCCTTCATTTTCAGCAACTTTAGGTGCTTTAGGTAGGTTTTCAAGTAAATTAGCAACACTATTATTCCCACCAAACACATCAGTTTGCAGCGTCTTACTTACCAGCTCTGAAAGCGCAAAGTAACTTGTTGAATCATCAACCACAATTTGCGAGTAGTTTTGTACGTCTGGGCCTATAAATTTAATCGCTACAGGTACAGACACAATTGCAGGACTAGGGATTTCACGTAATCCTGCAAATTGTACTTTATCACCTTTTAAGTTAGCGCCGTGTTCAGGCACTATCATTAACATAACGTTGCGACCACGCTTTTCTAATTTTTTTACAAATTGGTTAATATCAGCAAACAAGTTTTTATGTCTGATTGGGTATGTCTCTTTACTATTCACCCTTGGTTGATTCTCTAGCTGATTACCGTCATGTAAACTTGTGGTGTTGTAGTACATCGCACACGGCTTACAATCATCAGCTTGCTCTAACCAACCATCCAGCACAGCTTCATCTGAGTAAATAGGGCTATTATCAAAACCTCGAAGCGCCACTGGCATTGAATCGATATTAAATGGCGTGCTATCTAGGCCACCGTACTTATTTATTAAACCTTTAAACTCATCAAAATGTCCGTCGTGATTCATCACAACATTATTTTGATAACCTAGTTTTTCTAGGTTTTTAAACAAGTGACATTGTTCAGGTGCCTCTTTAAATAATGCCGTTTGACTAGTTTGGCCACAACTAGCGCGCAGTAGCCTTACCGCAGCTGGTCCGCTGTATGATGTAGCCGAGTTAAAGTCTGAAAACACCACATCAAAGTCTTTATACATATCAGTAACACTTACACCAATAGCATTTAAATCAGCAACAGCCATTGAGCATATGTTCAAAATAATTACATCAAACAGTTCACCATTTACTTGGCTTGGAAAGTGACTCATTAATAAGCTTTGTTGTTGATAAAAATCAGCTAATTTTTGATCAGGAGATTGTGCTGCCTGAGTGATCACTTGTGTTTGAGGATTACTTTGACTCTGTGTAACCGGCCCAGGGTTAGCCACATTGTTAACAAATTGTGATTGAGAGTTACCCCCTTGCCATCCTACAACTAACAGCCCAACGATAGTGACTGTTGTAAAGCGTATCCATTGCGATGTATACCAAAAACACACACTAATTACGAACAAAGCCAATAACATATCAATGTTAATAACACGGGTTAATAACTCAATAAAATAACCAAAACTAAAATCTTGAACGTTACCCGCTTGTTTAGTCAACCTGTTTATTGGTGGCAACCATGAGTCTTGGTAAAGTAATACCACAGCAAACACAGCACCTACTATATGTTTTGCCTTCTCTATTAATGGCTGTTTAAATTTAATTGCAAGCAACGCAGCAAAAGCCGCATTAGTTAATACGTTAAAATCAATTGCACCATAATAAAACAGAGCAAACTTAACTAAAAAATAAAGGTTCCAAACCCCTAAACCTGATAATTTCACTTCTTATCCTTTTTTACTGTATTTGGTATATAAGGCTCTAGTACTTCATGTTTAAAAGTAAGCTTATAATAATATTTTGTTATTTGAGATAAAATGTATTTGCCTAGCATACAAAGCACCGCGCCAAGCACCATTGCAAGAAACACGGTAATTAAAAGCTGATTCATACTCATAAGTTATCTCTTAATTTCATTATAAAAGGCTTAGCATCTGGGCGGCTTTTGCTAGAAAATTCAGGTGTGTTAATATTTTCAGTAACGCTGTTTGCTATATCAGGTGCAAATTTATAGCTATCATTCTCGGCAAGTTTTTTCGAGAAATCTACAACACTCTTACCTTTATAAAAACGCCTTAATTGTTTACATTCTTGTTGAATGTAAAAGTGATCAGAAATTACATTTTGCTGTACAAAAAAATCGCTTGTTTTTAATTTAAACAAATGCTTAATCGCATTATCAACGTCATTCTCTCTACAAGCATGCAAATATAAATAAACTGTATTATCTGCAATACTAAATACATCACCTTCGCGTTTAATATGAAATAAATGCAAAGGGTGTATTGGGTCGATTCGTGGCAGTAATTCAAGCTTTACTAGCACACCACTCACACCTAAATTAACGGCTGAGTCACTATGAATTTCTACTTGTTTTGTAAACTCAATGAAAGGTAAATATCCTTTCGAAAAAGTGTTTTCGGTGTATTTCAATACGTCCTCAACTGAGGGAGGTAAAGGCCTAGAAAACTGAAAACCTTGAATAGATTGAATTTGTGAGAGCAACCGAGAAGGCTCTGAAAAACTATATAGAATAAGGTTTACACCCAATGTTAAAAATAAACATTCATCTTGATGGCGAATAACACCATCAACATTTTGAATAACAAGCTTTAACCAGCGCCCACAGTTTTTTCTAAGTTCAAAACACTGCTTACCTAATAACGCTAAATCAGTGTAACGCGTTACTGCAAAAATTAAGGTGGCTGCTTCTACCTTTGGGCCTTTATTAAATAAGTCATTATTATCTTTTACACTTTTATAGTGCATTGGTAATTTAGTACCTTCGGGCACCGCACTTTGTACAAGCCAAACATCGTCTTCATCGGAAAAGTCTGAACTTTTAGGTGCTTTGCTCTCGCTTATTATTCCCTTTTGAACAACAAACTGATTATTACTTAATAATAACGGGTAATGTTCACCAGCAATAACACCCGTGCTATGGCGCCAATAATCATATTCAAGAACTCGCATTGCAGAATCATTATCAACAAAAACCAGCCCATCAAATACATTATTTAATCGTCTAACTAAAAAACGGTAGTTAGCAATATCAGGCCCAGATATTAAAAATAGTAATGTAGCTCCGGTACGACGAACAAAGTCGTTGTACTCATTCATCATCAGCTTTAAGCTTTTTTCGCCAACACTGTTTAACTGTGTTGTATTAAAATGAACAAAAATGAGCGCTTCGTTTAGACGTTTATAAGCACTTATCTCTTTTATAATACCTGAATTGATTCGCTCAATTGAATAGTGTTGTGTTTCTGGGGCCAACGAAAAAGGATGTACTCGATTATGTTCATAAGCATAATTTAACGATGCAGAAAAAGAAGAATCAAAAAATGATTCAGCCTCTTGAGAAACTATATATATATCATTAGCCAAACTTTGGTTAATTGAATGTAACGCTAATTCGATTGCAAAATTGTCTAAAGGCGCTAAAACAGCATAACTTGAAGCCGATTTTAACTCTTTTGCAGCAGGCTCTAATCCCGTTATGTTAAAGTTATGCACTTAAAATGCCCTATAAAAAATACTTTTTTACTAGTTTTAACCGTTATTCTATATATAATAGCCAAATATTGTCCACTTTTAATCAAAATAATTAAAGTAACTGTAAAGGTAAAGATGAACAACTTAACATCTAAAAACTCACAAACGTTAACATCGAGTGATATAGAAAACCTTACACTGCGTTTTGGTGGAAAGAGTGATGACTACATAGAAATAGTGAACAAGCAGCAAAATAATAATACAATTAATAAATATGCATTGCTTAAAGAGATAAACAACGAACTAAACACATACACTAGTTAAACTAAGGATAGGTAACCCCGTTGCAAAGAGTTTTCATTAAAGGTATCAAAGGCGGTTTAGGCAGTACTTCTGTAGTTGCCAATCTTGCATGCGTGCTAAAAAAGTCTGACGTTGACGTTGTTGCTATCGATTTAGATGCAAAAAGTGACTTAGGTTTACATTTTGGTTTACCGTGGAAATACACCAAAGGCTGGAGTAATGAAGTGCGCTTTGAAGATGCACTTACGCATTTTCACCAAGATAACGATGGCATTATATTTTTACCATTTGGTGATAACGACGACACTAGCACCGATAACATCACTAAAATGGTTAATAAATGCAAAAACCTAAATTATAACAACGAAGCCTGGATACTTTTTGACTGCCCTTCACATATTAACCTTTCTCACTACCCATTAGAGAAAGACGATATTGTAATTGAACTTGTTAATTGCGACGCTATTTGTCACAGCTTAATTTATAGGCGCCTGCAAAGACTTAAAAATTCAGATACCAATTGGAAACATTACTTTTTAGTTAACCGCTATAACTCTGCATCAACGCTAGAATTTGACTTATTTTCCCTATGGCAATCGACACTCCCCCTTATGGCTCCCTTTTTTATTAATAGTGACGAAGTTATTAAAGAGTCAACCGCATACAGAAATGTAGCACTTAATTGCGCGCCATATAGTGTCGCAAACGATGACTTTGAAACACTAGCTGGTTGGCTAGTTAGTAAAGCGGCCTTATAAAATGAGCATTACACTATTTTATCAGCGCCCTATTCACAGCACTTTATACTTGCTGCTGAGCATTTTATTTACTGATAAGTTAGTTCGGTACATTTTATTCAAGTTTCATAGCTACTTTAATCAACATAAAGTAAATGTAATTGAAGCTTTCTTAATGCCTTTTATTACGCTTTTAAGCTCGCTATTTATAAACATTAAACAGCATAAAATCAGCTTTGAGTTTACCCTTTATGACTACTACCCTCATTTAAGGTTGCCTTACCGAACCTATATTTACTCAAATATATTACGCTTTATTATTCAAAGTGTTTTTTTAGTGTTTTTTAAAAACCAGCTTAAATCTAGTTCAGTAAAAGAAGATGCAGTTAATTATTTCTATGATGGCGTTAGCTACCTTTTAAGGCAATTACGTTGGTTTGATTTAAAGTTAGGTAAATTATTAAAACGCCTACTATCAAAAAACAAAAAAGGCCCTAAAAAAAGTGCATTTAAAGCCATGGCTGATGCACGTGTATGGCAAAATAAATTAGTTAAATACGTCATCCTCGCGTTTATTTTATTTTTATTAGCAATATTCATTACAATTCCTTTTAGCTTGGAAGCTCAAGCCGTATTTATAAGCTTTATTTTATTAGTTGCGTATGCACTTAAACGAGTAAAAGGCCAAATGGCAACCATTGTCATGATCACCTTGTCAGTAACTACCTCTTCTCGTTACTTATGGTGGCGTTACACTGAGACTTTAAACTGGGATGATCCGCTTGCACTTGCACTAGGTGGCGGCTTACTACTTGCTGAAACATATGCATGGCTTGTACTGATTTTAGGTTTTTTTCAAACAGTTAATCCGCTTGAGCGAAAACCAGTGCCTTTACCTAAAGACACTGACCTATGGCCAACTGTTGATGTATATATTCCAACTTATAACGAGCCGTTAAGCGTTGTAAGACCCACTACTCTCGCTGCTTTAAGTATCGATTGGCCTGCAGACAAGCTAAATGTTTATATATTAGATGATGGTAAGCGCTCAGAGTTTAAGGATTTTGCAGCCGAGATTGGAGTGGGTTATTTAGCGCGTTCGGATAACAATCACGCTAAAGCCGGCAATATGAATAGCGCTATGCGTTATACCGATGGCGAATATATCGCAATTTTTGATTGTGACCACGTTCCTGCTCGCTCGTTTTTACAAATGACAATGGGACAGTTTTTAAAAGACAGTAAAGTGTGTTTGGTCCAAACACCGCATCACTTTTTTTCTGCCGATCCATTTGAGCGAAATCTTAATAATCACAGTCAAATCCCTAACGAAAACATGTTGTTTTATGGACTAATTCAAGACGGTAACGACATGTGGGATGCAACCTTCTTTTGTGGTTCTTGTGCCGTATTAAAACGAGAAGCGCTTGATAATATTGGTGGTTTTGCATTTGAAACAGTAACTGAGGATGCTCACACGGCCCTTCGTATGCAGCGCGCAGGTTATAAAACTGCATATATAAACATCCCACAAGCCGCAGGCCTTGCAACCGATAGCCTGTCAGCGCATATAGGCCAACGTATTCGCTGGGCGCGTGGTATGGCACAAATATTTAGGCTTGATAATCCATTAATGGGTAAAGGTTTAAGCATTCCTCAACGATTATGCTATATAAACGCAATGTTGCATTTCCTTTCGGGTATTCCTCGTATTGTATTTTTAACAGCTCCTTTAGCGCTAATATATTTTAATGCCTACATAATTTATGCTCCTTTTATTGCTATTTTTATCTATGTGGTACCGACACTAATTCAAATAAAAGCGACTAACTCACGCATTCAAGGTAAATACCGTTACTCTTTCTGGGGTGAAGTGTATGAGTCAGTACTTGCTTGGTACATACTAAAACCAACTACCGTTGCTTTATTTAATCCTAATAAAGGTAAATTTAACGTAACCGAAAAAGGCGGTTTAAATGATGAAGAGCATTACGACTGGGGGATTTCTAAACCGTATTTAATTCTCTTACTTATTAACTTACTTGGAATAATAGTGGGTGTATTACGTCTTTTTTTAGGTGATTCAAGCCAGATTGGCGTACTTATAATAAGTATGGGTTGGGCTTTTTATAATATTATTATTTTGGGTGCTGCGGTTGCGGTTGCTGCTGAGGCTCGCCAAGTGAGGCACTCGCATCGTATAAAGGCAAACTTTCCTGCCGGCGTTCGTTTAGCAAATGGTCATACTTTAAAAGTAAAAATAACGGATTATTCAGATAACGGTGTAGGTATAGAGACTGAACACGCACATTTATGCCGCGTTAACGATAAAATCGAATTATTAATGAGTCGCGGTAACAAGCAATTTTCGTTTACAACGTATGTATGTAATACCCGTAAAAAACAAATTGGCCTTACACTTAAAGATTTATCTCTCGAAAAGCAAAGAGCTTTTATACAATGTACTTTCTCCAGAGCAGATGCTTGGCTAGATTGGCAAAATAACTTTAGACATGACCGTCCATCGTATAGCTTCAAAGAAGTGCAAAAAACCAGTTTACGGGGCTTTAGTAATTTATTGTTTCATGCCCCAAGAGCGTTACAACCTATAATTAAGTTTATGACTAATACTGTCATTTACATAAATTCATTTACTCCAAAAAAACCGATAGTGCATAATAATTATGATTAAAAAGTTACTTAATACATTTCTAACATTGTTACTTATTAGTAGCGCATATCAAGTGCTCGCTATCGAGCCTATGCACGACAAAACTATGTTTGTAAATGGCTACCCTGAGAGCGCTCAGGTTTCTAGTTTACGTCTTAGCTTTGAAAAGTTAGGGTTTAACGACTATAAACTCGACGGCGTGAATAATAATTCTCGAGTCGATTTCACAAATAGAATTGATAAATTAAGCACTAATCTAAAGCTTAACTTTTCGTACACCAACTCACCTTCATTGCTGGCTAATGTATCGCATTTAAAAGTTTATTTTAACGATAACTTAGTTACTGTTTTACCTATTAATGAGCAATTAAGTATTGTAAAAAATACGGTAAGTCATAGCCTAGACCTAAATGCTAAATACATTCAAGACTACAACCAAATTCGCTTTGAACTAGTTGGCTACTACGACTTACGATGCCAAGATTACTTTAGCCGCTCAATTTGGACTGAAATAAACAAATCAAGCCACATCACGCTTGATCAAAAACAGTTAGCAATTGATAGCCGCCTTGAATATTTACCAGAACCATTTTTTGATGCTAAAGATTACAACAAATTAAACTTACCTTTTGTATTTGCAAGCACACCTAATACACAAGCAATAGAAGCTGCAGCCACTTTATCTAGTTGGTTTGGCGCACAAGCTGACTGGCGTGGCGCTAACTTTCCAGTAGTTTTAAATAAAGCACCAGAGCAGCATAGCGTGGTGTTTATTACTAATGACTCAAAACCTGATTTTTTAAAAGATTATCCAGATGTTGAAAAGCCAACCGTCGAGCTAATTTCAAGCCCTATTCACAGATACAATAAAATGCTGTTAATTTTGGGGCGTGATGAAAAAGACTTAAAAACAGCGGTCACTGGTCTTGTATTTGGTCATAAAATTATGACTGGCCGAAGTGCAAGCATCGAAGCAATTAACAAACTCCCACTGCGTAAAGCTTATGATGCGCCGAGATGGCTAAGAAACGATCGTCCCGTGCACTTTGACGAGCTTATTGACTACCCAACTCAGTTACAAGCTGAGGGTCTTAACAACGGCCCTATAAAATTAAATGTTCGTTTTGCACCTGATTTATTTACTTGGCGTGAAAAAGGTATTCCTATTACTTTGCAATACCGTAATACGCCAGAGAGCGAAACATTAAATTCACGTTTAAACATGTTAATAAACCAAGAATTTATAAGTGGTTTTTTACTTGATAAAAAAGACACATCGTTAACTACCGCTAAAACGTTGCTGCCTTTAATTGCTAATACAGACACAACGCAAAGCGCTGAAGACTTTTCATTAGACGGTATTAATCTTGCCAGCCGAAATGAGTTAAATTTTGACTTTAGATTTGCAGTACTTAAAAAAGACGAGTGTGCCGTTGCTCCACCTGGTGGCGAGTACGGGGTAATTGATGGAAACTCTAACATTGATGTAAGTGGGTTTGATCATTACATGGCTTTACCTGATTTAAATGTATTTGCAAACAGCGGATTCCCATTTACAAAATACGCAGACTTACAACAAACTTTAGTATTGATAGATGAAGTTCCATCACCTAAAGCACTATCTGTATTGTTTAATTTAACAGGCCACTTTGGTGCTATTACAGGCTACCCCGCTCATAGAATAAGTGTTGCTCATTTAAATGAAGATGCCAACTTAGATGATAAAGACATCTTAGTAATCGCAAAACCTAATAGCATTGCTAATAACTTAGATGAAGATGCGCAAACTAATATCCTGCTTGATAATAATCAGCGCGCTATAAAACAAGCCATATACAACGGTGCTTACGATGAGCAGACAACAGATAAAGTCCAAGTAAGTATAAAAAGTAGTGGTGATATGGCCGTTATTACTGGCTTTCAATCACCGTTTGATTCAGAGCGTTCAATTGTATCGCTTAGTGCAACATCACAAAAAGCCTTTACTCTACTTGATGATGCGTTAATGAGTTCAGAAGCTCTTGCGCAAATTAAAGGCAGTGCTGCGGTCATAAATTCTCAAGGCATTAAGACAATTAAAACTGATGAACAATATTTTGTTGGTCACATTCCTGTGCATACCCTAATTTGGTTCCATTTATCGGATCACCCATTTGTACTGGCGCTATTGTCTATTTTAACACTACTGCTGATCTCATTTATTATATGGCGATTACTACAAGCATTAACATACAAGCGCTTAGCTGAAGGAGATAAGTAATGAAGTCACTCATTAATGTATTTTTTACCGTGATTGCATTATTTACCTTTAATGCCAATGCACAAATAGAGCAATGCCAACCATGGGATGCATGGCAAACGTTTAAAAGTAACTTTATAAGCCAAGATGGTCGCGTTATTGATTTGGGGAGTGAGCAAAAAGTCACAACCTCTGAAGGCCAATCTTATGCCTTATTTTTTGCTGTCGTAGCAAATGACAAAGCAATGTTTGACCTGGTCCTGGATTGGACGCAAGAACATTTATCAGAAGGTGATTTAAGCACTCGTTTACCGGCATGGCAATGGGGTGTTAACAATCAAAATGTTGGCGGAATTTTAGATTCAAATCCAGCGTCTGATTCTGACTTATGGATAGCATACAGTTTATCGCAAGCTGCTATTCTTTGGGATGACCGCCGCTACAGCATATTAGCAGCCGTACTTGCGAAGCGAATAATGCGTGAAGAAACCGCCTATATTTCGGGCCTAGGTTTATCATTACTACCCGCCCCTACTGGTTTTGAATTTGATAATGAACGTTTTAAGTTAAACCCAAGCTACTCACCGTTATTTATTTATCAGCAGTTTAAAAAGCTTTATCCACACTCGCCTTGGCATCAACTGCACGAAGGCTCAGCAAAGTTGATTTTAGATACAGCAAAGCAAGGTGTTAGCCCTGACTGGGTAATGTTTGATGCAAATAACGGTTTTTACTACGATAAAAAAACGAGCGACTTGGGCAGTTACAACGCTATTAGAGTATATTTATGGGCAAGTATGATGGCAGACAACGCACCTTATAAAAAAGAGCTATTAGCGCAATTTAACCCTTTTATAGAAACAATTAATAAACGTGGTTACGTGCCTTTAAATACTTTTGCTAAATCAGGAAAATCTGAAAAAAGAGGCCCTCTAGGCTTTAACTCAGCTCTATTACCTTTACTAGCGACTAATAACGATAATTCTACAGTAATGGCTATTCAGCAAAAACTAATGATTGATAAATCATTTACCCAGACTCGTTATTACGACAGCGTACTTAACTTGTTTGGTACAAGTGCTTTAAATAAGCGTTTTTCAATTACAGCAGATGGGACGCTACAACCGGTATGGAGCACTGAATGCCGTTAAGGTTTGCCCTCGCTTGCACATTAGCGCTTAGCTCTGGATTAAGCGCTAACACAGTCAACGATATTGATACGCAATCTGTTGATTGGTTACTAAGCCAAATAGGTATTGGTGAAGCACAGCAAAATAAAAAACTAGTTGAAGATAGCTTGCGAAAGCTAGTCGCTATTGCCCCTGCCCGTATAGAAACACAGTGCGCAATAGCGCGTTATGATTTTGCCAATGGCGAATCAGTGAAAGCCAACCAATTACTAAGTAAAATAGATAATGGACTCACTAAGCAAGCCCCTTGTGTTGAAAAACTTAAAATACTCTCTCGTATTGAGGGTAAAGATAAATCTTTAATTCATGAAGCTAGGCTACTTTCTCGAGCTGGACGTTATGAACAAGCCCGTGAAATATACAATAAAATATTTAAAAACACCTACCCTACACTTAATTACGAGCTTGAGCATTTAAGCTGGTATGGGCAAGACAGCGACCAATGGAAAAGTGTTAAAAAAGGCTATGAAAAGTTATTAAAAAGCTATTCTAATATCGCTCAAGTAGAAATACCTTATGCTCGCCATTTACTGAGGAAAAACCCAGCAAATAATAAAGCTTTAGATATTTTAAGTAATTACGGAACTAGCCCTTCTTTTATTAATGAAGTTGAGTTTATTTGGCTTGCAGCTCTTAAGAGCATGGATCTTACTCAAAATACAGTTGAGCAATACCAACGATACTTCTCTGTGTACCCATTTAGTAGTAAAGGTAAGTTACAATACGAAGATTTCCAACGAGATTTTAAAGCAAGGCAAGCATTACTTTCCGATCCTGCGTATCAGCTTTGGCTCAAAGGTGATCGTTTACTCAATAATAAAAAATTAAAAGAAGCTGAGCCCCTACTATTAAATGCTTTAAAAGGGCGGCCAACCGATAAAGAAATTATGCGCAGCTTAGGGTATTTGTATTTAGCGAAAAGCGACTACAAAAAATCTTATTACTATTTTTTTACCGCGCAAAAATATACACCTAATTTTGATGAGCGTGAAGGACTTAAAGAACTCGCAACAGTTGCGAAGTTTTGGCTGTACATGTCTGAAATGGAAGATGCTATAGAGCAATCTGATTTTAAAACAGCACAATTAAAACTAAATCTAGCTGAGCAATTAAATCATGACCAAGAAGCTTTTCTTTATAACAAAGGCCTATTATTAGTAGCTCAAGGAAATTACACACAAGCTGCTACCGCCTATCAAGCTGCCCTAAAAACCAACCCTTTATATGAAAATGCCTTACTTGGCTTATTAAATATCGCGCAACTAGATCAAAACCAAAAATCAATTCGCAACTTTTATAATTCATTAAATGCAAAGCAACGAGATTTAATCTACCCCTCATATGCACTAGCTACCAGTAATACTCTAAGAGATAAAGCAAGTCAGTATACTAATGGTGGAGAGCTAGAAAAAGCAGAAGAATTACTTAAGCAAGCTATTGAGCTTTCACCTGAGCAACCTTGGTTATATTACGATTTAGCTTTTATATACCAACAAAAAGGCCTCACTCAACAAGCACGTAATTTATTTAATAATGTATTGTGGCAATTTCCGCTAAACCCCCAAATTAGATATAGCCATGCTTTATTTTTGCGCTCTATAAATGATTATGAAGGTGCTTTAGATACACTTAAATATATTCCTTTTAAAAATCGAGATACAGATATTATTGCTTTAGAGCAGCAATTGTTGCTTAACGAGTCTCTTACGCAAAGTCAGCAATATCTTGATTTAAAAAATAAATCTGTCGCTATCTACCATTTAAGTAACTTAGAAGCGAGAGAGCTAACACCTGAAATGCAAGCTGAGCTTTCTAATAGTTGGTACAAAATTGATGAAAAACGACATGCTATTAAATTACTTTCAAGTGCCCTTTCATCTGACTCATCTTTGTCGCCTTATTGGCACCTTTTACAAGGCCAGTGGATACTAGAGCAAGGTAACCAAGTTGAAATAAAACGCTGGTTTGAGGGTTACATGTTACCCGAAAGCGCTTCTGAAAACGAAACGACTCAATATGTTCAGTTACAAAATAACTACCTAAACCAGTTTTACACTGGCAGTGATTTAATCGCTAAGCTTAACCAGCTGGATCAAAAATATAAAAATACTCCAGCAACAACTACTGCCCTTATTAATGCAAATTTAGCACTTGAACAGCGCGAAGCGGCCGTTATTTTGTATCAGCAAAAAGTACAAAATAAACAAACCATAGAGCCTCAGGCACTACTCGCTATTGCTAATGCATACATAGAACTTGGGGACGACTTTCAAGCAAAAGAAGTTACGCAAAAAGCGATTACGCAAACCACATCGCAAGAAGGTTATTTGCAACGCCTAATCATGTCATCTCTCAATGAGTTTAATTACTCAGGGGATGCACTTTACTTAGCTAAGCAACTTGTTGAAAAATCACCCAACGATCAAGAACTACGTTATTTAGGCGCTCAAGTAGCCAGCAAATTCAACGAAACCGAACAAGCACAATCTTGGTACGCGCAAACCCTATTTCCTAATCGTACATTAAATGAAAAAGAGCTTTACAGAGCGCTTTCAAAAATAGATGAAAACGATGAATGGTATGTAAACGGTGCTAAACGTGAGCTAATAAATGAGCAAAACAAAAACCAAGCATACATTGCTATTGGTGTTGACTTTAGTGGGCAAACAAGTACCGAAAGCGAAGCAACACTTGGTGCGGGCTTAGTCCCGATTGAAGCTTACTTTCCGCTTTGGCAAGGCCAAGGGTTTATTAAACTAGACCCGACTACTATTAGCGCACAAACAACGCGCTTTGATGAGCAATTTGCTGGCAGCCGCTATGGACAAGGTGCTTTATGTATTTTCACTTGTTCAATCGATGAAGTGACACCTGAGGAAAGTGGTGTAGATGTAGGTATTGGTTGGCAAAACGAAAACTGGCGTGTAGATGTAGGTACAACTCCACTTGGCTTTTTAATTGAAGATATTGTATGGGGTGTAAATTACGCAGACAGTTTTGGCGATTTTGGATACAGCCTAGAACTTGAAAAACGCCCAGTTACGAGCTCAGTACTTTCTTATGCAGGTCTTAAAGATGTAAAAACAGGTGAAGTTTGGGGTGGTGTACGCTCTACAGGCCTAACTGCTAATGTATCACACGACTTAGGCGGAAAATGGGGTTTTTGGTCAAGCGCCGACTTTACCCTATATAAAGGCAAAAATGTAAAAGACAACCAACGCTATCGTATGATGGGCGGTACTTATTACCGTGTAATTAGCAATCAAGAGCGTGAATTTACCGCAGGCGCTAGCTTATTACATTGGGCATACAAGTATAATTTAAGTGAAGAAACATGGGGCCATGGTGGTTATTACAGCCCACAAAACTATGTAGGTTTATCTGTGCCACTCACTTATGACGCGCGTTGGGGCGATGATTTTGTTTATCGATTAAAAACCGGTGTTTCGTACTCGCAAACAAAAACTCAATCTGTTGATTTCTTCCCTAATGATGGCGATTTGCAAATAGCTGCATATGATAGAGAGTCAATAACAGGTGTTGATCCTGTATTTGAAGGTGAAACAAGTTCTGGTGTTTCATATAATCTTGAAGGTAGTTTTGAGTATAGAATAACGCCGAATTGGTTCTTTGGTGGTTACTTAGCCATCGATCGTTCTGACTTTTACGAACCAAATTTTGGTCAGCTTTATATACGTTACTACTTTAATCCTGTGTACGGAACACTTGAGTTTCCAGGCACCCCTATTGTTCCTTATGCTGAGTTTTAACTTGGCATAAGGTGATACACCGCGAACACTTCCCCTAGCACTAAGGTATATGTATACTTGAGCGCAATTGTAACTAGGATAAGGGTGTGTCTCTTACCTTGTGGTGTTACTGCCATATAGCAAATCATTATCTTAGCTACAAATAATATACTGATGGTCGAGCATTTTAGTGGTTACAAATTCTAAAATAGCTAAAGCAAAAAATTATAAGGCCATCATAACAATACTTAAAGTTAGGAAGTAAATATGAGTTCAGCTCCAGATAGTGGCTGGTTTGGCCACCCTAAAGGACTTTCAACATTGTTCTTCACTGAAATGTGGGAACGAATGAGTTATTACGGTATGCGAGCTATGCTCGTATTATTCATGACAGCAAGCTTACAAGAAGAAGGTTTAGCCTTTACTGTTGCCTCAGCTGCTGCAATTTATGGTTTATACACAGGTGCGGTATACTTTTTAGGTTTACCAGGTGGCTGGCTAGCAGATAGATTGTTTGGTGGTCAAAAAGCAGTATGGTATGGCGGTATAATCATTATGATTGGTCATATTATTTTGGCTATTCCACATGATTATTCTTTCTTCATTGGCTTAATATTTGTAGCGACAGGTACTGGTTTGCTAAAACCAAATATCAGCGCAATGGTCGGCCAACTATACAGTGATGCTGATGAGCGTCGTGATGGCGGTTACGCTATTTACTACATGGGTATTAACTTAGGCTCTTTAATTGGTTACTACGTTTGTGGTTACTTTATGGAAAACGTAGGTTGGCACTGGGCGTTTGGTGCAGCAGCTGTTGGTATGGCTATTGGTTTGGTGCAATATAAGCGCTCACTTAATAACTTACCAGAGCATAGCGCTTTACCAGCAAATCCATTAGGTCCTAAAGGCACTTCTCGCGCATGGGTTGGTATTGCTGCGTTTGTAATTGCAGCGGCTGCAGTTACTACGGCTGCAATGACCGGCGCAATTGTAATCAATCCAACAGTGGTTGCAGGTTACACAGCGATTGTATTTACTATTATCTTTTTTGTTTATTTTGGTGTTATTTACTTTACAGGTAAATTAACAGATGCCGAAAAACAAAGAATGTGGGCACTATTTTTAGTCTGTATTGCTTCTGCATGTTTTTGGTCTGGCTTTGAACAAGCCGGTTCTTCATTAAACCTATTTGCCCGTGATTACACCGACCGCCTTATTGGTACTTTTGAAATCCCTACAACGTGGTTTCAATCATTAAACTCACTGTTTATTATTGCTTTATCGCCATTTTTTGCAGCGCTTTGGATTAACTTATCTAAAAGCTTAGTATCACCTAGCTATAGCGTTAAGTGTGCAATTGGTTTAATTATCATGGCATCAGGCTTTTTAGTTATGTTTATGGCGGCTCATTACGCAGCTGAAGGTTTAAAAGTAGCGCCTTACTGGCTTGTTACTACGTACTTTTTACATACAGTGGGTGAGCTTTGTTTAAGCCCTGTAGCGTTAAGTGCTGTAAGTAAGTTATCGCCTAGACGTTACACAGGTCAAATGATGGGTGTATTTGTATTAACTTACTCAATCGGTAATATTATTGCAGGTTTACTTGCTGGTAATTTCGATCCGAATAATGTTTCTGAAATTCCTAACTTATACTTACAAATTGCATTATTTAGCATTGGTGTTGGTGTTGTTTTAGTACTAATGACTTTTAAAGCTAAAGTATGGGAAAAACAAGGGTTAGAAGAGAAAGTCTCTTAATTGTTGTTTATTTTTAATATAACAACATAACCGATACATTCCTCCATAGCGTCTATGGGGGAATTTTTTATTCAACTTTGCCCCACTCTCGTTAACTGATATTATGTCCTGATTGATTATTGAATAGACTCAGGGACATCCGTAGATGCAAGCGTTAACGATATCACGTGTTATTATATTTATATTTCTTAGCTTTGTTTTAACTGCCTGCGGTGGCGGCGATGAAGTGACGGTTAATCCAAACGATCCTGTTGAGCCTGAACCTAGTAAATTAACACTATCAAGCGCTAATGGCTTAAACGTTACATTAGACGAAGGCAATTTTATATTTAATGCACCTTCCAGTGCTATTTCTAGTGATGTAGAGCTTACCTACGAGAAAACATTATTAGACGAGACGAATATTCAACAAAATATAACTTCTGATTTACATGCACTTACGCCCTCCACACTTACCCTTGAAAAACCTATTACCATTACAATAAAAATCCCTGATGACTATGCATTAGGCGGACAACTGTTTATCGCAAAGCTATCGGGCGCTAATTGGGACACTGTTACAAATTCAATCGTTTTAGATGGATTTGTTAGCGCTCAAGTAACAACACTGGGCACATATGCAATACAAATGCAGCGCAATGAAGCTTTCGCAAATATCGGCCCAACTTGCGATGCTAACGCAACAGAGCAGTCAGTAAGGTTTGTCCACGTTGCAGACTTACATGCTCGCTTTGGCTATGAAGAGCAATATTTCAGTCGTATAAAAGCCTACTACAATCAAGTAGCAAGCCAAACCCCGCACACCTTATTTACAAACGGTGGTGACGACTATGAAAAAGGCACTGTTGCTGAGCAATTATCACAAGGTACTGCAACAGAAAAAGCTATTAAAGCAATGCAGTTTGACCTACGAGTCGTTGGAAATCATGATTATGCTTGGGGCCCAGAAAAATTACTAAGTTATTCCCAAGACGAGAATGCAATCGTACTCGCTAGTAATACTCGTTATGAAGGAGAGCAACTACAAGATTTTGCAGGCGTAGGATTTGCAAAAGTACAAGTAGGGTGTATTACACTTGGTGTGTTTGGCATGACTTCTGTGCCGTGGAATGAGCTAGATGAACCAATTCAAGATGATCCGATCCCTGATTTTATTAAACAATTTAAAATGAGCTGGCAATGGCAACAAATCGCACAAAGCATAGTAAACCAATACAGTGGTGATGTAGATTACATAATTATGTTGAGCCATTTAGGTGTAGGCCTAGATACTGATATGGCAACAAACGTATCCGGTATCGACTTAGTACTTGGCGGCCATACACACGGTGGGGAAAGCTACACAACCCTTGATAACGGCGCTATTGTTTTACAACCGGACTTTTACGCTAAAGGTATTACTGACTTAACGCTTAATTTTAATTTAGCTGATAAATCATCTCCAGTTGTTGATTACAAAACGATTGAAACCGATACAATTGATGAACGCGATGAGACAACAAAACTAGCAATAGATGAGATAATGGGGCGTTATGCTCCCGATGCAGAAACTGAAATCGCTATTTCTGAAAACTATCCAACTGATGCGCAGCTAGCCGAAATCACCGCCTTAGCCGCAAAACATTCAAGCACAATTAGCGCAGCATTACTTAATCCTGAACTAGTACAAAAACGCTGGACACCCGGCACGCTTACTCAAGAAGACTTCCATAAAGCTTTTTACGTAGAAAGGCAGCCATCAAATACGTCTGGGTTTAACTCGATTTATAAAGTCACAGTATCAGGAAGCGACTTAACAGCGATGTTTGCAAGTCAACCAGATTGGTTTTTACTTAAACCTGAAGATATACAACCCACAAATAATTACGAAGTTGCACTATTTAAAGGAGCAGCTTTAAACCCTGATTTATTTTTTAATGGTGTTACATTCTCAAACGTAGAACCGATAGCCGAAGCTTGGTGGCTACTTGATAAATATGCACGTGCTAGAACAAGTCAGTGCCTACACCTTGACACTGACACCGAACTTTATTCATGCAACAACTTAGCAAATGTAACCGTATGGAATTTTGACGATCCAACAAACCCACTGACCCCGGACTTTGGTCCATCGGTTTTAAACTACTTTGACCCAGAAAATGACGGTTGGGGCCCCGAAGACACCCGCTATGAGACAACCACTGATCTTAATATTGGGGATTTAACTGATGGTCCTTCTGGTGTAATGGCGTTTTCTCGCCACGCTCCAACAGAAGGTTTACTTATTGACTTAAACACACCAGCAAATGGTGACTTTGCAAATGAAGGAATGGTGTCTGACTACACCTTAGTAATGGATTTATACTGGCCCGCAGAAGGTAAAGATATTTACCGTGCAATTATGCAAGCAAACACAACTGATTATCTTAATGATGATGCCGATATGTTTATTGACCCAAGCGGCGGCTATGGACAAGCAACTAGCGATAGCGGCTATTTTGGCAATACACAACCCGACTCTTGGCATCGTATAGCTTTTGTATTTTATACAGCACCTACCAACGGGGTGTTTGAAGTCTATATAGATGGAGAACTTGCTGGCGTAAAAGAGGATGGCGAAATCGATAGTCGCTGGGCACTCAATCAATCTGTATTGCTTTTTACAGATAACAATTACGAGACAGTACCAGGGTACTTAAACTCGCTGCTTTATGCTGGTCGTGCTATGACTCGCGGTGAAATTAAAAGTATGGGCGGCGCACAAAAAAAGTTGTCCTTTGAGCAACCAACGCGAGTGTTAAATCAAACGATTGAACGTCACTATCAAGCTGCGCCAGCGATAAAAACAAACCAATGGATTGAGCAACGTAACAAGTTCTTTGGTAGCAACTCTAAAAGTGTAAACAATTAAATACAACTAAGCTTTTTCTTGTTCATTCTAAAAGGAGGCTTCATGCAGGTGAACCCTCCTTTTTATTATTTAAAAACAACGAATTAAGAATAAAAACCACTATTCAATCCTATGGCGTATAACTTCATTTTACTTAACTGTATTACAAACACGTAACTTTATAATAACCGTCTTATAAAATTTACACATACACTACACACTAAATAGTGCCTCCCCCTTCCCCAAATCAAAAATCTGGTTGATTATCTACTGCAATATGACAACAACACATAATCGCAGTGCTTAATTGCGGGAGTAATAATAATGAGTGAAGTAAATAACTATTTAGGTTTAGTCGGTATTGAATTTACCGAATACGCAACACCTGATGCTGATTATATGGATAAAGTATTTACTGATTTTGGCTTCTCTAAGCTTAAAAAATTCAAAGGTAAAGACATTGTTTATTACAACCAAAACGATATTCATTTTTTACTGAATAACGAGCGTGAAGGTTTTTCTGCAGAATTTGCTAAAAGCCATGGTCCTGCTATTTGTTCGATGGGTTGGCGTGTTGAGAATGCGCAAAAAGCATTTGAAACTGCAGTAGAGCGTGGTGCAAAACCAGCTACTGATTCAACACATAAAAACATGCCTTACCCTGCAATTTATGGCATTGGCGACAGCCTAATTTACTTTATTGAAAATTTTGGCGACAAAGGCACTATTTACGAAAGTGATTTTGAAGATTTAGAAACGCAAAATGTTGTAGAAGATAAAGGCTTTATCCGAATCGATCATTTAACCAATAACGTTTATAAAGGCACAATGGAAAAATGGGCTAACTTTTATAAAGACGTATTTGGTTTTACAGAAGTACGCTACTTTGACATTAAAGGTCAAAAAACAGCGCTTATTTCGTATGCACTAAAATCACCTTGTGGCACCTTCTCTATTCCAATAAACGAAGGTAAAGGTAACGATAACAACCAAATTGATGAATACCTTGGTGAGTACAACGGCCCAGGCGTTCAACATTTAGCGTTTTTAACAGATGACCTAGTAAGTTCTCTTGATAAGCTTGATAAATCAACAATTGCAACGTTGGATATTATCCCAGAGTACTACGATACTATTTTTGACCGAGTACCTTGGGTAGCTGAAGATAAAGACAAAATTCGTCAGCACCAGATACTCGTAGATAGCCAAAGTGAAAATTGTTATTTATTACAAATTTTCTCTAAAAACTTATTTGGTCCAATCTTTATAGAAATGATCCAACGCGTTGATGATGGTGGCTTTGGTGAAGGTAACTTCCAAGCATTATTTGAATCAATCGAACGCGACCAAGAGCGTCGCGGCGTTTTATAAAATATTTGAGTAAATTAAAAGCAGCGAACTTCGCTGCTTTTTGTCGTTTTAATATTTAAAAAGTATGGCGCCAAGTACAAGTATGATTAAATAAACTATACCTTGTCGCCATACAGTAAAATCCAAAGGAAATGTAATGAGCCTAATTAACGAAACCCACGATATTAATTTAACCAGCTGGGTAGAGTCAGCTAATGTTGATAATTGCGACTTCCCTATTCAAAACTTACCGTTTGCAGAGTTTCGCCGTAAAGGGTCTGATGAGGCCTTTCGTGGTGGTGTTGCAATTGGTAACCAAGTAATTGATTTAGCAAAACTGAGTAAATTAAATGTTTTAACAGGTGACGCTAAAACAGCCGCTGATGCAGCAAGTGAAGCAACTCTAAATACATTTATGGGTTTAGGGGGGCAGTATTGGTCAGCACTTCGTTTAGCCCTTTCAAAAGCACTAAGAGCAGGCTCTGAGCACCAACAAGCACTTAGCGATACATTGGTTGCACAGTCTGATATAGAGTTTTCTTTGCCTTGTCGCATCGGTGATTACACTGACTTTTACACTTCTATTTATCATGCTACAGCTGTGGGTAGTTTATTTCGCCCTGATAACCCATTACTACCTAACTATAAATGGGTACCTATTGGTTATCATGGTCGCTCTTCATCTATTGACGTATCGGGTCAAACATTTCATCGCCCTAAAGGCCAAACTAAAGCGCCTGATGCAGAAGTGCCGTCATTCGGTCCTTGTAAACGTCTTGATTACGAATTAGAGCTGGGTATTTACTTAGGTAAAGGCAATGCACTGGGCGATGCAATCGCTATCGAAAATGCAGAAAACCACGTATTTGGCTTTTGTGTATTTAACGATTGGTCAGCTCGCGATTTACAAGCTTGGGAATATCAACCGCTTGGTCCTTTTTTAGCTAAAAACTTTGCCTCAACTGTATCGCCTTGGATTGTTACAACCGAAGCGCTAGCGCCTTATAGAACAAGCTGGACGCGTGATGAAAACGATCCACAGCCTATGGACTATTTAGAGTCAAAAGCGAATCGCGACCAAGGTGCTTTTGATATTCAAATGGATGTTAAAATCCAAACGCAAAAAATGCGTAGCGAAGGCCATAACCCAACGCGTGTATCAACATCTAGCTTTAAGCACTCTTACTGGACTGTGGCACAAATGGTTACTCACCACACAGTAAATGGCTGTAACTTTATGCCAGGTGACATGTTAGGTTCGGGCACTCAGTCTGGTCCAACGCACGAAGAAGCGGGTTCTTTACTTGAACTATCTCGTGGCGGTAAAGAAAAAATTACGCTAAGCAATGGCGAACAACGTAGCTTTTTAGAAGATGGCGATAACGTTATTATGCGCGGCTGGTGTGAAAAAGAAGGCTATGCACGCATAGGTTTTGGCTCTGTAGAGAGCACAGTACTGCCTACAAAGTAATACGAGTATTAAAAATAATTATTAAAAGGGCTGCTTACTAAAAGCAGCCCTTTTTTATTAATTTTTGAACAGTTACAATTTTTTTCTAGCTTTTTTAACTCAAATTGCTATCTTAATTCGGTTAATAGCCAGTGTTTATATGCCATGTCAGTATTTATAAAGTCTTTTTATCATAAATTTTTCCCAGCTCGTCAGCTACTTATTCGCCAAAATGGCGAAGTTAAGCATGTTGTTTTAGCCTCTTGGTTTCAACTTCTTGTAGCATCGCTTATTTTAGCCACTTTTATTTGGCTGAGTATTTCGAGCTTTCGTGTTTATACACAAACAAATAAAATATCTGACATAGAACAAAATCAAATAACCGAGCAAACGCTATGGCAACAAAAAGTCAGTGAGCAACAAGCCCTTCAAGCAACGCAGTTAGAGCAACTTGCAATACTTGAGCAAAAGCAGGCGCTACTGCAAAGCATGATAGAGTCCCTTCCCGCTTCGATTAGCAAAGACGTTATTAAGCTTGATACAGATCTTGACGTGCCAATCAATGAAAGCAGCAATGAATTTCACGAACCATTAGTCGATGAAAATCCAAAAAGTAAGCAGGTGCAGTTAATCGTTCCAATTACATTCGCAACAAGAGTGGCCAACTTAAATAATCATTATGAACAAAGCTTTACCTATTTAGATAACCAAATTAGTGAACGTCATCAAGCCATTTTAGCTATGGTTAAAGGCGCAGGAATTGAGTCTGCGCTTGAGCAACACTTAATATTAAGTGCCCAAACAACCGCACAAGGTGGCCCACTTGATACATTTAACGAAACAAAAATTCCAAGCCACTTTTTAGCCATCGTTGATAAGTTATTAGCATTAAATAATTTAGAAAACTTTTTAACTGAACTACCAAACACCCTCCCCTTAGCTAAAGCTAAATATTATATTTCGAGTAGTTTTGGTCTTAGAAAAGATCCAATGAATAGTAATCATGCCTTTCATAAAGGAATTGATTTAGCCGGTTGGCATAAAACCGAGATATTTGCCCCAGCAGACGCTGTAGTGCTTCGTGCCGGTCGCAATGGTGGTTATGGTAACTTTATTGAGCTTGAACATAAAAATGGCTTAGTGACTCGATTTGGACACTTAAATAAAATTAAAGTAAAAAAAGGTCAGTTAATCACTAAACATGACGTAATTGGTTTAATGGGCAGCACCGGCCGAAGTACAGGTACTCATTTACACTACGAAGTATTACTTAACGGTAAACAAGTCAATCCTCTAAAAATAACAAAGGCGCTTTCTCGTGTTTGGTAGAAAAAAACAAAAAACAGTTAGCTCTAATTTAAAAAGAGTAAATCACACACCGTCTATTATTTCTGAAGACGTACGCCTTACAGGCACTTTAGTTAGCCAAGGTGAAGTACAGCTTGATGGCCGCATTGATGGTGATATAAAAGTGGAGCATTTAGTTATTGGCTCAACGGGTGTTGTTGAAGGTATTGTTGAAGCTAAAAGCGTTATTGTTAAAGGCAAAGTTATTGGCTCAATTAATGCTAGTGAAGTAAAGGTACAAAGTGGCGCTCATGTTCATGGCGATGTGTTTCACGATACATTGAGTATTGATGCAGGTGCAGTAATTGAAGGCAGTTTAAAGCAACGCTTTGAAAAAGAAGAGCCTGAACTAATTTCGAAAGAGCTTAAACCTGCAAAAGAAGTTAAAGCATTGTTGAAGGAAGATGGCAGCGACTTATCGTTTGTAAATAAACAAGCCGCTGATAAAAACTAAGTAAAATCAGCTTAACGTAAGCTACCTTTTTTCAGTAATATACATAGTAATATCTGCAGTGAAAACAAGCTCATTGCGGGTATTATACAGTTTAACCGGTACTACTAAGTCTTCTTTATCAATCCACTTATGCGGTAAATCAATTTCAGCGACTGCTCTTACATCTGTATCTACTTTAGCCAAATACCTAACTGTCATCCCTTTTGGGATCCAACGATGCGTTTTAACTGGCACTGTTGCATCAACCATTACACCTGCACACAATTCAGCTAAGTTACACTGCGCAATAGCATGAATAGTTCCAATATGATTATGAACGCTGCGACGATTTTTAACCAACGCACTACAATGCCCTTCTCGAAGGTCGAGCACGTAAGGTTTCATTGAACCAAAATATGGCGCTTTAAAGCAAACAGCTTTAGTAAAAAGCCAATTCCCAAAAGGTAGGCGCTTAAATTTATGCCATGTTTGTACAAGTGCAGATTTATTACTCATTATTATTTTCCATCAACAGTCACTTTTTTCAAATTAACACATCAGACCAGTTTTAAAAAGTGCATTTACGCTGCCTTTTTAGCTTAATCCAATCAAAAAATAAAAATGACAACCTATGCAGGGGTCATAAGCCCTTTCTTTTTTACGAGTGCCCACCTAAAATACTCGGCAAAAGGAGACTCAATGCAAACACAGCCCGCTAAACCTAATATGACTTTGTTACTTATCCTAGCGTTACTCGTTATATTTTGCCCTATGGCAATCGATATTTACTTACCCGCTTTTCCTACTATTGCAGAACAATTTGCAGTTACAGAACAACAAGTTCAGCAAACCGTTGCTATTTTTATGCTAACAGTAGGTTTAGGCCAATTAATTGCGGGGCCTTTGGCCGATAGGTTTGGCCGAAAGCCAGTGGCTATAGTAGGTATAAGTTTATATGCAGGCTCAGCATTACTTGCCTATTACTCGCCTTCTTTTGAAGTATTGATGATTGCACGTGCTCTTCAAGGTTTTGGAGCCTGTGCCACATTTGTTGTCGCATTTGCGATAGTACGTGACAAATATGGTAGTGAACGAAGTGGACAAATGATCACTTACCTTAACGGGATTGTGTGCTTTATTCCGGCAATGGCACCTATTTTAGGGGCTTGGCTTACCGTACAATTTGGCTGGCGTATGAACTTTATGTTTTTAACCGCGTTTGCCATTGTAGGCCTTGTTGTTACGCTATTCTTTTTTAGAGAAACTCGTCCTGCTGATAGCCATTATCAGGGGCATATTTTAGATTTACGTCGCTTTACACCTATTATAAAAACACCGGTATTTTTGTTTAATAGCCTAATTTGCATGGTCTCAATGTCGGCGATATTAGTTTATGTGACGCTAGCTCCAGGCTGGCTTATTACGCATTTAGGCGGCACTGTAGCCGACTTTACTTTTTGGTTTACGTTAAATGCCGTAATAAGTATTGTCGCTAGTTTTATTTTACCAACGTACATTAAACGAAATAGCCAACGTGCTTTGCGTGTCGGTGTGAGTGTACTGGTTTTTTCAGGTGTTTTAATGCTAGCCCTTAGCGGTATAGAGACGGCATTTGCGCTTATGTTACCTATTTTAATTGCAGCATTAGGCTTTGCTCTAAGTTTAGGCTCAGCTGCAGGTATGGCTCTGTCGAGTTTTCCTAAACAAGCAGGCACAGCCTCGGCATTACTTGGTGCTATGCAAATGAGTGGCGCGAGTATACTCGTTGTTTTAACCCAATATTTGGGGTTAAGTACACCGTGGTTAATTGCTTTTCACTTATTATTACTAGTTCCGCTTTGGATTATTTTAATGAGCAAAAAAGCACATACTTTACACCCAACTAAAAGCGCTCAATGATCAATCCTGATTTTTTAGCCTCGTTTTTATTAGCCAGCTTTTTAATGGCTGTAGCACCTGGGCCATCAAATGCATTTTTGATGGCACAAACATTTGCTAATGGTCGAAGCGCCGGTATGCAAAGTGCTTTTGGTTTTGCATTAGGTGGGGTTATTCATACTCTATTTGCTGTTGTAGGCCTAAGCGCAGTCCTAAAAGCTTCCCCAAGTGCCTATGCCGCAGTGCAATATGTAGGCGCAGCATATTTATGTTATTTGGGATTTATGATGATTAAAGGCACGCTAAAGCAGCCAGAGCCTATATCTGATGACAAGCAAACCGATAAACCGCATATAAGTACCAGTAAAAAAAGTAATGTCATGTTTCAAGCCATGATGACTGAAGTGCTAAACCCTAAAGTGGCGCTGTTTTTTATTGCATTTATTCCGCAATTTGTAGATCCAACGCTTTCATCTGCTACTTTTCAACTCGCTTTTTTTGGCTTGCTTTACCCTATTTTTGCTTTTCCGATTGACTGCACGTATATTTATTTTGGCGACAAAATTGCACAGTTTTTTAGACGTAACCCAAATAGCCAACTTTGGATTGATAGGATCACCGGCATTGTATTTATAGCCCTTGCTATCAATCTATTATTTTAACTAACCTGCACTTTGGTTAAGAGATTTATTACCCAGAGTTTAAGCTAACTAATAAAAAAGAATCAGCATGGAACAAAAAACACAATCTCTTCCCGCACAAAAAAATATTGCTTTAGTTGCCCACGACGGTAAAAAAGCAGCATTAAAATTATGGTGTGAAAAGCACAAAGAAATACTAAGTAAGCACACTTTATATGGCACAGGTACTACCGGGCATTTAATTCAAAAAACCACGGGACTTGATGTGGTTCAGCTATTAAGTGGTCCTATGGGCGGCGATCAACAACTTGGCGCTAAAATAGCTGAACATGAGATACATGTTTTGATATTTTTTTGGGACCCATTAGCATCACAGCCTCATGACCCTGATGTTAAAGCACTGCTGCGTTTAGCCGCTGTTTGGAATATTCCGGTGGCGTGTAATGAGGTGAGTGCAGATATGTTATTAAGCTCACCACTTATGGATGTAGAGCTTGAACGTACATTGCCAGATTACGAAAAATACCTCGCAACCCGACAAATAGATCTTTAAACCTCAATTGTAATCTAGGTTATTTATAAAGCATGCTGGCCCATTTAGTCAGGCCAGCAGTTACACTACCAAAGTGGTCCCCGTTAACCATTTTTATATTACCTAAGTGCTCACTTAAAGCCGCTTTAATCAATGGTGACTGTGCACTACCGCCTGTTAAGTAAATAATGTCTGGCGTGGTCGCAGCGTCGCTGATTGCTTGTTTTGCTAAAGTAACTATTTGGCTAATACTACTCTCAACGGCAACAGCTAAATCGCTTACCGATACATTTTTATTCAGCCCACTATCTAAAAAGCTTAAATCACAATCAAACGCACTAGCTGACGAAAGTGCTATTTTAGCCGCTTCACCTTGTTGTACTAACTGATGACCCTGCTTGTTTTGCTGTAAATGTATTAAACGCTTATAAAGCTCAGGTGCACTTACATCACGTAATTGTGCATTTAGCTCTCGGGTATGGCTTTCACTATAGAATTGGCTTTGTAAATTTACATCGTTAATTTTACACGCTTGCCAAAACGCTTGATTAGGTAAAGGTAGACCTGATTTAAACGTACTGCCTAAGCCCAGTAACGGCATTAAACCATGAAAGCTCAAAGCAATATCTAAATCGTTTCCGCCAACACGTTTACCACTGTGAGATAAAAAATCGCCATCGCGCTGGCTATTTCCTCTAAAACTCGGGCCCATTTGTACAAACGAGCAGTCACTCGTACCACCACCAATATCAATAACAAGTACTTTTTGATCTTGAGTTAAATCACTCTCGTAATCGATACCCGCAGCAAGTGGCTCATATAAAAACTCTACGTCTTTAAAACCAGCGCGTTTAGCAGCGCGTTCTAAAATACCGACCGCTTGTTGATTTGATTGCTCACCACCCACAGCTTGAAAGTTTACTGGGCGACCAATCACTGTTTGTGTAAGTGTTTTACCTAAAGAGAGCTCAGCGCGTTGCTTAATTTTTAAGATCATCGCGGTTGCGATATCTTCAAAAAAGTTAATTTGACCTTGCTTTAAACCTGTTGCACCAAAAAATGATTTAGGAGACTTAACAAAGTAGCCTTCTTCAGGGAACTGCACGTACTCGCTAATCGCTTCACGACCAATAAATAGGGTTTCATCTGAAGGCTGTAAATCAAGGTCTGACTTAATACGAGGTAAGGTATTTAATAATGCTTGGCGCTGTGTTAAAAAGTCATGCTCATGGGCTGTGCCATGTAAATGCTTAGCAACAAAGTCAACAACTAAGGCACTGTGATGAGTGTAAAGTGTAGACGGTAAGTAATGTTTTCCTTGCTCTAGCGGTACTAATTGAACATTGCCCTCGCTCATTACACCCATAGCACAATTAGAACTACCGTAATCAAAACCTACAAACATACTTCACCACACATTACCAAAAAGGCCGCGCAATTTAGCACACTTTGTAAAAATTATAAATGTTATAAACTATCTCTTACTCGTAAAAAACTAGCAAAACGCGGTAAACCGTTTTTTGTTAATCCATGAAATCGGTACGTTACAGTGCTACCTATCTCAGGCGCAGTGGAGCGCTCTGCATCACTAAACCCAGTACCAATAGAAAACACCTGCCCTTGTGCTGTTTTTACCCTTAATGCCCCTAACATACCTTGGTATTTTCCTTTACCTGGTAAGTGCGCAATTACAATCGCTTCTGCATCTAAATAAGGTTTTAATTTTAGCAATGCATTGCTTCGACCATTGCTGTGCTTAGCACTGGCCAAATGAAGCATTATGCCCTCGCCGCCCTGCTTAGTTATGTTTTCAAAATACTCTGTGAGCTGCTCATTATTAGTAAAGCTATATTGAACTACAACGCTAATGTGCGGCGAGTTTAGGCTAGTAATAAGCTCATTATAGTTTTTATAACGAGTGCTAAAAGGCAGATTTTCATCTGGCATATCAAATACTTTATAAGTAATAGTTTGCCAATCATGATTATTAGGTTTTTTAGTTCTTACTATGCCACTAAGCTTAGAAAAGTGCTCACGCTTGGTCCATAGCTCACCATCAAGCCATACATTTGGCAATGGCGCTGTAAACCAACTCGGCGCATTAATAATATTGCCCTTACGAGTAACAAACTGCGTGCCGGTCCATATAGCTCTTACGCCATCATATTTTTCACTGACTAAATACTTACTTACATCGTAATGTTTAGTTTCGTTATATACTTTAGCCAGTAAAACAGAGGGTTGTGCTGCACTTATACATTGCGTAAAAAGTACAACAACAATTAAAAGCAGGTATTTAATAGTAAACATTGGCGCATCCAAGCAAGTAAAAGTTGGCTTAAACTATAGTTGAGATTGCACCCATTGCCAAAACTCATCTAAGTTACTCATTTTATAGGTAGCTTGGCTAAAATCGTGATCTTTTGTGTGGCTATTAGCAATGGCTACAACACGTAACAAGGCGTTGTTGGCCGCCGTAACGCCGGTAAATGTATCCTCAACGGCTATTGCATTGCCTGCCTGTATATTTATCTGCTTAAGTGCCAGTAAATATGGGTCTCCAGCAGGTTTAGGATTAGTTACATCGTCTTTTGTTACCACCGTGTCAAACAGCTCATAAAATCCTAAACCTTTAAGTATTGGCATAGCTTCACTTTTAGCACTGCCCGTGACTAGCGCCATTTTTAAGCCACTCGCTTTTACAGCTTTCAACGTTTGCTCAGTAAACGGCATCAGTGGTGGTAAATGTGTTATTACATATTCGCCAAATAAACGGTATTTTTCATCCGCTAAAAACTGTGCGCTTACTGATAAGTTATGCTCTTGCTTAATCTCGATTGCAGCTTCTAAAGTGGGTCGTCCTGAAAAGCGCTGACAAAAATTACTTTCTAAATAACTAACACCATAAGGCTTAAGTAGTTTACTCCAACATACAAAGTGCATGCTTTCTGAATCAACTAATGTGCCATCCATATCAAATAATACTGCTTCTAATGTCATCCTCATTCCTTATTTAACCTAAGCCAAATTTTGACAATAAAAAAGGCGCCTTAAGCACCTTTTATTAAATTGTTGTTATTGCGTTAAGCCTGCTGGTGGCTCACCCGTTGCTTCCTCACCTGTTTCAACATCAACAAGCTCGTAGCCACGCGTTTTACGCATAACTTTAAGTACAGGCTTTTCAAATGCTGTTTTTAAACGATCTGAGTCATCTTTCAACTCATCAAGTGTTGTACCAAAAGGGGCTGCGCCTGTTTCTGACCAGTTAGTCACTTTACCGTTCAGGTTATATTCTACTTCGTGTATTTGATATTGCGCTGCTTCATCTTTCGTTGCTTCACAAAAAATTACACGGTAATTCCAAAATCCAGCCATTGCTCTTCTCTTTAAATAAACCAATTAGGCGCTACTTTAGCAGCTCTAAAAGGGGTTATACAAATAAAAAAGCCTGCGCAATGCAGGCTTTTAAAATAAATACTTCTAGCTATTAGTTAGAAAAATCTAACTTTAAACTCAGCACCTACGTAACGTTCTTCGTTAACAATACCCGTATTGTTATTAAAGTCTACAGCTCCAATAACTTGTTGCTCGTCAAATAAGTTACGAACAAAAGCGGCTACTTCGTATTCGTAATCGCCTTCAGACCATGTGTAACCTGTACGTAAACCTGTTTCAATAAGCTCTTTACCTTCAAACTCTACTGATTCGTAAAGGAACATATTGATTTTACTGCGATAAGAAATATCACCGCTTGCGAAAAAGTTACCATCGGCAAGTTCTTTAGTGTAGCGAAGCGTAAAGTTAGAGATCCACTCAGGAGCATGCGGTAAGCTATTACCATCAAGAAATACTTTACCGTCTACTACTGGGTCTGTAATATTTAACGTTGAACGGTCAGGAGCTGCAATACTTAGATTACTATCTTTGATTTCAGTTTTATTGTAGCTTAAGTTAAACGTTGCATTAAACTCATCGCTTAATACCCACTGCGTATCTAACTCAAAACCATAGCCAGTCGTTTTATCAGCATTAACTAAACGGTTAAAGTTAGCACCACCGCCTACAGCAGTAAGTTGCTGGTCGTCCATTGTGTAATAAAACACAGTCGCGTTAACACGACCTTGGCCATCTAACACGTCTGATTTAATACCTGTTTCGTACGATGTTACCGTTTCTGACTCAGCTGTTGTTACATCATCACCAAACAAAATACGACCTTGTAAACTAGGTGCGCGGAAGCTGTTTGCTACACGGCCGTACCAGTTAACATCATCGTTTACTTTATAATTTGCAGATAAGTCCCAGCTAACATGGTCGTCACTAACATCACGCTCTACTAGTAAAGCACCACCGCCAATTGGGCTAAGAGTACGGTTTGCTACAAAATCTTTATCGTCATCAGAATAACGAAGGCCAGCTGTTACTTTTAAATCATCAGATACTACATAATCAACAGAGCCGAATACTGCCCATGCTGTTGTGTCTTGTTGCTGCTCAACATAACCGTTTAATACACCATTATCAGCGGTGTTATAATTAAAGTTTTCAATTGTCAGCTCTTCATCAAAGTAAAATACACCTACTTGATAATTTAAATCACCATCAAAGTTACTAGATAAACGTAGTTCTTGGGTTAACTGGTCGTGATCTGGAATACCATCCGCACTTTCAGATTCAAATGGTACAAAACTTGGACCATTATCTTGTCCACAAAAACCACAACCGTAACCGCCGTCGATATCAGCGCGCGAATATATTTCAGCACTTTCCCATGCAGAAATTGAAGTAATTGTGTGATTTTTAAGTTCCCACTCAAGCTTTAAGCTTGCACCTTCAGATTCTACTTGTTGAGTAGAGCGAGATGCCGCATCTTGATAAACAACATCACTTTCGTAGTTATCTACTAGCTCGTTAGTACCCGTTTTAATTACATTTGCACGAAAGGCAATTGGCGAGCCATCTAAATCACGTGTGTGATAGTTTAATAAAGCAGTAAAATCGTCGCCTTCATATAAAAACTGAACACGTGCCGCTTTTTCAGTGTAACCACCTTGCTCGTCTTTAGCTTCAAAGCCTGGAGCTTGGTTATCAATGTAATCGTCTTTATCTTGCCATAATAATGAAACACGAGCAGATAAACGGTCAGTTAAAGCACCACCTACAGCACCACTTGTGTCTACAGCGCCACGGCTACCGTATGAAACAGAGCCATAACCATCAAATTCTTGGCTTGGTTTAACAGTATCAAACTTAACAAGGCCAGCTGGCGTGTTACGTCCAAATAAAGTTCCTTGAGGACCACGTAATACTTCTACGCGTTCAACATCAAATACTGGGAAGCCTTTTAAAATTGCATTTTCTTGAACGACTTCATCAACAACAAGTGATACTGGTTGTGATGCATTCAAATCGAAATCGGTATTACCTAAACCACGAACGTAAAAGCGTGGGAATGAACGACCAAATGAAGATTCAATAGATAAACTTGGAATTTTCGCATTTAAAAAACGAATATCCATACCAGCTGAGCTATACGCATCAAGGTTATCACCTTGTAGAGCAGATACTGCTACTGGTACTTCTTGAGCGTTTTCTACACGTTTACGAGCTGTTACTTGAATAACTTCTAGTTGATTACTTTTTTTAGCTGTTTTTTCTTCAGCAGCTAAAGAAGAAAATGAAGTACCTGCTACTGCAGAGAACAACGTTGCATTGATTAGGGTAGCTAACGTAGATCTTTTCATTGCTTTCATGTTGGGTTTAACCTTTTTTGTGCACTCTTGTTCAACGGTTTTTTGTGTTGCGCAATGTATTCATTGCGGGCTCGTTCAATTTTTCGCGACTTGCGTCATGCGCGCGGACCTTATTACCGAGAGTACAAAAACGATGTTATAAGGCTGAACGAACGATTAAGATTATACCATTGTGTGACAATTTTACTGCATAAATATAGACATAATTAGAAACTTTTTTGCAACATTTAACTACAAAATCACGTGTTTTTATCACTATTTAGATGCAAAATCCCAATATTAAGGACATATGTCCTTTCTTGAATTTGATAAAATGGAGTAGGAAGAAGGGATTGTTTTACATGTTAACCTAAAATAGAAACACCTGTGTTTTTATTAAAAGCCGCCCAAGAGCGACTTTTAATATTTACTATATTTGAACTATGAGCGCTTAAATGCAATTTCACCGTCGATATGAATATCACGCTGCGGAAAAGCAATCACTACATCATGCTTTTCAAATACAGCGTAAATACTAAAACGAATATCACTGCGTACTTTTCTAAGCATGGTTTCAGACTCGGCGCACACCCAAAAAATAGCGTTAAATACGAGCGAGCTATCTGCAAAGTCATCAAGTAACACCGATGACTTTGGATTAGCCAAAATTGCTTCATGATCATCAAGCACTTGCTGAATAAGCTTTTTAACCAGTATCACGTCTGATCCATACGCAACGCCTACACTGACCGATGAGCGTGCATTGCCATCTATTAGCGTCCAGTTTGTTACTGTATTTTCGAGCAATTGAGAATTAGGAATAAGCATATGTACGCCGTCATTTCGGCGAATACGCGTTGAGCGAGTATTAATTGTTTCTACCACGCCTTTTGCATTGCCTACCTCTAAAAAGTCACCAATACGTATTGGGCGTTCCCACATTAGTATCCAGCCACTAATAAAGTTATTAATAATATTTTGAGCACCAAAGCCTACACCAATGGCTATTGCACCTGAAACAAAAGCAAACGCAGTAAGCGGTATGCTTAATACTTCTAAAGATGTAAAAATTAAAATAGCGATACTTAAAATAAAGTAGATACGTGTAAATAAATGCACGGCATCTTGGCTTAACTTTTTTGCCAATAATGTTTTTGTTATTAGCTTGCCAATACGCGTCACAATAAACCAAATAGCGAAAAGTATTAAAGGCACTTTAATAATTTTCGCTACGGTAATGTGTACATCGCTGTAACTAAATACAACAAAGGCAAGAATTTGGTTTATGTGTTCTAAGGTCATTTATTTTCCAAAACAAGCAAAGGAGCGCTTTAAATTTAAATCGCTATAAAGTGAAAGCGGTTCAGTGTTGGGTAAGTTTAGCAGTCATAATATAACTAAAACGCCAAGTTAATAAGTTCAATATACTTTTTATGAACAATTTATTAACTCTTTATTGCACCGAGTGCTATATAAATAGTGTACAAGCACTGGAGATCACATATGACACAACTTACTTTAAATCAAAGACTCGCTACTTTACAGCCGCAGGTAGACTTACATTTATTTGAAAGCAGCCTAGATTACCGAAATAAAATTTTGTGCCTTCTTGCAGAACAAGAGCAAACACTGGCATCTATCAACAAAGAGTTTGGCCAACAACGACCTAGCAACTTTGGCTCTGAGAGAAAATTTGTACTTGGATATAACTAAGCAATTATGACTCAACGACTTATTAAGTAGCTCAGGTGTTTACTTTTAGAGCTACTTTTACCTCCCTTAAAGCTAAATATTAGCTAATTTGCGTTCAAATCCCCCTTAATACCGATAAACTTTATTGTATAAACGCCAAAATTTGATAAGTTAACTAGGTTTTTCGACTCGCAAAGCCTATTCCGGCTAATCTTTCTATGGAGTTATTATGCGTAAAACCCTGATCGCCACTACTATTGCTAGTGCCTTAATATTATCGGCCTGTTCATCTAACGATACACAAAACATGGCAAAAGAAGGCGCAGCACAAGTGCAAGACATGAACGCAAACAATGTTTTATTTAAGCCAAGCCCATTGCAATATATGGCACCAGAGTTTGATAAATTTGGTACAAAAGACTACGAAGCTGCATTCGATGCAGGTATCGCACAGCACACGGCACAAGTACAAGCCATTGCTAATAACCCTGCTCCAGCAACATTTGAAAACACATTAGTTAAAATGGAATTGTCAGGTGATCTATTAAATCGCGTATCGGCTGCTTTTTATAACTTATCTGGTTTAATTTCAGATGCTGAATACCAGCGTATTGATGAAAAAATGGCGCCTGTATTATCTGCTCACTCAGATGATATTTACTTAAACGGTGAATTATTTAAGCGCGTACAAACAATTTACGACAATCAAGATAAATTAAACGCAGAAGATAAACGCCTAGTTGATTTTTACTACAAGCAGTTTGTAAAAGCAGGTGCTAAATTAAATGACGCTGAAAAAGCTAAAATGCGTGAAATTAACTCAGAGCTAGCTCAGCTATCTACTGCGTTTTCACAAAACATTTTAAAATCGTTTAAAGAAGACGTTATTGTAGTTACAGATAAAAGTGAATTAGCGGGTCTTTCTGAAGGCGAAATTGCAGGCCTTGCAGCTTCAGCTAAAAAAGCGGGCAAAGACGGCTACATGATCACTTTGGTAAATACAACGCAACAACCAATTTTAAGTAGCCTTGAAAACCGCGACCTACGTGAGCGAATTTTTAAAGCCTCTGCAAACCGTGCAGCAAAAACTAACGGCCCTATTATTATTAAAGAAACCAACCTACGCGCTCAAAAAGCAGAGCTTTTAGGCTACAAAGATTGGGCTTCTTATGTAATGACGTCGCGTATGGCGCAAACAACTGAAAACGTTTACGGCATCCTTGATGACCTAGCACCAAAAGCAGTTGAAAAAGCAAAGATTGAAGCAGCCGCTATTCAAAAAGTGATTAACGATTCAGGCGAAAGCTTTGAGCTTAAACCATGGGATTGGACTTTTTATGCTGAAAAAGTACGTGCAGAAAAGTACAACTTAGACCCAGCACTTGTTAAACCATACTTTGAAATGCAATCAGTTATTCACGATGGCTTATTCTTTGCAATGAACAAACTATACGGTATTACGTTTAAAGAACGTAAAGATCTTCCTGTTTATCATGAAGATGTAACCGTATACGAAGTATTTAACGCTGATGGCAGCGCTATTGGTTTATTTTACTTAGACCCATATGCACGTGAAGGTAAACGTGGCGGCGCATGGATGAGTGCATACGTTAGCGAAAGCGGCTTAAAAGGCACTAAACCGGTTATTTACAATGCGCAGAACATTCCAAAACCTGCTGCAGGCGAGCCTACGCTAATGACGTTTGACGAAGTGTCTACTATGTTCCATGAATTTGGTCATGCTGCACATGGGTTATTCTCAGATGTTAAATACCCAAGCCTAGCGGGTACTGCAACGGCGCGTGACTTTGTTGAGTTTCCGTCACAAGCAAATGAAGATTGGATGATTGAACCAACAGTACTTGCAAACTATGCTAAGCATTACAAAACAGGTGAGCCAATTCCACAAGCTTTACTTGATAAAGTACTTGAATCGCAAAAATTCAACCAAGGTTACGGCACTACTGAATACTTAGCCGCTGCACTACTTGATATGGAATGGCATTCATTTGGTTCTGATAAAAAAGTAGCTGACGTTCAAAAGTTTGAGCAAGACGCGCTAGAAAAACACGGTATTGCTTACTACCCTGTTCCACCACGTTACAAATCAAACTTCTTTAGCCACACATTTGCAGGTGGTTATTCAGCGGGTTACTACGCGTACCTATGGACTGAAGTGTTTGCAGCAGACGCCTTTGCACATATGGAAAACAACGGCGGCTTAACACGTAAAAATGGTGATAAGTTCCGTAAAGAAATCCTATCAAAAGGTAACAGCCGCGACTTAATGCAAAGCTACATTGAGTTTAGAGGTCAAAAACCAACTACCGACGCACTACTTAAGCGCCGTGGTTTAGTTGAATAAATAACTTAATTTATTAAGCTCACTTTTATAAAAGCCCGCTTGCGGGCTTTTATTGTTTATACATTAATTTATAACAGATAAACTGCTGCCATTAATTATTTAAAGACGACGGCTATGCGGTACTTATTTGCAGTAACTTTACTTTGGGCATTTTCATTTAGTTTAATTGGCGTGTATTTAGCTGGCCAGGTTGATGCATGGTTTAGTGTGTTAATTCGCATAGCACTAGCCACTCTGGTATTTTTACCCTTTTTAAAGTTTAAACAAACACCTAAACCTTTAGCCTTAAAGCTCATGCTGATTGGCGCTATACAACTTGGTGTTATGTATAGCTTTTACTACCACTCCTTTTTATTTTTAAGCGTCCCCGAAGTACTGCTATTTACAGTAATGACTCCTTTGTACATTACCTTGCTAAATGATGCATTGAACAAACATTTTAACCCACGCTTTTTTATAGTCGCACTTATTGCTGTAATTGGTGCAATTACCATTCGTTACGAAAACCTAAATAGCAATTTCATAATTGGCTTATTATTAGTTCAAGGTGCGAACATAAGTTTTGCTGTAGGCCAAGTAACCTATAAACGCTTAATGATGAACAATAAGCTTGATGATAAAACCGTATTTGGATGGTTTTTTATAGGCGCACTTATTATTGCCACAATTTGTTATGCATTATTTGGTAATTCAAACAAATTACCAACCACTTCTACTCAGTGGGGCATACTGATTTATTTAGGGGTTGTTGCATCAGGCCTTGGTTACTTTATGTGGAATAAAGGCGCAACACTCGTCAACGTTGGAGCTCTGGCAGTCATGAATAACTTACTTATCCCAGCAGGGATTATTGTTAACGTGCTTATTTGGAACAGAGATGCTGACATAGTTAGGTTAAGTATTGGTGCAGCTATAATGTTAGGTGCATTATTAGTGAATCAAATGCTTAATAAAAAGTAAATTAATAAACTTGTAGCTAAATTGTCATTAATAATCATTAAGGTAGTACAAATTTTACTTTTTAAGGATAAACAATGAAACGTATTACCTTACTTACAGGCTGTATATTGTTAGCCACACTTGCTGGCTGCGACGACGATGTAGAAATAGTAGAAAAAGAAGTGGTTGTTACCAACACCGAAGTTGAGATTGTTGAAGTACCTACGCCTGTTATTGTAGAAGTACCAAGTGGTAGTGCGCCAGATATTCAACTAGGCACTCGTCCGTATTATTTAGTCAATGATATGAGCGACAGCGCTTTAAAAACACAATTAGAGTCATGCAGTGAAGGTCCTTTTTACCGCACCGACTTTTCTATTGGTCATCGCGGTGCATCAATGCAATATCCTGAGCACACCAAAGAAGCCTACATTGCTGCAGCTAGAATGGGCGCAGGCATTGTTGAATGCGATGTTACATTTACAAACGATAAAGAACTAGTATGTCGCCACTCCCAATGCGACTTACACACCACAACTAATATTTTAGCCATCCCTGAGCTTGCAGCTAAATGCAGTGTGCCATTTACACCAGCAGACCCCGCTAATGGTGTTGCTGCTTCTGCAAAATGTTGTACCAGTGATATAAGCTTAGCGGAATTTTTAACCCTTGAAGGTAAAATGGATGGTGCAAACGCCAATGCAACTACCGTTGCCGATTACATGGATGGTACACCAAATTGGCGCACTGATTTATATGCCACCAACGGCACATTGATGACCCATAAACAAAGCATTGCACTGTTTAATGAGCTGGGTGTAAAAATGACCCCTGAACTTAAATCGCCACAAGTAAGTATGCCATTTGATGGAATGACGCAAGAGCAATATGCGCAAAAAATGCTAGACGAGTACACACAAATGAATGTGCCAGCCTCAAAAGTTTACCCGCAATCGTTTAACCTTGAAGACGTAAAATACTGGATTAACACTAACCCTGACTTTGCAGATAAAAGCGTATACCTAGATGGTCGCGACAGTGAAGCCGGATTTGATCCAAGTAACCCACAAACATGGCAACCTGGTATGGATGAACTTGTGGCTGACGGCGTTAAAATTTTAGTCCCTCCAATTTGGATGATGCTAACAATAGATAACGAAAATAATATCGTGCCATCACAATACGCAATTGACGCAAAAGCAGCAGGTTTAGAGCTTATTGCATGGAGCCTTGAGCGCTCAGGTCCGCTTAATGAAGGTGGTGGTTATTACTATCAATCAATTGCTGATGTTATAGATAACGATGGCGATATGATGACGGTCGTTGATGTACTCGCAAAAGACGTGGGTGTAATGGCTATATTTTCAGATTGGCCGGCTACCGTAAGTTATTACGCTAGTTGTAATAAAATGTCTGCAAGTATTTAATACTAATCTGCTTATATATGGGGTCTATTTAACGTTAAGAAAATTACGCTAGAACTAGGCAAAAATTTTTTATCTAGTTGTTCTAAATAAAAAATTTTTAACGACGTTATAGTGAAATTTAATTCGTTAAATTGATCAAAGATTTATGCAGGTTGGTATAAATACTCGACAACAAAAGTCGTTTATTTTATCGCGCTCAGTTACCATATCATTATATATAATTTTATTTAACTGAGCGCTTTTATGATAATTCAACAACATAACGTAGACTTGCCAACACCTACAGGTTTAATGCGAACAACCATCTATCGCCCTCAGGCGCAAGGGCAGTTCCCTGCTATTATTTTTTATTCTGAAATTTTTCAGCAAACTGCACCTATTGCACGCAGCGCAGCTATTTTAGCAAGCCATGGCTTTGTGGTATTAGTACCGGAAGTGTTTCACGAGTTAAATCCTATGGGCACTGTGCTTGCTTACGACGATGCAGGTAAAGATAAAGGCAATGCAGATAAGTGGGCAAAACCACTTGAGCATCATGATAGCGACACGCAAGCCATGATCGACTTTATAAAGCAGCAGCATTACTGCACAGGTACCGTAGGCGCTATGGGCGTATGTATTGGCGGGCATTTAGCTTACAGAGCGGCGCTTAATCCTGAAATTAAAGCGGCTTTTTGCTTATACGCGACTGATATTCACAGCAATACATTACCGGCAAAATCAGGTAATAACTCATTTGAACGCATGGCTGATATACAAGGCGAAATTCACTTTATATGGGGTAAACAAGACCCGCATGTGCCACAAGAAGGCCGCACTAAAATATACCAGCAATGCGTAAACACAGGCATTAATTACCAATGGCAAGAAGTTAATGCCCAACATGCCTTTATGCGTGATGAAGGTGAGCGATACGATGCAGCCCTTGCAATTAATATGTATCAACAAGCGGTTGCATTATTTAGCCGTACTTTATAAGTGTTTTATAAATGCTTTATAAATATTTAAAAAGCGAAAATAATTAAACGCTTTTCAGCATACCTAAGGCGGTATGCTGTTTTACAAAATACGCTTTTAAGTAATCAATAAATAATCGTAGTTTTTTAGATCCCGCAGCTCCTGGCGGAAATACCCCGTACAGTTCAATATCTTTGCTTTTATAATCATCTAATATTATTTCAAGTAGCCCAGCTTGTACTTTAGGCCACGCATCGTAAAGCGGAATACGCCCAATGCCATGCCCCGCTTCTACAAAGGCAGTACGTGCAGCTGCGTTATTAGTACTTAACCCGCCTTGCATTATAATGTCGTGTTTTTTGCCATCTTTTGAAAGTGTTAACGTTTTACTTCCTAGCTGATAAACCACCCATTCATGATCTGCCAATTCTAAAGGTGTTTTAGGTTTACCAAAATGTGTAAAGTAATCCGGCGCGCCACAAATACAAGTGCTCATTGTAGTAAGCTTGGTTGCTTGCAAGTTGGAGTCACTCAGTGCCACACCCCTAATTGCAAAATCGAACCCATTTTTAATAATATCAACCACATCGTCAGTAAGCTGTAAGTCTATTTGAATTTTAGGGTATTGGCGCTTAAACGTATTTATTGCGGGCACAATTAGCTGCATTCCCACATTTACAGGGCAGCTAATTTTAAGTAAACCTTGTGGCTCACTCTTTATATTTTCTATTTGCTGATTAGCTGCATTAGCTTGTTCGGTAATTATTCTACAGCGCTCATAATAAGCAATGCCCGCCTCAGTCAGCGCCATGGTACGAGTTGAGCGATTTAGTAAAGTAACTTCAAGCTGGGTTTCTAACTTTTTTAAATGATAACTTGCTACGGCTCGCGTAAGCCCTAACTGTTTAGCGGCAGCGGTTAAGCTGCCCTGCTCTACAATTTGCGCAAATACAACCATGCTCTTTAACTGCTCAAACGACACCTTCATATGTGCTCCGTAGCGTGTTTTAAATTCAACCCCTCTATTGTATCAATTATTAAACCAATAAAGTTAAATTTATCATCGTTGTTTAAAGCTCTGTTAGTGCATATAGTAATTGGTAAGCAAGATAAACTAATTCAAATCATCAGAAGGAATATATTCAATGTCTAAAAAAATACTTATGGTTCTTACATCTCACGCAGAACTTGGTAACACTGGCGAAAAAACAGGTTTTTGGGTAGAAGAATTTGCAGCCCCTTATTATGCATTTGTTGATGCAGGCGTTGAAGTAACATTAGCGTCTCCAGCTGGCGGTCAACCACCAATTGATCCGACAAGTACACTTGTCGATTTTCAAACAGATGCAACTAAACGTTACGACGCCGATAGCGCAGCACAAACACTTATGGCAAACACTAAAGTGTTGAGTGAAGTAAAATCTAGCGATTTTGACGCTGTATTTTACCCAGGCGGTCACGGTCCATTATGGGACTTAGTTGATAACACAGATTCAATTTCGCTTATCGAAAGCTTTGTAAAAGAGCAAAAGCCTGTTGCTGCGGTATGCCATGCAAGTGCTGCATTTTTAAATGTTAAAGATGCTGATGGCAATGCATTAGTAGCGGGTAAAAAAGTAACTGGTTTTACTAACTCTGAAGAAGCTGCAGTACAACTTACCGATATCGTGCCATTTTTAGTTGAAGACGAGCTAATTAAAAAAGGCGGCGATTATCAAAAAACTGACGACTGGGGCGTATTAGCGCTAGTAGATGGTTTAGTAATTACCGGTCAAAACCCAGCAAGCTCTGAACTAGCTGCAAAAAAACTATTAACTAAACTAGGTTAATAGTGAGTAAAAATTAAAAATAAGCACAGCATTTTATGCTGTGCTTTTTTAATTGCTTTTCATTAGCAAATACAATTCCTATACTGACAACTCTTAAAGTCAATTAGGGCGATTATATGGCAACCAAGCCAACCACACTGTCATTACTAACGAGTACCCGCTTCGCGATTTTTAGTATTGTTGTTATTTGCTTCGTATTACAAGTGATCAATAGCCTACCTGGTATAAACCTAAATGGTTTAGGCATATATCCACGCAGTATCCAAGGCTTAATTGGCATACTATGCGCACCTTTTTTACATGGTAGCTGGTGGCACTTCGCCAGTAATATGATTCCATTTGTAGTGTTAAGTTGGCTAATTTGCCAGTACAGCGTAAAACGTTTTTATAACGTATTTATTTTTACCGCTCTAGTCGGTGGAATCTTAGTTTGGGCATTTGGGCGCAGTAACATACATGTTGGTTTAAGCGGTGTTATATATGGTTTATGGGGCTTTATTCTATGCTACGGCTTAGTAAGACGCTCATTAAAATCAATTATAATTGCAGTTGTAGTGGCTATACTTTATAGCGGTTTTATATGGGGTGTTTTACCTCAGCGCTATCATGTATCGTTTGAAAGCCATTTATTTGGAGCGCTAAGCGGGTTGTTTTTAGGTTATAGATTAGCAAAAGCCGATAAATTAAAAGGTCGGTAAATTAAGTATTAGGGCCTTTAATTAATTTTTTATGGCCACATTTACCATATATGTATTTCATCTAACAGAGGTTATTTATGAGTGATAAAAACGAATACACGCCACCAAAAGTATGGACGTGGGAAAGTGAAAGTGGCGGTAAGTTTGCCAGCATTAACCGCCCAATCGCAGGCGCGACTCATGACAAAACTCTACCTATTGGTGAGCACGCATTTCAGCTTTATTCTCTTGCGACACCTAATGGCCAAAAAGCTACAATCATGTTTGAAGAGCTTTTACAGCTTGGTTGCACCGATGCAGACTATGACGCATATTTAATAAACATAGGTGATGGCGATCAGTTTGGATCTGACTTTGTTGATATTAATCCAAACTCAAAAATCCCAGCGCTAATGGATCATTCAACCACGCCGCCTACTCGCATCTTTGAATCAGGTTCTATTTTACAGTATTTGGCTGAAAAATTTGATGTACTTATACCTAAAGACCTAAAAGCTAAAACAGAGTGTCGTAACTGGCTATTTTGGCAAATGGGCTCAGCGCCTTACTTAGGTGGTGGGTTTGGTCATTTTTATAGCTACGCACCAAGTAAAATGCAATACCCTATTGACCGTTTTACCATGGAAACTAAACGCCAGCTTGACGTGTTAAATCGCCATTTAAGCGAAAATGAATACATGGCAGGTGATGAATACTCAATTGCCGATATTGCAATTTGGCCGTGGTACGGATCGTTAGTGCTTGGAGCTTTATATGATGCAGCAGAGTTTTTAGATGTTGCTTCATACACCCATGTTGTACGCTGGGCTACGCAAATATCAGAGCGCCCCGCTGTTAAGCGTGGTCGTCGCGTAAATCGCACATGGGGTCCTGAAGAAGAGCAAATGGCAGAGCGCCATAACGATAGCGATTTCGAAGGTTAAATCTATAGAACAGCAAGTAAAGTCGTTAACACTTTAACCTGCTTGATAATTTTAAGGCTCAAAATAAATATTTATTTTGGGCCTTTTTACTTTTTAAACTTTTTTTATCCCTCCCGTAAACTATATTTACTTTACATTAAAGTTTTATTTAGCTGCGTAAAGGCTTATTAAGCTCTTTGTATTACCAGTATTGCATTAGTGTAATTTGCTAAATGGTTTACTTAATTTCCTAGGGGTTGTTTTTGAAAAAGGTTTTAATTAGTGCCATATAACAATTTAAGTAATAATGAGCGAAAAGAAGCGCTCAAAATTTTATACTCGAATGCTATTTCCGGAATTGCAGTCTCTGTACTAGTCAGCGTTGCTTTAGTATTTGCTTTTGATATAACTAATGAGAAAACTAACCACGATAAAGTAGTCTGGTTAGGCATAATGATGTGCGAGCCTGTAACGGATTCTGTGTAACTGCCCGTTGTTAGATTTTAAATATGCTTACTGAGGCGTTCCTCAAATTCAATGATAAAACGACTCATTGCATTACGCCAGTCTCGAATTGGCATC